>CAZNYT010000086.1:0-8219 GCA_964577315.1 uncultured Desulfovibrionales bacterium
GATGCATGCCCATCGAGGCCATGGCTGAAAAGGGCGAGCTGACCATGGCCTTTGGACCGCTCAAGCCCGTGGGCCTGGTGGATCCCAGAACCGGGGAGCAGCCATTTGCTGTAGTGCAGTTGCGGGCCGAAAACCTGGAAAAGACCGCCTTCAACCTGGTGGGATTTCAGACCCGGCTGAAGCTCGGGGAGCAAAAAAGGGTCTTCAGCATGATACCCGGCCTGGAGAACGCCGATTTTCTGCGCCTGGGCAGCATGCACAGGAACACTTTTGTCAATGCCCCCCAGGTGTTAAGCGAAAAACTGGAACTCAAGGCCAGGCCCGGGGTTTACCTGGCCGGGCAGATACGCGGGGTGGAGGGGTACCTGGAGTCAGCCGCCTGCGGGCTATGGCTGGGACTGAGCCTGGGCCTGAAATACAGGGGGATCAATCCTCCCCGGCCGCCGAAGGACACGGCTCTGGGGGCGCTTATGAATCATCTTCAAAGTGATGCCAGGTATTTTCAGCCCAGCAATATCCATTTCGGGCTGTTCCCGCCCCTGAAAGTCCGGGCCAAGAAGGCCAGACGCAAGGAACTGCACGCCCAGAGGGCCCGGGAAAGCTTTGAGGGGTGGCTTTCAGAGCTTGGGGCTACCCGGCAATCCACTTGACCCAGACTTTTCTGGATCTGGGACCGTCGAACTCGGTAAAGAAGATCTTCTGCCAGGTGCCCAGCATAAGCCTGCCGTTGTCCACTATGACCTGTAGCGATGGCCCCATGAGGCTGGTTTTGATGTGGGCATCGCTGTTGCCTTCCATATGCTGGTAATCCCCGTTGCGGGGGACCAGCCTTTCCAGATTGACCAGGATGTCCCGCACCACTGAAGGGTCTGCCCCCTCGTTTATGGTCAGACCTGCTGTGGTGTGGGAAGAATAAAGGGCTAGAACCCCGTTTTGCATTTTGTTGGATGAGAGGTATTCCTGTACCTCACGGGTAATATCCAGGAACTGTTCTCTTTTGGTGCTCTTGACCCCGATGGAATCCATGGTTTACCTCCTGTCTTGCGAGATAAGAGTTATCAATTAAAATATAGTCTCACAAAAAATATTATATACGACCTCAGCAACTTTTTACCCGTAACCATTCAGGAGGGTGCCGGAATCACGCCTCTGGCGTGACTGGGGACAGTCCCCGCGACACCTTGCCTTCACAATCACCAAAATTACAAGCGTCGGGGTCGGTGTCGGTATCGGAATCGGTATCGAAAATACCGGGCAGCATTTTACATGACTTTGCCTATCGGATTTGATTCTGACTTCGACCCCGATACCGATACCGACCCCGATGATAAGCCTAAGCATAGACAGTTAAGTGGCCAGGGGTAAATTTTTCGCTTGGGTTGCGGGCAAAGCCCGCCTTAGCTAAATGAAGTACATCACATTTTATTTTCACCGCGAACTGCGGGAGCACTTCGGGCTTAAATATCCTCTTGAATATGTACTCCAAAGAAGGGCTTCCATCAAGGATATTATCGAAGCCCTGGGGGTACCGCATACCGAGGTGGGAGAAATTCTAGCGGAGGAGCGAGAGGCCGGTTTTGATCATATTCCGTCTCCAGATGAGAAGATTGTGGTCCGGCCGGTAGAGGCTCCGGTGGACGTGACCAGGCCTACCCTGCTTCGCCCCAACCTTTACCCGGAAGTCAAATTTATAGCGGATGTAAACGTAGGCAAGCTGGCCATGCTTTTGCGCATGCTGGGGCAGGACACCTTGTGGAGCAACAGCTACGGGGACCGGGAAGTGGCTGCTCTGGCTGCACAGGAGCGTCGCATTGTCCTGTCCAGAGACAGGGGGCTTTTGAAGCGCAGGGAGATAGTGCACGGACGCTTGATACGGGACTGCAATCCTGATGATCAGCTTAGCGAGGTTGCTCGTCTTTACGGTCTGGATCTTGACTGTCGTTTTTCCAGGTGCCTGAGATGCAACCAGATTCTCAAGCCGGTCCCCAAATCCGATATAGTTCACCGTTTAAAGCCCAGGACCAGAACATACTATGAGTACTTTGAAATTTGTCCCGGGTGTGAGCGCATCTACTGGAGAGGCTCGCACTGGGAAAAGATGTGCACTCGTATCCAGAACTCCGGCTGAAAGACAACCAAAAAAACACAGCCATCTCCAGAAAAGACTGTCTTTTTACCCATTTTGAGTCAAACCTGAGATGGGTAAAAAAGGCTTGTCAAACAACCTGGGTGGATACCTCAATTACACCCATAAATCCACAATCTCAAACCTGTTTACATCCACCAGGCCCTTATCCGTGAGCTTTAGTTCGGGTATGACCGGCAGGGCCAGGAAGGACAAAATCATAAATGGATTTTTGTGGGTCAGTCCCATAGACCGACAGGCTTTGTCCAGTTCATGCATGGAAGAGAGCACCTCTTCCAGGGGGTTGCAGCTCATAAGCCCGGCTATGGGCAGGGGCACTGCTGCCAGAACTTTTTTATCCTGCACAGCAACCAGACCGCCGCCCATTTTCCTGGATTCAAGGGCAGCTGTCAGCATGTCCTGATCGTTTGTGCCGGCAATTATCAGGTTGTGTGAGTCATGGGCAACAGTAGAGGCCAGGGCGCCTTTTTTACATCCCAGGCCCAGGACAAACCCAAGCCCCACATTCCCTGTGGCCCTGTGTCTTTCCACCACAGCCAGTTTGACCATGTCGTTTTTTGGATCAGCCATGGCCATGCCGTCCCTGATAAGTGGTTTGACCATGGCTTTCCTGGTGACTATCTGTCCGGGTATTATTTCAATGGCCCTGATTTTTTCCCCGGCAGCAGGTACTGCAAAGCTCTTTTCAGACATCTCCTTTATATGTATTGAATTGCCCGGAGGAGTTATCCTGCTGCTGAATGAATGCTCCTCAACGGCTTTACCCTTGATAAACACCTGCTTGATCTTAAAATCAGCCAGGTCTTCTACAAGGACCATATCTGCGTAATACCCGGGAGCGATTGCCCCTCTGTGTCTCAGCCCGAAATATCTGGCCGGATTGATGGTGATCATCTGTACTGCCCGGACCGGATCAAGGCCAAGTCCTACAGCCCGGCGCAGGTTGTCATCCAGATGGCCCTTTTCTGACAGGTCCTCAGGGTGGCGATCATCGGATACCATGGAAAAACAGGGCCAGTTATGATCATTGACCAGGGGCATAATCTCAGCCAGGTTATGCTCTGAAGTGCCCTGCCTGATCATTATATGCATGCCTTTTTCCAGTTTTTCCCTGGCTTCGTTATAAGTGGCGCATTCGTGGTCGCTTCCGGGGCCGCCCAGGATATATGCATTCAGGTCTTTTCCACAAAGACCGGGAGCGTGGCCGTCAATAACCATATGCTTTGCCATGTCCAGCTTGTTCAGCACTTCGGGGTCGCAGTGCAACACTCCGGGAAAGTTCATCATTTCTCCAAGGCCAGCAAACCTGTCCGGGTATTTTGAATAAAGTTCCTGCATATCTCTGACTCCGAGCCTGGACCCTGCATTTTCCAGGTGAGTGGCAGGCACGCATGAGGGCAGCATGAAGTATATGGCAACCGGCAGGTCCATGGTGGATTCAACAAGGTATTCAATCCCCTGCATTCCCAGGACATTGGCTATCTCATGCGGGTCGCACACAACAGCGGATGTTCCCATTGAGGCCACAGCACGGGCAAAGACAGGAGGCGCCAGTAGAGTGGATTCAATATGGATATGGGCCTCGATAAATCCGGGGCTCAGATAAGCGCCGTGACCGTCAATGATTTTCAGGGCGGGGTAGTCTTCAAAGCCGAGCACCCTCCCGTTTTTTACGGCAACATTGCAGGAGTGAATCGACCCTGAAAGGGTATTAACCAGGTGGACATTGGTGATGAGCAGGTCTGCCACTGTTTCTCCCCTGGCAGCTTTTATCAATTCCTGGCGATTGCAAGATGACAAATCAGGTCTCCTTTTATGAAAAAATCGGGTTTTTGAACAAGATATTCTGCCTTTATCTTTTGTGTCAGACTCCTTAGCGAGGCCCAGTCCCCCAAGCCTGCAAGGATCCCGGGTGGTTTCCCTTGAACGGTTCCCCTGGGTTGTCCCGGTTGCAAGGCTCAAGCCTGTATGACCATATCCCGGGGGTCGGTGGAAAGAGATGACAAAACCCTGGTTTTGTCGCTTATATGCACCATGTCCTCCACCCTTATCCCAAGCTCCTGGAAATACAGCCCGGGTTCCAGGGCCACCACATGACCTTTAGCAAAAACCGGTTCGATGTTATGTTCCATTTTCCTGGTCAGGCTCATGAAGGAACTGCCCAGGCCGGATTGAGCCAGCAAAGAGGCTTCCTTGTCTTCTTCCTCATTCCGGGTGGTATCCGGAGCGGACCCAAGCAGGGGGTCTTCGTGCACCTCAAGACCTATACCGTGCCCGGCGGCATAAATCATATGCTGCTCCAGGCCCTTTTGGCGGAACAGTTCCCTGATGGCTTCTTCAGGCCCGTAAATGCTCTGCCCGGGATGCATGTGTTCCAGTGCAGCCTGCCTGGCCTTCAGCACAAGATTGTAATATTTCAGGAAAGAGGCGTCGGGCTCGGATCCGATATAAAACATTCTGGTGATATCGGACCAGTAGCCTTTGATTCTCACCCCGTAGTCTATCAGCATGGGTCTCTTTTCCAGGTCCTGGTCCATCCATCTGGAAAAGGCCAGGGCGGTGCCTGCTCCGCTCTTGATGCGGCACTTGGACTCTTCCGCGCCCAGGGCCTTGGCCCTGGCGTCGAATATTCCGGAGAGTTCCTTTTCCGATATGCCCACCCTGATGCTTTGGCGAAGGTGTTCCATAGCCTGATCCGCAATGCGGCAGGCATCTTCCAAGCGCTGTATCTCAAAGCTGTCCTTTATTTCCCGCAGGGCGTTTATTTCATGGGATATGTTCATATGATTGCGGATCTGGAAATATTGAAACAAAAAAAGGCTCAGGTAGTCCACTTCTATGCCTATGGGCGATTTGCTGACCTTGCGCATCATGCCCTTTATAAGCGTGTTAGGAGGGGGGCGCAGCATTTTCTTGGCCACCATGCGCTGATAAGCGCTTTTGGCTATGTCCATTTCGCTGGCTGTAACCGGGATAAGACTGTCCCGGGTTGCTTCTTCCAGGACCGATCTTGCAGCCACAAGTTCGGGTTCGCCGTAGGCCGGAATCAGGACGAAAGAGGGCTCGTGGGGGTAAACCGAAGTAAAATAGTAGATATTTTCCGGCTTATGAATGAGTACTCCTGTCAGGTACATCTCCCGGGCTCTTTGCTGCAGGCTGAGGATTCTTTTCCAGCCGGTCATTATTTTGGGCTTGCTCATATAGTTTCAATCGTTAAGTCATGGTTTGCAGCTATCTTTATTTCTTTAGTCCGAAGAAGCGTTTCCAGCCGAAAGAAGGTTTGAACTGCTGGAAATAGTAGGGCAGGAAGGGATAGGCTCCCCATTTGGCTTTAAAGGCCACAATCCCCTTGTTTATCCCCAGTCCCATATTAATATGCCTTTTGTTCAGTTTTCGGGCCTGTTGGATTGCTTCCTGAAGCAGTAGATCGTTTACTCCGGGAATGCCCCTGGATTCTTTTCCGGTTATGTTGAACAGGTAAAAGGCAAACATTCTGGAGCCTGTTTCCAGGATGTCGTAAGCCACCAGGGTGTTGTCCCGCCTTGTCCTGGCCTCTATAACCATGGCCGTTTCAGAATGGTTAAGATACTCTGGAATGCGGTGAAAAAAAAGAGCTTTTTCCCGGTCCAGGCCTTTATATTCAATAAATTTTCTTAAGAGCTGCAGGTGGTCGCGGGTAAAATCCCGTCCAACAAAAGTTTGTACATCCCGAAAGGCCCTTTTGAGCATGTTGCGAAGCTTGGGTCCGCTAAAGATGTTGTCCAGGTCCAGGCAATAGTAAAGATCATATTCAGTCCAGGCAGGTTTGTATCCATCCACATGCAGGGAAACCGGGCTGATGGAACTAAGCTCCGCAGGCTTCATTTCCCGGGCGATGGAGTTTACATGGGAGTGAAGGTCAGGGCCTTTTGGGTCCAGGGGCAAGGGGCAGGCTATGAGATTGATTCTGCCCTGTGCCTGGTAATATAAAAGCCCGCGATCCAGACAGGGCTCGCTGTCGGAGAAAGGGCACAGGTAAGAAGGGAGATGTTCAGGGATGTATGCCAGGTTGTATAGCAGTTTGTTCTGGCATGAATTTAGCATCACGTTAAAGTGTCGGGTTAAAGATTACCGGGGAAAAAAACGATAAAGTATATAAGGAAATAAGCAAGGAGGTGCAATATGCTGGTACCCAGTTATTTCCAGATTTCCCCGAAAAGCCGCCACAAGATACAGGCGCAGCTCCACAAAGCCAGCCGGGAAATCAGGATTGCTTCCGGGTAAAAGACGGGAAATACTCCTTGTGGCCGGCTGCAATAAGAATCTCTGCCGCAGAGGACCCAACCTGTATGATTTCCATGGCAGCTCCTAGAACCACTTCTGAAGCCACTCCTTGACTTCTGGCGGAAGTGCATGCACTCCCTTGGCCCTGCAGCAGTCCCAGTATTCTCTGGGCAGTTCCATTTCATACAAAGTCTCTGACCCGTCCTTGGTCATTTTCTGCAGACGCAGGATATAGGGCTCCTGCCAGGAGTCCACACAGAAATAATAGGTCTCTGAGTCAGAATCATGATGCTTTCCGGAGTATCCGGTGTTGCCCCACTCCAGGTGCAGGGCCACTGCGTCTGCAGGTTCCACATCCCAGTCTATGGGCAGGTCTTTGAATTTTGCCAGTTCTTCCATGGAGTATTGTCCTTTTTGTTTGTTGCGGTTAGATTGATCTGAGGCTGTCCGTGCCGGCAACCCAAATCAAGGTTTGTTTTGGCTTTCTGCCAAGCATCTGGTTTGTGGATTATGGATTAATGGATTATGGATTAGCATTCCAACCGCTTGAATGGTATGCCCTAGTACGACATCAGTTTGCAAAAAAACAAAAACAACCTGGACAGCTCGTTTTTTGGCCAACCACGCTTCTTAGCGTAGTTCTTGTTTACTAGGACAGAGTGTCAGGAGTAAGTCACTAACCCCCTGACTGGCCAAGCTTTATTGATTGTGCAAGAAATATATCCCGTCTATACCTTATTTATATTAACAGCATTTAAAGCATATGGAAAGCAAAAATCGTGGCGGGGAGGTGGAAATGCCGGAAAAAGACCTGGATTTAATGGACAGGGAAGAATTGAGAAATCTGGCCGGAAGTCTTTTATGGCAGTTGAGGGTGGCAGATGCCTTCTGGTTCATAAATATTGAAAAGCGCATGGGCCTGGGAGGGGCGGAAGAGGTCAACGCTCTGGTCTGGGAGCAGGTGGGCCGGCTGGCTTCCAGGGACATTTTGAAGCGCTTTTGCATAGAAGAAAAGGGCCTGCATGGATTGCTGCAAGCCCTTAAATATTTTTCCTGGGGGCTTATGCTGGATTATAATATTCAGGCTGGGGAAAGTGAGATGATTTTAAGCGTTCCCGTATGTCCGGCCCAGGAGGGACGAAAAAAGCACGGTCTGGGGGAGTACAGCTGCAAGGAAATGCACCTTCGTGAATTTGCAGCCTTTGCCGGGGAGATAGACCCCCGCATCAGGGTTCACTGTCTCTTTGCCCCTCCTGATGAGCATCCGCCTGAACTCTATTGCAAATGGCGTTTTGAACTCGGGGCTTAAGCTTCCTGCTGTTCATAGGTCTCCACAATTTCCTTATAGTCGTCGAACCAGTAGACTTGGGGATTGCGCTTGCATATGTGCACTTTACCACTTTCGTCCGGGTCGGCCGCCCGGTGATAGCGGAAAATGATGTTTTCATCGGTCATGGCCAGTACCTCTATCTTGCCGGAGGCATGGGACATGGCAAGCTTGGCCCTTTTTCCCAGTCCGGAGCACATGCTCCTGGCCGTCTGGTAAACGTTGAAGGCTTCTTCAACGGGCACGGCATAAGGCTTGTTGCCTACCGTGGGTCTGCAGATAAAGATATAGTATGGTGCCACACCCATGTAGGAAAGCCTGTTGAACAGCTCGCCCAAAACCTGGGGGTCGTCGTTAACCCCTCTGAGCATCGGGGTCTGATTGCATAGTATGCCGCCGGCCTTGATGAGTCTGTCGCATGCCTCCAGACTGACGTCGGTCATTTCCCTGGGATGGGTGTAGTGAGTCATGAAGTAGATCCTT
>CAZNYT010000087.1:0-8052 GCA_964577315.1 uncultured Desulfovibrionales bacterium
TATAACTACAACGAAAACTTTTTATCCAGAGGTCCGAGAATTCTGCAAACAGGCCGTCGCTCACACAGTTTACGCCCAGTTTGCAGAACCCTCGGACCCAGGGAAAGAGTTGCTGTCATAATAGTAAGGCGGTGTATAGAGCCATGGTTATAGAACTAAGTTTCGTGTTATGTACCGCTGTAATTCTCGCGGATGCTTGCTTCTAGTTCCGGGGGGCAGGAGAGCAGCTTGAGAAAGGTTCCCCGGGGCTGGTCCTGGCTGGCAGGGCCGTAAATATTTGCCCAAACTGGCACCATGCGCAAAGATCCCCAGTGTTCACCTTCCACATACAATACCAGATCCATTTCCCTGCCCAGGGTAAACTCCCGTTCACCCGGTATGAAAAATCCTGTATGGCCCAGGAAACTATCCTGCCAAATGCGGCTTAAATCTTGAGCCTTGGGTAGCTTAAGCTCCATATCTCTGCCTGGTTATTGTTGAATTTTGGGGCGAATGAAAATGAGAAGTTCGTCCATGCTTTCCTCTACCATCTCCTGCTTGAATAGCCAGCCCAGAACAGGAATGCTGGAGAATCCTGGAACCTGATCACGTCTTTCCTGCTCCTGCATTTGTTTTATTCCGCCGATAACCGCAGTTTCCCCGTCTTCTACAAAAAGGGTGGTACGCGCCGTCTTGGTGTCAATACCGGCCTCTGCCGGGGAGTCGTCCTGCACTTCCAGGTAGAGAATCAGATTGTCATCCGGTGTTATCTGAGGCTCGACTACCAATTGCAGAGTGGCGTCGTCGTATTCTGTGCGTGTACCTCGTTCGTCCTCGACTTGTCTTCTGATACGGGTGCCTTGTTCAATCTCGGCTTGTTGGTTGTTAAGGGTCATGATCTGGGGGGAGGAAATGGTGTTGGACTTGCCCTGGGCCTCGCCCAAGCGTAGCTCGGTTTCCAGCACGGAGAAACTGCGGCCCTCGCTTCCCAGGATTCCCACACCCAGCTGCTGATCAGCCATGTCACCAGGGAAATTGAAAGTGTCCGGCTGGATGATATCCGTATCCATGCCAGGAGACTCGTAGGCAAACTGCCAATCCACTCCCAGTTCTCTCCGAAAGCTTTCTGTGGCGTAAACTACCCGGGCCTCGATCAGGACCTGGCGCTCGGGACGGTCCAGATTGTCTACCAGCTCCCGGATTTCCTGGAGTTGGGCAGGAACGTCCCGAATGATCAAGGTGTTGGTGCGCTGGTCGTGATCCACCCGGCCCCGATCGGATAAGAATTCCTGGATCCGGGGCTGGAGCTCACCAGCCTTGGCATAATTAACCTGTATGAATTCCTGATGCAAGGGTTCCAACTCCTGGCGGCTCCTGCGCTCCTCCAGTTCAGCCTCCCGGGCCCTGCGGGCGCGTTCACGCTCCCGCTCCAGCTTCTCTGCCGTGGTTATCCGGATTATGTTGTGCTCCCGGACCATCCCCAGGTCTTTTTGGGCCACAACCATGTCCAGGGCCTGATCCCAGGGCACCTGTTCCAGGTCCAGGGAAAGCCTGCCCTCCACATCCTCGTCCAGGATCAGGTTGTAATCCGTGACAGCCAGGATCAGGCGCAGGACGTGTTCCACTTCTGCGTTTTGCAGATCGATGGATATGGGCTCACCGGTGTATTCCTCCTGCATCCCGGGAAAAAGGGACCTTTGATCTAATGGGTCCTGCTCCGCGGTCAAGGGGGTCATTTGGTCCGGATCTGTTCCCGGGGCATCCAGGTCATCAGAAGGTGCCTCCTCCGGGGAAAAGCGGAACGTAATGGCCTCTTCGGGGTTGTGGACCTCAAAGCCAAGCTCATGTTCCCAGAGCCAGGTAAGCTTGGCTCCTTGGTCCGTGTTTTGAACCAGCAGGGATTTTAACGGTGCTTCGAACTCGTCCAGGCGGTAAAGGCGAACCATGTGCTCCGGGGCAGAGGCTCCAGGCAGCACCACCTGCATGCGCTGGGAATCCTTCCCGGTGGTAATGTAGTCCAGTCCGGCCTGGCCCTGCAGTCGTACATGGACCCGCTCCTCTTGATCCATCCAAAAATCCAGATCCTGCAGGATATTGTTCCCTGTTTCAGCTTGGGCAGCTGAGCCGGCACGGGCAGAACCAGGGTCCATCTGGGCGGCCATGCCCAAAAAAATCAGCAGGAATACTATGCCAAAAAGTATCTTTTTATCCATCGCGTTCACCTTCTCTGGGGCGCAAATCCAATATTTCGAGTTTTTCCTGGGTTTGTCCATAAGGACCTGGAATCCTTTCCTTAATTTCCACTTGATCCCGCAGGATGCGGATTACCTCTCCCTGGTTAGGCCCGATCCGGGTGCCTAGTTCCAGGATAAAACCCTTGCCGTCGGGTAGCTCCACCATGGCCCTGTTCTGTTCCGGGGTATCCGGATCCCACATAATGCCTACCAGGGTTAGCTGGCTTATCTCCACCCGCTCCAAGGGTGTGAGGGGCCTGGCTTGTTCCAGGGTGGGGACCTGTTCTGTTCCCGGAGCGGTTTGAAAAAAAGGGGTAAATGGATCAGGGAGGTCTCCGGGCTCATATGGAGGGGCAGAGAGTTCCATCCATTGCGGCTGGGAATCTGTCCGGTTCTCTTCATCCCCTGCCCGGGCAACAGACGAGGCCAACAGGCAAAGAGCAAGCAAGATGCCCAGCCAAGGTTTTGAAACCGCATGCATAACCCTCATGAAATCAATCCTCCTCCCGGCTGGCCTGTTCCTGCTGGGTTAAGGACCTGTATACCAACAGCCTGGATTCCGCTGTGAGCATGCCATTGCCTCCCTCTTGGATTTGATCATCCGGTCGCAAGCGCAGGCTCTGGAGGCTTACCAGCCTATCCAGCCTGGTCAGGGCATCAAAATAATTTATCAGATCATGGAACTTGCCTTCAATCCTTAATTGGACAGTGCGGCTGGCGTAATAGTCATGGATTTGTTCCTCCCCGGGCTGAAATAGCAAAAAGTTCACCCCTTTCTCGTTGCCCAGACGTTCAAAAGAGGCCAGGAGCCTCTCCAGGGCGTGGGCGTCCCGGGGCAATAGAGTCTCTGCTGCTTCCAGCTCCATCTCCAATTCTTGGCGTCTCTCTTCCAGGTCCGGCCATTTGGCGGCCTGTCTGGAGAAACGCTGAATATCCATCTCCAGGGACTCCATCTCGGATTCCAGCTGGGCTTTTCTGTCCAGGTTGGGACCCAGGAAGAACTGCCAGGAAATCACTATGATAAAACCGCATAAGAGGGCAAGAACAAGAATCCTGCGTCCCAGGCTCAAGGATTCCACAGTGGAAGTAAGTTTTTGTAGATTCAGGCGCATAGGCTATTCACTGTTTGGGGAGCTGGGCGGGCTCTCTTTTGATGGCCCTGCCTGGATCTGGAAGTCGAACTCTACCAGATTCATGTCCTGGATCTGCCGGCGCGAGGTTCTCTTGGTCTCAACTTTGTGAATATATCCGGACTCGCGCAAATTGTCCACGTATTGGGCAAAGATCTGGTTGTCCGCGGCCACTCCACGTATTTCCAAAACATCCTCGTTGTTTAGGTTCAAGGACTCGAACCAGATCCTTTGGCCCGGAAGCCCTTGGATCAAGGCCTCCACATAGCGTACCGGCAATTGTTGGATGGAGCGTATCTCTTTAATAGCCTTGAGGTTGGATTCCATCTCCTCCATTTTTTCCTCAAGCTCGTTCACCTCGCCCACTTTATCTAGAAGCTTTTGTCTTTTTTCCTCTTGGGCCTGAACCTTTTCCTCCAGATCCGCAACCTTGCTCCCGGACCACAGAATGAGCCCGGTAAATAGCACTAAAAGGCCCGCGATCAGGCCCAGGCCCAGAACTATTTGCTTTTCCGTGGCCGAGAGCCTGGTTTTCTTGGAGTGGGGCAAAAGGTTGATCTTGATCATGGCCTAGATAAATCCTCGCAGGGCAAGACCAGTTGGCACAGCGAACTGGGGCTTGACCATTTCCAGGTACTTGGGATCAAAGTCATTGGCCTGGATCTGGATGTTTTTCCAGGGGTCCAGATGTCTGGTCTCGATTTTCAGCTCCTGTTCCAAGGTTTTCTCAATGTCCTGTAGAAGGCTTCCTCCACCGGAAAGCAAAAGGATTTTGGCCTGTTTGGCAGATGGAAAAGAGGTCTGGTAAAAGCCGATAAGCCTTTTTATTTCACTGGCCCAAGACCTTAGGATATTGACGCATTCGCGGGAAACAGCCTTTTTTTCTTCTTGGCTGCAGGCATCAGGTCCTTCCAGCTTGATTTTTTCTGCCTGGGCAGAATCTACATCCAGGATCTTAGCAATAGCCTCGGTAAGTTGGTTCCCGCCCAGGGACATTTCCCGGAAGAACAGGGGTTGATTGTGCCAGAACACGGCAAAAATGCTTTGTTGTCCACCTATGTCTAAAAGGTAGGCCGGCTCCTGAGTTAACTCCGGATAGTTGAATTCAAAACAGTTGCTCAGGGCAAAGGCATCCACATCCGCAATGCTTAAGTTCAGCCCGGAATGCTCCATTATCTGGCCTAGCTCCTGGACCACTTTTTTTTTGCTGGCCACCAGGATAACCTCCTGGTTTTCGCTTTCCGAGGAAGAATCCAATACGTGATAATCCAGATAAACATCGTTTATATCGAAGGGGATATATTGAGCCGCTTCCTGGGATATTTTTTCCTGGATTTCTTTTTCTGGGCCAGCCTGCAAGAAGATTCTCTTTACCATGACAGCGTGTCCGGCCAGGGAAGAGATCACGCTTTTGTCCTTGAGACCCAAATGCCTCCATAAGGTCTGCAATTTGGTCCCTTTCTGGTCCGGGCTTTGGTGCTGCTGGTCCAGCCATGGGAATCTGGCAAATCTGTCCAGGGTGGGGGTTTTTTTTTGGCGCACCAGCTTGACGGTTTTCCCCCAGGAACTACCCAGATCCACTCCACAGTTAGGGGGACGGAATTGCAAGAATCTGCGCATGGAAAGTAATCCGGGATTAGCCAACATCGGGTCTGATGGTTAACACCGGCATTTTGGCGGCCTTCACGATCTTTTCCGCGACCGATCCGAATAAAACCCGGTCAATTCCCTTGCGGCCGTGAGTACCCATGACTATCATGTCCATGCTTTCCTGGTCCGCAAAGCTTAGAATCTCTTCCGTGGCATAGCCGGTAAGGACATGTCCGGATACTTCCACGTCCTGGAAGTTTTCCTGGATAAAGACATCCATGGTTTTTTCAGCGCCGCTTACGATTTCGCCCACGAAATTTTCAATAGAGGTGGGGGGTACGTGAAACCCCACGTATTGAGACAGGCTGGGGGCTACATAAACCACCTTGACAGCAGCGTTGCAGGATTTAGCAATAGTTTGGGCATAATCTGCTATTCTGGAACTCATATCAGAAAAGTCCACAGCGCATAGAATGTTGTTAATCTCTGCCATAATCTTTTTCTCCTGTTAAGGTTGGAGTTTTACAGAATTGGTTACAGTATGCCAGATACAATGTAAATGAACAAGTATTTTAAGCCTCGTTTAAAGGAGTGTTCAGATGCCGATTTATGAGTTTTATTGTTCCCAGTGCCAAAAGTATTTCGAGGAATTGGTGATGGGCCGAGACAGGGTGGTATATTGTCCGGATTGCGAGCAGGATAAATGGGTGAGCAAATGTATTTCTGCTGCCAATCCCCTGGGCAAGACCCAGAGCGATTCAGCGGGTCAAGCCTGTGCCCCCACCGGCGGCTGAGGCATTTAACTTCCGCCTTGGTTCAAGGCGGACGAATTCAGTTAGGCCCCTACTAGCCTTGCATGGCATCGAAACGGTGAAATTTCATGTTCAGTCCGGATCGCCCCTGGGTTGCCGAGCGTAGTTCCGTGGAGAATCCGAACATGTTGCGCAAGGGGGCCAGGGAGTGGATGATTTTTTGATCCCCGCGATCGAACATATTTTCCACTTGTGCGCCTTTGGTGCCCAGCAAACTGATGCAATCTCCTACAAACTCTGCAGGGGTGAATATTTCCACGAACATAATGGGTTCCAAGAGGATGGGGTGGGCCTTGGATATCGCTATTTTCACGGCTTGAACCGCGGCCAGCCTGAAACCCAGGCTGTCCGCCCCTTCTGCTGAATGCAGTTTCCTAAGCCGAACCATGACATCGTGAATAGGGAAACCTTTTAATTCCCCGGCCTGGAGGGCGTCCTCGATACCGTAATATACCGCATCCAGCCACTCCCGGGGCCACTGCTCCGGATCCACTTCCAGGCTTATTTTGTTGCCCTCCCCGCGCCCTAAGGGCTCGACCTTGAGCTCCACGCATCCGTAATGGTATTCTTCGCCCAACTCTCGGGCGTATTCGCCTTGGGCCCTGGCCTGACGGGCGATGGTCTCCTGATACACTACCTGCGGATGTCCAGCCCTGAACCCGGCTCCGTATTCGCGCCGGATCCGGTTCAATGTTACCTCCAAGTGCAACTCCCCCATTCCGGAGAGAATCAGCTGATCCGTCTCCTGGTCCCGCTCAAAGAACAGGGTGGGGTCTTCCAAAAGCATCTTGTCCAAGGCAAAGAGGAGCTTTTCCTCTTCCTGGCTGTTGCTGGGCTCCAGGGCCAGGGAAATAACAGGGACATAGGCCCCGATTCTCTCCAGTAGAATAAGATCCTGTTCGTGGCACAAGGTATCCCCGGTGCGGGCGTGTTTTAGGCCGGCTGCTGCCACTATCTGACCAGCCAGGGCTTGTTCCAGCTTTTCCCTGTGCTTGGCGTGCACCGAAAACAGTCTGGCCACCCGCTCCCTAGCGTTTTGGCCGGTATTGAAAACCGTTTCTCCGGGCTGGATTTTTCCGGAGTACAGGCGCATGAAAACCAGCTTGCGCCCGGTTTCCATGCTTACCTTGAATACCAGTGCAGATAGGGGGGCCTGGGATCGAATGGGGAAGGATTTGGGCCTTTTGTTATCCGGGTCTATGCCCTGTACCTGGGGTACATCCTGGGGAGAGGGCAGGAATTCGCAAATAGCGTCCATTACCGGCTGCACACCGCTGTTTTTCAGGGCAGATCCCGCCAGAACAGGTACAACTTTTAGCTCCAGAGTGGCTGTACGAATGGCTTGTAACAGGGTGTTAGCAGGGATATGTTTACCTTCCAGGTAATCTTCCATTATCCGGTCGTCGTATTCTGCCAAGGTTTCCAGGAGAAAGCCACTCCACTGGGCTGCTTCGCGTTCTTCTTCTGGATCCGGATGCAAACGTTCAATGGTTTTGCCCAGGCTTTGGTTTTCGAAAACCAGCTTCTGCCCGGATATAACATCCAGGACGGCTCGGAAGTCCTCACCCTGGCCCAGGGGCACCTGGACGGGCAAGGGCACAACCTTCAGCTTGTGGCGCATGGCTTCCAGCACCGCCTCGAAATCCGCTCCCGGGCGATCCATCTTGTTGATAAATGCGATCTTGGGGATGTGGTACTTGGTGGATTGATGCCACACTGTTTCGCTTTGGGGCTCTACCCCGCCCACGCCGCAAAAGACTGCCACCGCTCCGTCCAAAACCCGTAAGGCCCGGTCCACTTCCACTGTAAAATCCACATGTCCCGGGGTATCGATAATGTTGATGCTTTTGTTCCGCCATAGACAGGAAGTACAGGCAGAGGTAATGGTAATGCCTCTTTCCTGCTCGTCAGGCATAAAGTCCATAGTGGCAGTGCCCTCGTGGACCTCGCCCATGCGGTGGATCTTTTGGGAATAATAAAGCATGCGCTCGGTCAGGGTGGTCTTGCCGGCGTCAATGTGGGCTATGATGCCAATGTTGCGGATTTTTTCCAGATAATCGGATGGGATGGATGGTCGGGACATTTCAGGTACGCTTTACTTGTTTTTTATGGATGGTTGGGACATTTCAGGTACGCTTTACTTGTTTTTTTATGCTTGGTTTATTGATTGACCCCAAAATTCCCGCCTATGGAGAAAAAGCTCCGGAGTGATCCCTGGCCATACCCAGCAGGACTCCATTCCAGGAGAAAGCCCCAGGGGAGCCTGGCACTCCCTGAAAAGTTCTGCAGGGCCATAAAAAACATCCA
>CAZNYT010000088.1:0-7975 GCA_964577315.1 uncultured Desulfovibrionales bacterium
CACATCATCAGCGTTTTTGCAGTTGAATACCGGGATTTCCATAAATTAACCTCCTTTCAGATGTATTTCTCATCTACATGCACTTTCCGGACCAAATATACTTTGTTCAAATATTCCAGTAAGATAAGCTTTCTGATGGCTCCGCAGCCCCCTGATCGTTACAAATATTTTAACAATTTTGTATCACACAAGGGGCATCCTTTTTTCAATTTCGTTATATATTAAAGAGTTAAAAGTTATCAGTTAATGGTTAATAGTTAAACAAAAACCCGCGATTTCAGGGAACTATATTCTGAATGCAACTGAACAGCTGTAATTTGTAAAAATATAGTAACTATTCACCAAATCTTTTTGGCTCTCGCCCGCTACGCTAGAGGCCCGGGCGTGAGATTCTTTTCTTTTAGAGAATGAAGCAATTCAATTAAATGCTTTGTGGACAAAAATGGTGAACAGTTTAGGTCAAACGTGGTGAGTAGTTGCTAAATACATAATTCCAACCTGTTGTGCGAGAACTTTTGACTGCTTAGCTATATGCACTGGGAATCAAGCCATCTCTGGTCTAGGCCAGAAAAATAACAGGGGCTTGTTTTTGCTTAACTCCAAGGTGCTCAGTATTCCCTGAAGCAGCCTGGACTAAATCCAGCTGTAACTCTGGACTGCTTCCTGAAAATCAAATGACAATTTCGTAAAATGGCCAAGCACTCTGCACTGAGTTCAAGCCCAAACTCTTATTGAAAAACAATCCATCCTGGCATAGATTATCCCTTTCCGGTTCAAGCTGACGTAGATGGGAGATAAACTCATACCGTGCACAAATTAAAAGATAGAACCTTGATAATTACCGGCGCTTCCATGGGAGTTGGCAGGGCCCTGGCTCTGGGCCTGGCTAGGGAGGGCGTTCACTTGGTGCTAAACGCCCGAAGCTCCGAGCTCCTGGAAGAAGCAAGGGAGGAGTGCCTTGGCCACGGCGCACGGGCAAGCTGTGCAGCCGGGGACATCGCCGAGCCCGGCACTGTTTCCAGGTGCATAACCAAGGCCCGGGAGCTGGGAAACATATATGGATTTATACACAATGCCGGGGCTCTCATGCCGGGTCCCTTGCTCTGGGAGATGGATGAAGACGCCTTTTCCCGGGTCATGGATTCCCATGTAAAAGCCTCCCACCAATTGATAAGACAGATAGTACCGCTCCTTTTGGAGCAGAACCAGGGAATGGCTGTCTTTCTGGGCTCCGGAGCCGCCGAGAGGACCCAGCCGGGAATCGGGGCCTATTGCGCTGCCAAGGCGGCAGAAGAGCTTCTTGCCAGGCAGTTGGCAGCGGAGACCTCAAAAATAATTTCTCTTGTTTTTCGCCCGGGAATAGTTGATACTAGGATGCAGGAGCAAGCAAGGACTGCCCAGGGAGGAGGGGCAGAGCACTTGCACCGGGTGTTCAGGCCCTGGAAGGAAAGAGGAGAGCTCTTAACCCCGGAACAATCCGCGGAAAGCCTCATCAGGCTCCTGAATCAGGATCCCTGGTCACTCCACGGCAAAACCTTCAGGGCCGGGGAATAGATCTGGGGTATCTGTGGCTTCACATACTGATCAAGCAACCCAGGTACTAAAGCCGCCTCAGGCGCTCCCTGTTAGAGAAAAGGCCACGCAAACACCATATTTTACCAGGACGCAACCAGTTCATAAACAACCGCAAAACATTTAAAGGAAACCAACATGGACCTGAAAAGCTACTTCGAAAACACCAATGGCACTGGCATCCTCTCCACTGCTGACAGCGAAGGGAACGTGGACAGCGCTATTTACGCCAGGCCCCATGTCATGGAGGACGGCAGCCTGGCCCTGATTATGCGGGATCGCTTGTCCCATCACAACCTCCAATCCAATCCCAAGGCAGCCTACATGTTCATAGAACAGGGCCAGGGCTACCAGGGGAAACGACTGTTTTTAACCAAGATCCACGAGGAAGAGGACCAGGAAAAGATCCAGGCCATGAGCAGGCGTTCTCAGCACTCCCAGGCAAGCAGCCCCGGCCAGGAAAACATGTTCCTGGTGTATTTCCGCGTGGAAAAGGAGCTTCCCCTTATCGGCTCCGGGAAATAAACTCCCCACTCCTGTGCGGCAGAACAACCCGGAAAAAAAGACATGGTAAACAACTCCCAAAAGAAAATCCTGGTCCTTGGGGCCAGCGGATATGTGGGCGGCAGGCTGGTTCCCCTGCTTTTGGAAAAGGGATACAGGGTCCGGGCGGCTGCAAGGAACACGGACAAGCTTTCCTGCCGGGAATATGCAGCCCACTCCAACTTCGAGCCGTACCAGGTCAATGTCCTGGATGCCCAAAGCCTGGAGAGCGCATGTCAGGATTGTCATGCCGCCTTCTACCTGGTGCATTCCATGGGTCCATCCCAGGACAAGCACTCCGGTTTCGAGTCCCTGGACAGGCAAGCCGCTCAAAACATGGTTTCCTGCGCTGAAAAGGCCGGGTTGAAGCAGATTGTTTACCTGGGAGGGCTAGGGGAACAGGACGAAAACCTAAGCCACCACCTGAAATCCAGGCTGGAGGTGGGAGAGATCCTTAAGCAAGGCCCCGTGCCGGTAACCTTTTTGAAAGCAGCCATGATCCTGGGATCCGGGAGTGTTTCCTTTGAGCTCATGCGCTACCTCGTGGAACGCCTTCCAGTTATGATCACACCCAAGTGGGTTCACTCCGACTGCCAGCCCATCGCCATAAGCAACGTCCTGGAGTACCTGGCAGAAAGCCTGGACAACCCGGCAGCAATAGGACAGACTTTTGATATCGGTGGACCGGACATCCTTGATTATTCCCGGCTTTTTCAGATCTACGCCCAGGAAGCCGGTCTACCCCAAAGGATCATACTCCCGGTTCCCGTATTGACTCCCAAGCTTAGCTCGTACTGGATCCGCCTGGTTACCCCCATACCCGCCCATATAGCGACTCCGCTTACAGAAGGCCTGAGAAACACAGTAGTATGCCGCGAGAACCGCATCCAGGAGATCATTCCCCAGGAGCTTTTATCCTGCCGGGAGGCAATCCGCAGGGCCCTGGAACGGGACACAAGGGAAGAAGCTGATACCTGCTGGAGGGATTCCGGGAACGTGGTTTTCCCGGAATGGACTACTTGCTCGGACTCGGAATTTGCAGGCGGGAACCTGTACCAAATTTCTTACGAGGTGGAGCTCGGGGCTCCCCCGGAAAAGATCTGGCCCGTCCTGGAAGCCATAGGCGGTGAGAACGGATGGTATTACCCGGATTTCTGGTGGCGTTTCCAGGGAATGCTGGACAAGATAGCGGGTGGCCCCGGATACAGAAAAGGCCGCCGTTCCCAGGAACACTTGCGCTTTGGAGATGCAGTGGATTTTTGGAGAACGGTCCAGATACGAAAAAATGAAGAGTTAAGGCTCTTGTCCGAGATGAGGCTCCCAGGGGAAGCGGTGCTGGAATTTCAGCTGATGCCCCAGGGCTTTAGCCAGAGCATCCTGGTGCTCAGGCTCAGGTTTTACACCAGGGGACTAGGGGGGATCACCTATTGGAAAACATCAGCCTTCCTGCACAGGCATCTGTTAAAGGGCATAATCCGGGGCATTCCCCAAAAAGCCGGGGTGCGAACACTCAAAGGCCCAGTCCCAGGCAGGGCAAGGGACAAATGTTTCATATAATTCCAATGTGCATTCAAGATGATCTTGATGCTCGTTAGCATCAACCCTGGGGCAACACTCTTCTTATCTGCGAAGATCTGTGAGATCTGCGGTTTCATTTTTTTAACCACTGATTGCGCTGATTAAAAATTGCTCTTCTTATCTGCGGAGTTCTGCTCAACCAGCTCACGCAGTTAAACCTTTCTTTGTTTAATCCAGTGCAGTTGTATTTTTCTGTTTGAGGAATAAATATCAGCGGAACAAATTAAAATCATTTTGATAGCAATCTAGAATATGGAGAGGCCATGCTGGAAAATATCAGGAAAATAATCCAGGAGAACGACCTGGCTGTTTTGGCCACTAGCCTGGAGGACAAGCCCCACTGCTCCCTCATGGCTTACATATCCAACCAGGAGGAATGCAGCCTGATCCACATGCTGACCCTGAAAACCACCCAGAAATTCTACAATATCAGCCGCAATCCCAATGTTAGCCTGCTTATAGACACCAGGAGCCAGGAAAAACCCAGGGAATTATTCCAGGCCCTGACTATCAGCGGAACCTGCGCCCCGGCTGCGCAGCAGAAGCAGCCAGGCCTTATACGCACCCTGGTAAAAGAACATCCCCAGCTCCAGGCCATGGCAGAAAAGGAAGAGGCCATCGCCGTGGAGGTTGCCGTATCCTCCTTTCTTCTCCTGGACGGGGTGTACCAGGCCAGCTACTACACCATGCCCGGTTCACATGATCAATCGGGCTGAATAACTGTAATCGCAATAAACTTGAAAAGTAATATTGACAAAGGTTCAAAAAAGCTGAAAAGTAGCTCAAAATCCTTATACTCGCTAGTCCAAAGCTATCTGGCAACAATTTGTTTTTTGACCACTGGCATAGTTTTACGTGTCCACAGCTATAACTGGTTTAACCTCTTGATTTCTTTACCCTTACTTTTTACCCAGTTCAACACTGCCTCCGGCAGTCACGCTTAAGCGTGGTTTACCGGGTAAACCTTTTATCTTCAACTCTTAACTCTGGAGTCCTTAACAAATCCGTATAGGGATAAAGAAGGCTTGAACCACAAGTTAGTAGATGATCCAAAAAACCATTGCCTTTAAGACCTGCCCAGCCGGCTTTGGTCAATGTCCCCTTGCCAAGGTACACAGAGCTAAGAGTCCGGTGGGGGCAGGAATGTCCCCGCAAGCCGAGCCTAGAAAAGCGCGAGCCGGGTACGCGGCACGCAAAATATTTGGTGAATAGTTGCTAACTTTTTAACTCTCGAGCTAATACAAGGCCAATAAAATGCACTACAAGATGGTTGCTTTGCTGTTTTTGCTCACCTTGTTCCCCCCTGGTTTGGCGCTAGCTGACTGGCTTTACGTCACGGACGAGTTCAGGATAACCATGCGTACCGGTCCCAGTCTGGAGCACAGGGTCATCAACATGCTCCCCTCAGGATCTTCAGTGCAAGTCCTGGATGAATCCCCGGACTGGTTCCAGATCCGGACTCCCAATGGGCAGGAAGGCTGGATCATGAAGCAATACACCATGCAGAGAACACCTAACAGTATCCTGGTGGAAAACTTGAACAGCCAGGTAGGAGATCTGCAATCCAGGCTGCATGACAGCGAACAAGAGACAAAGGTTTTGGGTGAGAAGAATGCTGATCTGCAGCTGGCGCTTCAAACATTGCAGCAAGAGTTCCAGGAGCTTCAGACCAGACACCAAACTCTTCAGGAAGATTCCGGAAATATACAGGGCATTAAGCATGAGTTGCAGCTCACAAGCAATGAGCTGGAATTCAAAAAGATGCAGTTTCAGGAACTGGAGCAGGAAAATCAGGCATTACGCTCCAGGAACAATCTTAATTGGTTTTTAGCTGGAGGCGGGACCATAACCGTGGCAGCGTTGTTCGGATTCATACTGGGCAGGATACAGAAGAAAAGAAGCAAAAAGTACATTCTATAAATCAGCGTCTTAAACGGCTTGGGCTCAATCTCCTGCGGTTTTTTATATCTCGGCCAGCGCTGTCAATTCCTAAACAGCTGTGTTTACTTCACCGAACCATTTTCAAGGGACGGTAAAAATGGAATACAACATTGTTCTCATCGGAGCAGGTCCCAGGGGCACCTACGGACTCAGGCGGCTGTCCCTGGCTCTTGCCCATCACCCCCCAGGCCAAGCGGTCCATATTCATGTGGTTGAGAAATCCGGGAGATTTGGCGGGGGCCAAATCCATAACCCTGCCCAGCCTCATTATTTGCTTCTGAACACCATCTCCAGCCAGATCACTGCGTTTGGAGATGATGACGAGCAGGCCCGGGCTGCAGCCTGGAGGAAAACCCTGGAAGGGTATCTCGAGAAGCAGGGTTATGACCTGGGCCCCAATGACTTTCCGCCCCGGGCACTGCACGGGGAGTACCTGGCTGCATGTTTCGACTGGAGCGCGGAAAACCTTCCGGACCAGGTTCATCTGCATCGCCACAGCTGCGAAGTTGTGGATATAGAGCCCCCTTTCGGGAGCGTTCATTACGTCCAGCTGAGTGACGGCACCCGGATACCAGCCCACGAAATCGCTCTTTTGACCGGGCATTCCCGGAACAGGATTCCGCCCGGCTCTACAGAGGAATCCTTTGACAATTTCGCTGCAAGGCACAACCAGGGAGGCGCTTCCCCCTCCTACCTGCATTTGTGCTATCCCATTCCGGAAAAACTTGATTATATCCCGGCCCAAGATACGGTTTATATCATCGGGATGGGCCTTACTGCCACGGACGTGATCAAGGGGCTCACCTACGGCAGGGGCGGAGTTTTCCAGGGGGACAAGTATATTCCCAGCGGACAGG
Source organism: uncultured Desulfovibrionales bacterium (assembly GCA_964577315.1). Classification (GTDB taxonomy): domain Bacteria; phylum Desulfobacterota; class Desulfovibrionia; order Desulfovibrionales; family Desulfonatronovibrionaceae; genus Desulfonatronospira. The sequence goes on from CAZNYT010000088.1 coordinate 6,492, forward strand.
AACCCCACATCATTATCGGGTCCAGGCTGGGAGTGCCTTTCTGCGCCCGGGGAATCAACCAGAAAACCGGGCAGTACCAGGGCAGGATATTTACCCAGGATTATGTGCAGAATCTGAAAAGTCAAAAGGGAAAACTTGATTTTGAAAAGGACATTTTTCCCTTGATTTTGCAGGAGATGGAATACGTGTTCTATAACACCCTGCTGGGTGAGGAGTTCGGGAAAAGATACCTGACATGCGGGGACTTATCCCGGCGCCAGGCCCTAATACAGGAACACGTCCACCCTGAAGAGCGCTTTAACTGGCTGGACCTGGAAAATCCCCTGTGGAGAATGGAATCTGAAAGGCAGCCGGGCCATCCCCTTTTTGAGTCCCTGCAGCACTACACTGAATTTGTCCTGGAAGAGATGGACAAGGACCTGACTGAAGCCAGGAAGGGAAATGTGGCCAGCCCCGTAAAGAACGCCATAGACTCCGTGTTGCGGGACCAACGGGACGTCTTGAGGTATGCTGTGGACCACGCGGGTTTGACAGCCCAGTCCCACCGCTTTTTTAAGAAGAAGTTCGAACGTACCAACAACCGGGTGGCTGTGGGACCGCCCATGCAAAGCGTGCGGGAACTACAGATCCTGGCCAGGCAAGGCATAGTGTCCTTTTCCGGGCCGGTACCCAGGATCGAATTCAACGAAGGGGAAGGTCTCTTTGAGATCTCCAGCCCGGAAGTACCCGGTTCCCTCAGGAAGGTTAACCATATTGTCAACGGCCGCATCCACGGGGTAGACAACAAAAACGACACTTCCCAGCTGATTCAGAACCTGTTTCAGCGGGGAATGATTCGCACCTTTGTCAACAGCGATGAAACCGGGGCTTTTGAAACCGGGGGACTGGACGTGACCCGGGACTTTCACCTCATAGCACAGGACGGCAGAACCCACCGCAATATCTGCGCCCTGGGCATCCCCATAGAGGGCAAGCTCTGGTTCAATGCAGTTGATGCCCGCCCGAACGTAAATTCCAACACCATTCTCCAGCTTAGTCATTGGGCCCAGGAGGTGGCTTCCAGGCTGCACGAGCTGGACCCAGAGTCTGTGGCTTATGAGACTGGAACTAAATAGCAGCAATGGGAGGCCCTATGAGCGTATTGGCGGAGCTGTCCCTTTTCCCTCTGGACAAGGGGGAGAGCCTGAGCCCTTATGTAACAAGAATGGTCAGGATCATAAAGGATAGCGGCCTGGACTACACACTGCACTCCATGGGGACCTGTCTGGAAGGTGACTGGCAGGAGGTCATGGAGGTGGTAAGCAAGTGTTTCCAGGATCTGCAGCAGGACTGTGACCGCATTTATCTGACCCTCAAGGTGGACTATCGCCGCGGGGGCAGCAATCGGCTGATCCAGAAAGTGGATTCAGTGCAGCGGCAATTGGGAGAATAAACCTTAAGGGCCTACGGGAGAGTGCTCCTCCTTGCAAAAGGGTTAGGGACAA
>CAZNYT010000089.1:0-4294 GCA_964577315.1 uncultured Desulfovibrionales bacterium
GGCTGTTACCCCTAAAATTTCAGCAGACTGATAGAGATGTTTATCGGAAGTGATCAATTCCAAATCCCCGGCAGAAGCAATGGCAAGATGAAGTGCGTCAAGCGTTCTAAGCGGTGTGTTAAAAAGGCCTATCCAGCCCCGGGCCAGCCGCCAGTGATGATTTTGCACAGAAATGACTGTAAAAAGCCCTCCATCCAAATGGGATTGAAATTTGGCGATAATGCGATTTCCATCCGCCATCTCCAGTTCTTCCATCCGTACTTTCCTGGCGACCGCGGAAAAAAATTCAACTTCTGCCAAAACGCTTAAAGCCGGTTTGACCTGCTGGCCCAGGATATCCTGAACCTGCCGGCTCAACGGCTCCGGGCAGTAATAGGCTGCAAGCACGCTCGTGTCGATATATACCATAACTAATATCTTTCCAGGCCGCGGTCCTTTACAACTGCTTCGCTGAGTGGCTTGCCCCTTGCTGCTATTGAACGCCGAAACCCGCTTAAATCCGGCAGCCGCCTTTCTGCAGCATCATCTATCGGGACAAGGCGCGCCGTTTTTTTGCCCCGCCTTATAATAACGATTTCTTCCCCCTTCTGGGTCCGATCCAAAAGATCGCTTATTTTGGACCGGGCTTCCTTTACGTTTACTTCCATCTCTTAAACCTCCGCATAGGGGATGATTTTATTTTTGTACTTTATGATGTACACATATAATAAGTTGTGTACACTTTGAAATCAAGAGTAAAGGTTGTGGTTGGGGGGTAATGGTTAACTGATAACTTTTAACTCTCAAGCCGGAAAGATGGGTTAAAAAATTCCTTATTCCCTATCACCCCATGTCCAATGCTCTCTCCCACCCAACCCTCCTCACACTCCTGCTAAAAAATCAGGGGCACTATTGACTTTAAATCGCAAGGTGTATAATTTCAGCACACAATACACACAAACATAGAGGCGGTCACAATGCGGACAAATATTGTTATTCGCGATGAGCTCCTGCGCCAGGCCATGGACCTAACCCAGGCCAAAACAAAGAGGCAGGTAGTGGAACAGGCCTTGGAGGTATTGATCAGACAAAAACAGCAGGAACGTATTCGGTCCCTGCGGGGTCAGCTTCATTGGGAAGGAGATCTGGACAAAATGAGGATTGATTCATGATCCTCGTGGATTCCTCGGTTTGGATCGACTACTTTAATGGCCGACAAAACAATGCCACTGACTCTCTAGATGCTCTGCTTTCCCAAGATACTGTACTCATGGGTGATCTAATCCTGATGGAAATTTTACAGGGATTTCGCAAACAACAAGATTTTGATACGGCTAGGGCCTATCTAGCAGAACTGATGTGCTGTAGTCTCTGTAGCCCGGAGCTAGCACTGGCAGGGGCTGAAAATTACCGCTTCCTCCATAGCAAAGGGGTCACAGTGCGCAAAACTATAGACGTGGTTATAGGTACTTGGTGTATAGTGCACAACATCCCTCTCTTGCACAATGACCAGGATTTTGATCCCTTAAAAGAGCACCTCTCCCTTCAAACGCTTCCTGATCGGTAAATTTGGCGAATAATTTCAAACCCACAGGCAAAAGTATCCATCAAAATGACTCACGTCCCGGAGCTTGAAGCCATAGATTACAGCCGGACCTGGCAGCTCGTGGAAAATCAGGCCCTGCTGCTTACCTCCACCAACCGCCTGGCCAGGCACCTGAGCCAGAAATACGCCCAGCACCAGCTACGCTCCGGGAAGCAGGCCTGGGAAAGCCCGGGTATCCTGCCCCTTAGCACATGGCTTGCCCGGAGCCTGGACCGGGCCCAGGAACTTAAGCCCCGGCCCATGTACCTTCTGGACCCGGAACAGGAAAAAACCCTGTGGGAGGAAATCATCCGGGAGTCCCACTCCACCCCGGATCTGATCATGGGCACGGAGATCGCTGAGAGCGCCTCCCAGGCCTGGTATATCCAGCACCGGCACCACATCCCGGATGAAGAGATAAGTTCCTGGGACAGCCCGGAAACCCGGGCTTACCTGGATTGGAGCTCGTCCTATCTTAGAACGTGCCAACGGGAGAACCTGGTGGATTCGGCCCGATTGCCCGGTCTAATCCGGGATCTAGCGGAGAGGGGCGAGCTGGAATTTCCCGACCACGTTGTCCTGGCCGGTTTCTACGAGCTGGAACCCGCTCTCCGGGACCTGCTCCTTGCCCTGCAAAACCAGGGCACCCGACTCTATCACCTGGAAAGGGAACAAATCCCAGATTTGGAGCTGCATCAAGCACCCCTGCCGGATAATGAAGCCGAGATCCGGGAGGCCACCTGGTGGGCCAGAAGCATCCTCCGGGAAAATCCCGAGGCCAGGATAGGTATAGTGGTTCCCGGACTGGAAGGGATGCGAGAAAAGGTTCTCACCACCTTTGAGCAGGTGCTGCACCCCGAGGCAGCCCTTTCTCCCCAGGAGAGCCCGGAGCGGGCCTTTAATATCTCCCTGGGGGAGCCCCTGAGCCAGCAGCCCTTGATCCGGTGCGCCCTGCTCCTCCTGGACCTTTTGAGCTCCCGGAAAATAGAGATCCGGAACCTTAGCGCCATTCTCAGATCCCCCTTTATCCAGGGCTGGGACCAGGAATACCCCGCCCGGGCCAAACTGGACCTAAAGCTCCGGGAAAACACCACCGGACAGGTACCCCAATCCAGGCTCCTATCCTGGATGTCCCGGCCGGACCGGTCCTATTACACCCCCGTGCTGAAATCCCACCTGGACCAGGCCCAGGAAACAGGGAACCAGCTGCCCCCTTTTCAGAGCCCGGCTGCCTGGGCCCGGGATTTTTCCCGGCTCCTGGAGGAGGCGGGCTGGCCCTTGGGCAGGAGCCTGAACAGCCTGGAATACCAGGCCTTTCACTCCCTGGGAGAGGTCCTGACCCAACTGGGCCGCCTGGGCAAGGTGCTTCCGAAAATCAGCTTTTTTGCGGCGCTTCATAGACTGAAGCGCTTGCTCTCCTCCCAGATATTTCAGCCCGAAACCCGGGAGGTACCGGTCCAAATACTGGGATTTTTCGAGATAGCCGGACTGGACTTCGACTACCTGCGGATCCTGAATCTGCACTCCGAGACCCTGCCCGCTCCAGCCAGGCCCAATCCCTTGCTTCCCGGGCCGGTGCAGCACAAGCACTCCACTCCCGGGGCCTCTCCCCAGCGCGAGCTGGAACTGGCCCGCAAGCTCATACAGGAATTTCAAAGGAGCGCGCCCTGGATTCTTTTTACTTATCCCCGGCAGGAGCTGGACCGCCAGCTTCAGCCCACCCCCTTATTGGCGGAAATAACTACTCGAGAACAAGAGCCAGATGCCGCCTCTTCCCCGGGCTGGTCCTGGGAGCCTGCTCACCTTCCCGGCTTGGAAGAAATCCAGGACCCCTACGGGGCTCCCCTGCAAGAAAGGGATCTGGCGGGCGGAACCCGAGTCTTCAAGGATCAGGCCCTGTGTCCCTTCCGGGGCTACGCCGGGCACCGCCTGGACATCTCCGAGCCCCAGGAGCCCATGTTCGGGGCCTCTCCCGTCTTGCGAGGGGAAATGGTGCACTACTCCCTCATGCTGGCCTGGCAGGAGATAAGCTCCTGGGAGGAGCTTCTGGAAATGCAGGAGCAGGGAAGCTTGGCCCAAATGATTTCAGGAGCTGTGCAGATGGCGGTGGATCATGCCGCGGAACAGGGCGTTTATTTCAGCCCCGAATTCCTGCGCCTGGAACGCACCCGGCTAGAAAGTCTGCTCCTGGGCTGGCTGGAAACCGAAACCCAGCGGGAGCCCTTTGATATTTACGCCCTGGAGAGCCGGGAGAGCATCTCCATTGGCCCCTTGCGCATCCGGGTCCGTCTGGACCGCATTGATGAGATCCGGGACCAGGGGCTGATCATCATGGACTACAAGACCGGGGCCCAAATGGAATCCTTGGAAAAAATCTGGTTCGGGGAGCGCATCCTGGAGCCCCAACTGCCCATCTACGCCCAGGCCTGGCCTAAACAGGTGGCCGGGCTTATCCTGGCCCAGGTAAACCCCAAAAAATTCTCCTATACCGGCCTGGTCCGGGACCAAGAGTCCCGTGCCTTGTGTCCTGATGACAAAAGCAAGTTAAAGACCCCCCAAGATCTGGACTATCCGGACCTTGCTGAATTGTTCGGCACCTGGAAGGAAAGACTAAAGAACATAAGCCATGAAATCCGGGACGGCCGCGGGGACGTTACCCCCCTGGAGAACCATGAGGAGCTGGCCTGCAGATACTGCGGCCTGAAGCAGCTGTGCCGGATTAATGAGTAA
>CAZNYT010000089.1:4394-7948 GCA_964577315.1 uncultured Desulfovibrionales bacterium
TCAAATTGGTAACTGAAAAAGAAGCATATGAGCCACCATCAGCCTCAGGATCAAGAGCAGCGCGACCTGGCCCTGGACCCCGAGGGGTCCTTTTTGGTCCAGGCCCCGGCCGGATCCGGCAAAACCGAGCTTCTTACCCAACGCTTTCTCAAGCTTCTCTCCCGGGTGCATCAACCCGAGGAGATCCTGGCCATTACTTTTACCCGCAAGGCAGCCGGGGAAATGCGGGACCGGATAGCTGGTTCCCTTTCCCGGGCCCATAACGAACCCTGTCCCCAGGCCCCTCACCAGGCCCGAACCTGGGAGCTGGCCCGCCAGGCCCTGGAGCAAGACCGCCGCAGGGAATGGAACCTGCTAGAGAACCCTTCCCGCTTGCGCATCAAGACCATTGACTCCTTCTGTCTCTACCTGGGATCCCGCCTGCCCCTGCTCTCGGGGATGGGCCGGGAGCCGGAGATCATGCAGGACGCCTCCTCCCTGTACACCCAAGCGGCCCAGAACACCCTGCTGGAGATTGGGGATCCCTCCTGGCACGGACCCCTGTCCCGCCTTCTATTGCACCTGGACAATGACTGGGACAAGGTCCAAAATCTTTTGGAGAGCATGCTGCGCTGCCGGGAACACTGGCTGCGCCTGGTGGCTGGCTCCCGGAGCCAGGAGCTTCTGCGCGGCCACCTGGAGAAAAGCCTCTCACGAGAGATCCAAAGGCACCTGGAGAAGGCGCGCTCCCTGCTTGGCTCCCGGCTGGAACCCGGGGAGCAAAAGGATCTGCTTGCCTGCATGCGTTTCGCAGGCAGAAACCTGGCCCGGGAAAACCCGGATTCCAGGATAGCCGCCCTGGCTGAGGCAGAAGACCTTCCCGGCACCGAGCCCGGGGAACTACCCCTGTGGCTGGGTCTTGCACAGCTTTTGCTCACCCAGGAGGACAAACCCAGAAAGCAGGTTAACAAGAACTTAGGCTTCCCTCCGGAGGGTCAAATGGGCTCCAGTCGGGAAAAGGAAGCAGCCAGGGACAAAAAGAGAAAATGCCAGGAGCTTCTCCAGAACCTCCGATCCCGGTTGGAGATTTTCAGCGCCTTGGCGGAAATCAAAAAACTGCCCCAAGCGGAATACGGACAAAAGTCCTGGGAGGTTTTATCCGGCCTGCTCACGGTACTGAACATGGCTGCTGCCCAATTGCATTTAGAGATGCAGAGACAGGGAGCTGTGGACTATGCCGAAATCTCCAGCCGGGCCCTGCAGGCCCTGGGTGAGCCCGATCAGCCCTCGGATCTTCTCCTGGGCCTGGATGGGCAGCTCAACCATATACTCTTCGACGAATACCAGGACACCAGCATAATCCAGCAGCAGATCCTGACCCGCCTGGTTTCCGGATGGACCCCGGGAGATGGCCGGACCCTGTTCCTGGTGGGCGATCCCATGCAATCCATATACGGGTTCAGGGACGCGGACGTGGGGGTGTATCTAAATACCCGGGACCTGGGTATAGGGGATATCCAACTCACCCCGCTACAACTCTCGGTGAATTTCCGTTCCGGATCGGAGCTGGTGCACTGGGTAAACCGGGTCTTTCCCTGGGTTTTCCAGGAAAAGGAGGATCCGGTCACCGGGAGCGTGCGGTACTCCTCCATGTACCCCGCCCGGGAAGAAGAGGGCCAAGTGGGGATTCATCCCTTTGTGGACGCGGACCAAGGCGCCCAGGACCGCTGCGTCCTGGATCTGGTCCAAGGTATCCGCCGGGAAAACCCGGAAGAGAGCATCGCGGTACTGGTGCGTAACAGGAGCCATCTGCAGGGCATAATCCAGAACTTCCGGGAGGCAGGGCTGTCTTTTCAAGCAGTTGAGATAGATCCCCTCCAGGAGAGGCAGGTGGTGCTGGATCTTCTCTCCCTGACCCGGGCCTTGCTGAATCCCGGGGATCAACTGGCCTGGCTCTCGGTACTCAGGGCCCCCTGGTGCGGCCTGGACCTTAAGGATCTAACCCGGCTGGCGCCCCGGGAAGGGGAAACACTCATACCTGAATACCTGGAAACTCCCGAAAACATTCCTGGCTTGAGCCAGGAGGGGCTAAGCCGGTTGCAGCGGGTAGCACCCATACTAAGCCGGGCCGTTGAGCACAGGGACAGGAAACCCATTAGCCGGATGGTAGAGGGTACCTGGATGGCCCTGGGCGGACCGGCCTGCTGCGCAGGTTCCCGGGACCTGGAGGATGCAGCCGTATTCCTGGATCATTTACGGGGCTGGCAGAAACACTGGACCCTGGAGGATGTACAGGGTTTCCAGGATTCCCTCAGGGATCTCTATTCCCGCCCGGACCCCGAGGGGGATCCCCTGCTGCAGCTCATGACCGTGCACAAGGCCAAGGGCCTGGAGTTTGACACGGTCATCCTGCCCCGCCTGGAAAAGGTGCCCCGGAGCCCGGAGAAACTTATGCTACAGTTCCTAGAGGTCCCAGAGGGGGACGGGAGCTCCTCCAGGCTGCTACTAGCCCCGATTGCCCCCTCCGGAGGGGAGCAGGACAGGACCTACACCTATATCGAAAGCCTGAAAAAGGACAAGGAGCACCACGAGATCGGCAGGTTGCTGTACGTGGCTGCCACCCGGGCCAAAAAGAGGCTGCACCTGGTAGCCAGCGCCTGGACCTCCCGGGAAAGCACTTCCCAAGCCCCGGATTTCAAAAAGGTACCCGAGAAATCCTTTTTAAGTCGCATCTGGGACCACCTGCTCCCCGAATTCGAAAACAGCGCCTCCCAGCCGGATAGCCCCGCCTCTTGGACGGACTCCCAGGAGCAGGGGCAAGACCGCACCGTGCGGCCCCTTCGCCGTATACCCCTGGACTGGAGCCCACCCCAGCTCCCGGAATCCGTACAGCTGCCGCATCAGGACCTGACTCCCTCTCCCGCCCGGGAAGAGGAAATAGCCTTTGACTGGGCCGGGGAAGGCATCCGCATCCTGGGCACTGCGGTGCACGAGCTTTTGGAGGTGATAGCCACCCGGGGCATGGACTACTGGCAAGACCTGGATCCGGTCCAGATCCGGGAGTATATCCGGTCCCGGCTGGATCGCCTGGGCCTGCCCCGGGCGGAGCAGGACCCTGCCCTTTCCCGGATAATGGAGTGCCTGGAAAAAGTTTTGCAGGATCCGGTGGGCAGATGGATACTTAAGGATCATCACCAGGGGCGCTGCGAATACGCCTTGACCGGAATGGTGGACGGGAACCTGGTCCAGGGCATAATGGACCGCACCTTCGTGGATGAGCAGGGAGTGCGATGGATCATCGACTACAAGAGTGGTGAGCATCAGGGAGGGGACTTGGAGCGCTTCCTGGATCAGGAAAGGGAAAGGTACCGGGAGCAGATCCAAAGATACATCCGCTTGATGCAGGCCCGGGAAAGCCGCAAAATCCGGGCCGGCCTTTATTTTCCCCTGCTTCAGGCCTGGCGGGAGATAGAGCCATAATCACCTGCGCCGGAGGCAACTCCAATCTGGCATCCACTTTTTGGCTCTTCGACGTTAGCCGTGGATTTTGTACAAATCCACTCATTAATGTCCAT
>CAZNYT010000090.1:0-7942 GCA_964577315.1 uncultured Desulfovibrionales bacterium
CAAGGAATCCCTTTTTTTTGATCTCACTGAAGAACTACAGAACTGCTCTTACCTTATAAACTATTGGACAACATATCCTTTCATAGATAATTTCCTTGCGAAGTTAATCCGGACTTTTTGTCTTGGACTGAGAAGAAATTATAACCCACAGGAATAGATCCTATGTTCTCCAAAGTGTTGCTGCCAGTTGAGCTGAACGAATCCCTGAACGATATCAAGCTCAGGGCTTCATTTGTGGTTAAACTGGGTGCCCAGGATATTATACTTTTACATGTTCTCACACCCGGTCTTGGGGGAACTGGACACGCTGAATCCAGGCTGAGACATTTTCAAGAGGTTTTGCATGAGGTGGGAGTTACTTCCCATTACCATGTTGAGGAGGGTAATGTTCCCGGAGAGATCACCAATGTTGCCAGGGATCACGAAGTGGATCTTATATACATTCCGGCCAGCGGAAAGAATTTTTTGCTGACCTCCTTGGTGGGCAGCACCACCCAAGATGTTATTCGCCTGGCAAACAGGCCGGTGTGGGTGCACAAGCAAAGACCTTTTTTGAAACACAAGGAAAGCATGGATAAAATGATTTTTGCTACTGATTTTAAACATGCAGCAGAGAGGTGTTGTTTTCCGGTGAAAGAGTTAAGCAGGCTTATTCCAGAGCTGATTGTTCTGCACGTGGGTGAGAGGGCAGCTGATCCTTATTCTGAGCAAATACGCAAGGAAGAGGTAGATAATAACCTGGATAAAATGTCCGAGTATTTCAGGGACAGCTTTACCCGGGTGCGGGCGATAGCCAGAATAGGCTCCCCAGCAAAACAAATCCTGAATGTTGTGGAGCAAGAACAGGTGGACTTGGTGGTCTTGGGCCGTATAAACGAGCCTTTTCCCCTGAATTTTCTGGGCAGCACATGCGGCAGGGTGACTTCCGGTGCCAGCAGTTCTGTCCTGCTAGTTCCGTAATTAGGGTCAGGAGTTTTATGTTCATGAACAAAGTTTTTGCCATCTCCCTTATAATTGTGGCTGCATTTGTGCTTCTGGGCTTATTCGACCTGGAGCTTTTGGATTCCATCTCCACCACCGTGTACCAGGCCATTATAGCCCATTTTGGTTGGGCCTATCTGATAGCTGCTTTTTTCTTTCTGGTTTTTAGCCTGGTACTGGCTCTTAGCCGTTACGGTGATATCAAACTGGGCAAGGATGAAGAAAAGCCCGAATATACCTACTTCGGCTGGTTCAGCATGCTTTTTGCCGCCGGCATGGGCATAGGGCTGATTTTTTGGGGGGTGGCAGAACCCTTGAGTCACTACATGCAGCCTCCGGAGCATCTGGACAAGGAAAGCGGGGAGGCGGCCACCTTTGCCATGCGCTACAGCTTCTTTCATTGGGGGCTCCACCCCTGGGCCATTTATATTGTAATGAGCCTTAGCATAGCCTACTTTTCCTTTCGCAGGGGAATGCCGCCTTTGATCAGTTCCTGCTTCTATCCCTTGCTAGGGGAGCGGATATACGGCCCTATTGGGTATTTGATAGATATCCTGGCTGTGTTCGCCACAATATTCGGTATTGCCACCTCCCTGGGGCTGGGGGCCATGCAGATTAACAGCGGACTGGAACATATCTACGGATTGCCTGCCACGGACCTAAGTACCCTGATCATCATCCTGATTACTACTCTGCTCTTCATGATCTCGGCGACCGTGGGTCTGGACAAGGGAATCCAGGTCCTTAGCAAGTCCAATATGTTCCTGGCCTTTCTCCTTTTGATGTTCATGCTTGTATTCGGCCCCACCTCGTACATTTTTAGCGTGTTTACAGATACCTTTGGCGGTTACCTGAACAATGTCCTGGAAATGAGCCTTACAGTTAATCCCTTTCTGGGACATGAGTGGTACAAGGACTGGACTTTGTTCTATTGGGCATGGTGGATCGCCTGGTCTCCCTTCGTGGGCATCTTCGTGGCTCGCATCTCCCGGGGAAGAACTATCCGGGAGTTCATAAGCGGGGCTTTGCTGGTGCCCACTTTGTTAACCTTTATCTGGTTCGGGGTATTTGGCGGATCTGCCTTGTTCCAGGAATTCGAGGCAGGTGCCCAGGTGGGAGAGGCTGTATTGGATGATGTTTCCACTGGTTTGTTCGCGGTGTTCGATCTTTATCCCGGCTCTTTAATCCTCTCCAACATAGCAATCATACTCTTGGTGGTCTTTTTCGTGACTTCAGCGGATTCAGCCACGTTCGTCCTGGGTATCATGACCTCCCATGGGTCCATGAACCCCAGCCTGGCCAAAAAACTCATCTGGGGGATAACGCAGTCCTCAGTGGCGGCCATACTGCTAGTCTCCGGGGGGCTGCAAGCCCTGCAGCAAATGGCCATTACCGCAGCTCTTCCCTTTACCTTCGTTTTGATACTTATGTGTTACACTCTTTGGCGGGGCTTGGCTGCAGAAGCCAAGGAAGGCGCAAACAGGCGTTTCTCCTTGTACAAGTGATACCTGCCCTTGTGTTTCATTACGAGAAAACGGGCACGGGTGTTTTTTTGCAGGTGCGTAATCGGGGCGGTATCAGGGAAGAATTTGTACTCGGTGCATGCCTCGAACCGCGTTTAGCAGGTAAGCTTCAGGGCTGGACAAGACATCCTCGATGGTCAGGATTTCCTCGCGGATCTCTTGCTTTTCCAATAACCAGGCCCGGTAGACTCCCGGGAGAAGCCCGCACTGAACAGAAGGGGTGAGAAGTTCCCCGTTCTTTTTCACCACCAGGTTGGCAATGGTGGATTCGGTTACTTCCTCCCGCGTGTTGTATAAAAGGACGTCTTTGAAGCCGGGACGGCTATCCAGGGCCTTCTGATAAATGCTTCTCTGGGTGGTTTTATGGTACAGGAACTTGTTGTCGGGATCTACAGGGAATCCAGCCAGGGGTAGGTCGGAAAATCCCTGGATCTCAGGGGATAATTCCTGGGCCTGGACCCGGACCTTCCCTCTGGGAGAGATTAAAAGCCGGATTTTGTGCTGGTTACGCTGTAGATTGGCCACCAATCGATCCAGTTCCTTGTGCACCGAGTCGATGTCCAGTTTAAAGCCAAAGTAGCGGGCTGAGGCCCGTAGGCGGTTTAGGTGATAGGTTAGAAAGGGAAAGCCCTGCTCCGGATCCCATAGAATGCTCTCCAAAAGTTCGAAATCCTCCCTCCTGGTCCTTAGGACCCGGGCCTTGACGCGGGATTCATCCATCTCGGAATCAGTCTGCGAATCCCAGACGATTCCGCCGCCTATCCCGTATTCGGCTGTGCTGCGGACCTTATCCACCAAAAGCGTTCGGATGGCCACGTTGAACTGTGCTTGTCTGCCTGGGGCTATAAACCCCATGGTTCCGGTATAAATCCGTCTGGGGGTGGTCTCCAGGGCAGAGATGATTTCCATGGTTTTTATCTTGGGAGCACCAGTAATGGAAGCTGGGGGGAAAAGGGCCTGAAAAATACGCTCCAGGGAAGCCTCTGTCTCAGCCCTCACCAGAGAAGTCATTTGCCACACGTCCTGGTATCTCTCCACTTCAAAAAGCTTTTTAACTTGGACGCTACCGGGCCTGGCTATCCTGCCCATGTCGTTGCGGACCATGTCCACTATCATTACGTTTTCGGCCCGTTCCTTGGAGGAATCGCGCAAGCTTTGGGCCATTTCCGAATCCTGCTCCGCCCACAATCCCCTGGATGCGGTGCCTTTCATGGGCCTAGAGTGCAAAAGATCCTGATTTAGGGTAAAGAAGAGCTCCGGGGACATGCTGCACAAGGCGAAATCTCCAGTGTCTATGAAGGCCGCGTAAGGAGGGTTTTGGGCGTCTAGCAGGGTGCAAAACACATCCCACGGGTCCAGATTGAACTTGGCTCGCAAACGGTAGGTGAAATTTACCTGATAGGTATCTCCTTGCCGGATGTGCTCTTTGATAGCGGCTAGGCCCCGGGCATAACTCTCGCGATCCACGGAAGGATCCCAGCGCAAGTCTCCTACGGAATCCGCGTTTTTCGGGGGCTCGGGATGATCCAGTCTGGTGACCTGGGAGAACAGACCGAACCACATTAAGGGAAAGCCGGAGTGGTCTCTGTTTACCTGGAAGTATGGATCAAATGCGGTAGCAGCCTCGTAAGAGAGAAATCCCGCAGCATAGAGCCCGTTTTCCTCCACAGCCTGGGAAATATATTTCAAGCCAGGCAAGACCTCGTGGGGTAGCCCGGCTTGAATCACTTCCTGCAGACCGCTGAAGTGCCACAACTCCCCGGTTGAAGATTCTTTGATTACCGCTGAAGGTTGGGAAGCTGACGGTGTGTTGGGAGCTTTCATGGGGTGTAAGGCACAGTTAAGCCTGGTTATTCAGACTCAAAGATTTTCGAGCCGTGAAATTCTATGGAAAGGATCTCGTATTCCATTTTGCCCTTGGGAGCGTGAACCACTACCTCGTCCCCTACTTCTTTACCTATAATGGCCTTTGCCAGGGGGGAGAAGACGGACAAAGCGCCGGGGACAAACTCGGTTTCGTCCGGGCCCAGCAGGGTGAATTTTTTGACTTCTTCTGTGTCCACGTTTTCTATCTCCACAGTGGCCCCAAAACAGACCTTGTTGCCGTTCATGGTATTCAGGTCGATTACGTCGAACATGGGTATGCGCGAAGTTATCTGGGCGATCTTGGCTTCCAGCATGCCTTGGCGTTCCTTGGCTGCGTCGTAGCCGGCGTTTTCTCTGATGTCACCTTCTTCTCTGGCCTCCTTGATGGCCTGAATTACTTCCGGGCGTTCTGCCTGAAGCTCTTCCAGTTTTTCCTTGATTCGGGCAAAACCTTCTTGAGAAATGGGAATACTTTCGCTCATTTTTTACCTCGTTGTCCTTTTAAAATAATTTAATCCCGCACTCACTTTAAATTTTGCTTAATACGCAGTATCTGGAAACTGTGTATAAAAGTGAGTGCGGGATTTGCAGTATCATCCCGGATTTTGGTGGTAGCCGCACGATGATTAAATGGACATTTAATCAGAATATATAAGATATTCAGGGCCAAAGGTCAACCCGGCATACCAATATCCATAGGACTTTGGAATTTTCAAGTAGTAAATATTCCTGTAACGATTCACCAAATTTGTTTGCATGCCTTGCCTACCGGTCTGCGCTTTTCTAGGCTCGACTTTTCGCGTGAGCCTCGCCAAGAAAACAGGTGCGACTCCCGGCAGAAGCACCCAAAAACACCCTGTGAATAGCTGCCTTGTATGAAAAAAAAGTACTTTCCGGGCATGGAAAAAGAAAGCGGATATTGTTATGTTTTGATCAATATCAGCAACCATAAACAGGAGGTCTGAGGGTATGCAAATGCAGGTAGCTGATCTTTTTGTGGAGTGTGTCCAGGGTGATATCTCTTCTCAAGATGATATGACCGCGGTGATTAATGCAGCCAATGCCCAGCTTCGGCCCGGGGGAGGTGTAGCTGGTGCGTTGCACAACAAGGCCGGACCTGGCCTGGAAGAGGAATGCAGGCCTCTGGCTCCCATAAGACCTGGGGAAGCAGTTCTTACCGGGGGGCATAATCTTCCCAACCGCTACGTGATCCATTGTTTGGGTCCGGTTTACGGGGTGGACAAGCCAGAAGACGATCTTTTGGCCAAGTGTTATCGCAACGCCTTGAAATTGGCAGAAGAGCACCACATTGATTCCTTGGCTTCTCCGGCCATTTCTTCCGGGGCTTTCGGTTTTCCCCTGGAAAAGTCCGCAAGTGTGGCGTTGAACACCATTGTGGAAAAGGCCCCTGAGCTGGTGCAGTTAAAAAAGATCCGTTTTGTGCTTTTTAGAGAGGAGCAGCTCGAGGTGTTCCAGCAGGCCATGGGAAAAATAGGTTCTTAAATACTTGGTTTCGATAAAGTCAATACCACTTCTCTCCCCTAATGTGATCACTTTGGACTTGAAGCGAGCTCTTGCGGGGCTGGAGCGGGGTTCTGGCAACGGGAATTGTATCTTGGGTGTAGTTGCGGCGCAAATCTTTGCGGGTAAAATATAAGTGCTCCGGGTGTAATCCCGGGCGTATTCAGGAGGATTAGCATGCCGAAAGAAAAGACCTTCTTGCAAAAGGCCATGGATAATTTGTACGAGGCTCTGCGAGAACAGCAGACCGATGATAAGGAGCTTAGAAATAGGATTCAGAAGGCGATTAACGAGACTGATGCCGCCTTGGAGCTTGCCAAGAAAAGAGAAAAGGGCAGGCCCGGGGGAGTAGGTGATGAAGAAGACGTTTGGCTAGGTTGAAATAGGATAGCTGCTTTTGGATTTGTTCCGGATCCAGACCACTGGGGGTGTACATCCAGGCGGCCACCCGCGCCAAAGGACAAGCAAGAGCTTTTCCGCTTGATTTTCCTGTCACGTAGTCTCATCTGATTGTTTTTATTGCAGGAGAAGATTGATGGCTGAATCGGATAGGGGTGTGCCAGTACACAGCGGCAGAAGAGGAACTTGCATTAACTCTAAGACTGGGTGGCAGGCATACCTTGTTCTATCCGCTCAATCCTTTTCTCAATAGGGGGATGAGTTGCAAACAGGCTTTCCAGTTTACTCACCGCTTCGGTAAAGAATAAATGGCTGGCCTGCTCGGCATTGGGATTGTTTAAGTGGTTTTTGTTCTCAGTCTGGGACATTTCCTTTATTTTTCTTAAGGCCCCGGACATGGCTTCGGGCATACGGGTGAACTGGACACTGCTGGCATCAGCTAGGTATTCCCTTTGCCTGGAAACAGCCGCTTTCACTATGTTCCCGTAGATCATGCCCACAATGCCCGCTAAAAATATGCTCAATCCGATTATAAGGATGAAGATGATCGCCCTGGGGTCACCCCTGGATCTCCTCCCGCCCAGCATGTACCCAAACATTGCATTGCGCAAAATAAAACCACCCAAATAGGTTAGCACCAACAACCCGAACAGAATTCCCATCATTTTGATATTCAAAAACATATCCCCGTTTTTGATGTGGCTCACTTCATGACCCACCACCGCCTGGAGCTCATCCCGGTTAAGATGTTTAATGGCCCCTCTGGTTAGCCCCACCACAGCATCATCCTCCCGCCAGCCGGCTGCAAAGGCGTTTATGCTGGGCTCGTTTTCCAAAAGATACAATTTGGGAACCGTGCCCATATTCGAGGATATGGACATCTCGTGCAAAACGTTCAGGGCCTTCTTTTCTTCCGGGTCATCCGTATTTTGGGAAACAGGTTTGGCCTTTAAAATGCCTGCCACTGCCTCTCCCCCTTTGCTCAGCCTGGAGACCTGGAATAGGGTTGCACCTAATATGACCAGCAGGATAAAGCCACCCAGAAACAAAAATTCCACCCAATAAAGCTCAAACATGGCTAAGACATTCTCACTACCGCCATGAAAATACACATAGGCGGAAAGAGCCAAATAAACAAAGCCGATAATAAATAAGGTTCCCAGGAAGAACAAAAGAACCAAGCGCCTGCTGGTTTTTCTGGCCCTTTCCTGGTGCTCGAAGAAATCCATAAAACACCCTGAAGCCGCTCTTTTGATTTAACTGAAGTCTACTCTAGGCGGCTCTTTTATTTCCTCCTGTTCAAATTCCAGCAGAGAAGCCTCCTTGAAACCCAGCATGGGAGCCAAAACAGCCTGAGGAAATTTCTGCAGATAAGTATTGTATTTCATGACCGCGTCATTGTATGCCTGTCTGGCAAAGGCCACCTTGTTTTCAGTAGAGGTGAGCTCTTCGGATAGCTGTTTCATGTTCTCATTGGCCTTTAGATCCGGGTAGTTTTCAGCCAAGGCGAACAGCCTTCCCAGGGATCCGCTCAATGTGCCTTCCGCGCTTGCAAGCTGTTTCATGGCGTTTTCATCCCCTGGATTCTGGTTGGCGTCATCCGAGGCCTTCAAGGCTTCGCTTCTGGCCTGGACTATTTCCTCCAGGGTTTC
>CAZNYT010000091.1:0-7417 GCA_964577315.1 uncultured Desulfovibrionales bacterium
ATTAATCGCATGCCGCGCGAAAGAAAAAATCCAAAAACGCTGCGCGCCATCATAAAAAACGTGAAACTTTAGTTTTCCATTCTATGTACGCTTAAATCGAAAGACCCAAAAAGATTTGGTGAATATTTACGTGCAAAAAAAGACTTTCTGTAGACGTATCAGCCCGGGAGAAGCTAAAGTTTACAGTCCCAGCGTACAGCTTTCCCCTCCTTCACAATAATGCCGGATGAACTGTCCAAGCTGTATTCCCAGATTGTAACACTTGACTCCTGCCAGGCACTCTTCAACATCTTTTTCATCAAGATGGGTGGCCAGCTCGTTTTCGTTCTTTTTGACCCTAGCTAGCCAGGCGTCTTGGGATTCATCCCTCTCCACATCAAGCTCCAAGCCGTATTGATCTATCTCCGGAAAAAGCTGGATTATCTTGGATTTCAAATCCTCTTTGCTCAGTGTCATGGTTGCCTCCTTATAAATGTTGCAGGTTTTGATTGTTCCCGGGCCTACAGCTCTTGGCAAGCACCGGTATGCCATTTCTCTTGGAATCAGGCGTCAAATACCCTCAATCAAGGAAATGCGATTCCATCCGAGGAATAAGCAGCCGGACCCGAGAGATCCTGTCCAATAGTGTAATTTACCTGCCAGGACGTGACTGCAAAAAATCGAAAACCTGGATATAATACTAAACCCCTGATATCATAACACATTAATTTTGCTGCCTGCCCGGCACTGAAATAGTGCTGGGAGTTCTGACCTCTGTCTTCTGACTTCTGGAGCCTGCAAAATACTTTTTGCAGGCTCATCTGCCAGGCCTCTTGCTACCATCTACGAGGCCCATACTGCTGCATCCTCAGTTGATTACGCTGTTCTTCCGTGAGCAACTCGTACATTTTATTGCGGACCTCGAGGCTGGATTCAGTCATGTCTGCCTGCTTTTGGCTCATGGCTTCCTGCAGCTTCCGGACTTCTTGTGGGTCTGGCCTTTCCTCGGACATAAGTAGGAGCAATTCATCCCTGATTTCCATAATATCCAGCATGAGTTCCATGTGTTCTCGCCGAGCCTGCTGCTGTAGGGAAAGCATTTCTCCTTGCTGTTGGTCGGTCAAATCGGGCAAGGACATAAAGCCCATCATTCCCATTCCAGGACCTGCCATGCCCATACCGAATCCCGTCATTCCCATGCCGGGGCCCATCATCCCAGCCATCCCTGTACCTGGACCCATCATGTGCATGCCCGGACCCATGGTGCCGTATCCATAGGCTTCCTCGCGTTCATCAAATCTCTGATCTTGATGCGGACCCATCATGTGCTGCCCTCTTTGGGCCTCGGTTGTAAAAGCTCCCATCAGAACGAAAGAAGCCATTAACACCAGGATCAAACATTTACTAAGAATCTTGTTGCCCATTTTTGCCTCCTTGGTTTTTTGTTACATTTCATGGTGAAACATGGTAAATGATTGCCATTTCATAAGTCTATCCATGGACTGGACAGCTACTTGGGGTGAATAGTCAAAACAGGCATTTTTGCGGCCTTGACCACTTTCTCTGCCACCGACCCGAATAATACCCGGTCGATGCCCTTGCGGCCATGAGTGCCCATGATGATCATGTCCAAGTTTTCCTGATCCGCAAATTGAAGGATCTCTTCAGTTGCGTGACCGGTTAAAACCTGACCGGATACCTCCACTTCGCTAAAGTTTTCCTCGATGAATGCGTCCATGGTTTTTTCCGCTCCGCTGATAATCTGGCCCACGAAGTCCTCAATATAGTTGGGGTTAACATTGAAGCCTACATAATGGGAAAGACTGGGGGCTACATAAACCACCTTGATAGAGGCGTTTAGAGATTTACCCAGAGTTTGGGCGTAATCTGCCACTTGGGCGCTAATATCGGAAAAATCTACTGCGCACAATATTTATTTTATTTCAGCCATAACTCCTCCTTTAGGTTTGCAACAAATAATATAGTAAAAACGACTTTGATTTCCGTGATCATTGTTAGATTGTCAAAAAACCGGTCTTGGACAGCCGCATCGTAACTCAAGCAATTTATTTGGCGTAATCGATCTCGAATTAAATCATTTTCTTGTCGTTCTTCAGGGCTACTAATTCTGTATCTTTCCCATACGCACCTGTTTCATTTCCTTGGTTGTCCTTAATCACGTAAGCATAGTGAGAACAATGTTCATCATGGAGGGATAAGAATGATACTGTGCTTTTTTCCTGGGTAATGGCTATGCTTCCTTTTGATTATAGAGAGGATTTCCTCTTTAACCAAGCACGTGATGCCTTGTTTCTCTAAAAAAGTTTATTGTGCGGAAATAAGGTTGTAAACTTTATGGGCATCATCATGGGATTCGGTGTATATGGTCTCCGGCTTGGGCAATCCGGCTGCCTTCCAGGCCAGGAGAGGGTCCAGAAACTTTTCCTGAACGCACTCCCTGGGCTGGTCAATTCTTTTGCACACCGCATTCAAGATAGGGAACGCACTGAATTTTTTGTAGTAATTGCGCATGAACTGCAGTATTTCCATTGCTTCATTATCCAGCTCAGGACCATCAAGATACTTTAGTATAGCTCTGGCAACTTCTTCATCCCACTCCTCCGGGTTGACCAGAAATCCCCATTCATCCACTTCAATCTCTTTGCCTTTAATGTTCAAGTTGGGCATGTTCTTTGCCTCCTTTGGGCCAAGCCTGTTTTGAATAGAAATAAATAAGCCTTAGCTGACCTTTTGTTGCTGCTGGGCCATAAACCTTTACACCGGGAATAGAGATAGGAGTAAGGTTCAACTCCACCCTTAAGTTCGGCTTAATTGGAGCGCAAGCTGCCGGGCCCCTCGCGAAACTCCATATCCATTTCTTCGCTGATGCCGACCCTGATCTCTTTGTCACCCTCTTCAACTGTGACGTTTTTATCCGGATCAAAGCCAACATCCAGCGCTACCTCGCGCCAGTGATCACTGATCTTTTTGGCGTCTTGCCTTAATTCTTCCTGATTGCTCTCCTTCTTCACCCATCTGGCTACCCAGGCCCACATAATTGACCTCCTTACAAGATTAAATTGTTGAATCACTGGTACATAACTGGACAGTCAAAAGTTTTCGCACAACACTCTGGAATTAGTGCATTTTCGAAATTTCAGTTGTATAGAAGCATTCATGCTATAACTATCTGAAATCATAGAGCTTTTTTCTTCAGCTATTAACAATTAACTGATAACTTTTAACTGTCCAGTACATAAGATACCTATGCATTAAACACAGTTTATAAGCTGTTTGCAACTATTGAATTTTCACAACCGGCAAAGACTCATTAAGGTCTCAGCTGGATCACTCGTGAGCATCGATAAAAAGATAATCCCTGTTTTCCACCTGACTATGGCAATCAATACACCCTTGTACCTTCCCCGCGGCATCTATTTCCTCGTCTGGAGTGTGATTAACCCAAAACCAGTCTCCCACTTCAGGGTTGAATCCCTCGACTTTATACATACTGGTGACGCTTACAAGCTCTTCTTCCGGAGAATAATTCTCCTTTACAATAATCGAGCCCTGGGGCATGCCCTGTTCAAGCTTGCCTTTCTTGATACCCTTAAGGGCCGGTTTGTTAACATATGTGGTGAGCAAGACCCCATGCGGTTCAGTTCCCTCGTAAAGCTCTTCAGTACCCGGCCACAACTCCCAATTTTGATAGGGATTGACCTCGGTAATGTAGGAAAGGAAATCTTCTCCTTCCGCTGCGGGCATGTAATGCTTTTTTTCCGTGGCTGAAGACAGCGCAGGAAACAGGAAAAAAACCAGCACCAAAACAGCGGTTAAATTGAATACGTTGAAGTTTCTCATAGATTCCTCCTTTATTAGTGTTAGCTACAAGGCAACCTGGCTTGATCCAAGCCGCAGCCGTGGGTTACCTGGGCTTACTTTGTGGGTGAAGAATCATCCCAACAAAATGCAACTTCACGGCAAGGCTGAACTTGCATTTAATAGCGATTTACCCCCGTGTTTCTATTGGTTGGTCCTTGTGGTTAAAAGACCGTCCAGGTGCTATTCCCGTTCCTCGGCCGGCAGATTCCGGATCAGCTCTTTGAAGTTTCCCCATTCCCTGGCGTTCCATACTTCTGTATGGGCATGGCCGAAGGTCCGGATGATGGTAGACACCTTGAAGGCGGCTTCTGAATCTGGAGCCCGAAATATGTCCAGGTAATCATACGGTCCGAGGACCGCGAAATTATGCACCCATTCCACTTCCGGGCATTCTGAACGAATACGTTTCGTGACTTTCTCTTCAATGGTTTCTAGTGCGCTTGGTGATGCAAGAGACTTGGAAGTCAGCCTGGTCAGAAGAATAAAAGTATTCATGCCTGAATCTCCTTTTTTTCTGGTTTTTCCGGGGGATTCTCGAGAAATTCCCTGGAACAAAAATCCTTTACGAGACGCGAGTGTTCACCAAATCTTTTTTACGAACGTGGTGAATAGTTACTAGCAGAAAGTGTTTATTTGGTCTTGTTTTCGTAGTCCTCGATGGCCTTGATCAGCGCCTCTGCCCCCAGGTTGGAGCAGTGCTGCTTCTCCTGGGGCAAACCACCCAGGGCCTCGGAAGCGGCCCGCTTGCTGATATCCTTGGCCTCCTCCAGGGTAAGGCCCTGGGCCAGCTCGGATACGATACTGGATACGGCGATGGCAGCCACACACCCAAAGGTCTTATACTTTATATCCGCGATCTTACCGTCCTGGACCTTGATGTACACGCTCATCACGTCCCCGCAGGCCGGATTTCCCATCTCCCCCACACCATCAGGATTTTCCATGGCGCCCATGTTCCTTGGATTCTGGAAATGCTCCATGACTTTGTCTGTATACATGCAGTACTCCGTTTGATACAGGTTAAGGGTAAAAGAATCGCCACCTCTCATCGAATTTCGGGTCGGTCCTTAGTGGTGCCAAGTATTATGGCCGAGTAATCCCTGGCTATACCACCGTGCACGTTTAGTATGCATCAGGACGAGTCCTCGCTCCACAGCGGAGAAAAGGACCGTAGACGCTGGACCGCGGGAGGTAGATGTTCGAGCACGTAGTCCACTTCTTCCTCGGTATTGTTTCGATTGAGGGTGAGCACCACCGAGCCTTGGGCCACCTCGTGCGGTAGTGAAAGGGCCGCGAGCACGGGTGAGATTTTCAGGGCCTTGGATGCGCAGGCGGATCCAGTATTGGCATAAATCCCATTTTGGGCCAGCATGAAAAGAAGCGCTTCTCCTTCCACAGCCTCAAAACAGAAACTGGCGTGGCCAGGCAGCCGCAGAGCAGGATGTCCGGTTGGGGTCACCCTGGAAATCTTTTCCGTGATCCCGCTGATAAGTCGATCGCGCATCTGCTGTATCCGCTGGGATTCGGTTCCGATTTCCCGGGCGGCCAGTTCAGCTGCTTTACCCAGACCCACAATGCCGGGTACATTTTCGGTTCCAGCGCGCATTCCGCGCTCCTGAATCCCGCCGTGAATCAGGGGCATGATCCGAACGTTTTTCCCGAAATAAAGCCCGCCGGTACCCTTGGGTGCCTCCATGCCCGTCCCGGAAAAGCTAAGCATATCCACGCCCAATTCCTGTACGTCCACCGGAACTGCACCCACACTTCCCACTGCGTCGGTGTGGAACAGGATGTTGTGATCCCTACAGATCTTGGCCAGCTCAGTTATGGGCTGCATGGTCCCTATCTCGTTGTTCGCGTGCATGATCGAGACAAGTATGGTATCAGAGGAGATGAGCCCCTCAAGTTGTGCCGGATCCACAAGCCCGTAACCATCCACTGGCAGGAAGGCCACTTCGAAATCCAGCCTTTCCAGGAATCTGGCCGCATTCAAAACAGAGTGATGCTCTATGCCGGACACAATCACCCTGTTGCCCTTTTTCTGGTTGGCCAGGGCTGCACCCTTTAAAGCCATGTTGTTGGCCTCTGCACCAGAGGAGGTGAAAACAATGCGTTCCGGGGCGGCACCTATAAGACCTCCCACTTTACCCCGGGCCTCCTCTATAGCTTCCTTTGCAGCGTTTCCCATGTCATGCACCGTGGACGGGTTGCCAAAGTGGTGGTCAAAGTAGGGAAACATTGCGTCCTTGACCTCGCTGCGCATGGGGGTAGCAGACGCATTGTCCATATAGACGCGTTCCATAGCTTTATCCTCCCGGGGTTTGGCTCGAACCTTCCTCTGGCTCCTGGTCAGTCTTTTTCTTGATATAGAGCTTGTAGCAGTCTTCGTCCTCCTCCACTCCTATAAATTCCTGGCCGCACTTCTGGCACCAATTAGGAATGTCCTCCAGGGCCTGGTCATAGTCGGTCTGTACCTCGAGCACCTGATCCTTTTTCATGCATTTGAGCTTGTCACCAGGCTCCAGAAGATGCATGGGGCACATGCGGCAAACTAGATCCAGGACCTCATCAGCGGACATGTTTTCCACAAACTTCATTGCCACCTCCATGTGTTTTGAAAAAACAGTAACTTTCCAATCATCTATTCATTAACTCTGCTATCCAACAATGAAACAATATATTCGGGATTCTTGGTCTGGAGATATTTCTTCAAAGAGTTCTGAAAGTCTTCTGCAGGCATGAACATATTCAGCTTCAAGATTGCTCCGTGGGAATTGATCCATCCCATGTCCCTCAACCCCTCGTGGCTCCACTCAAAGATATCTCCCAAGCGTAAATTGACTTTTCCCGAAATCTTTATCCTTCCCTTGTCCACGTGTTGGGAAAGGTGAACCAGGAAGCGGCCTATTTTGTTTTTCCTGTAGTACAGCCTGGCCAAGGGGTAACCGCTATTAGCCTGTGCTCCAGTATGTCCTGCTCCCTCTGATCCAGACAGGTCTTTACTCTGAACTTCATGGCGATCTTGAAAACCAGGCGCAAGTGCGCATTGATGAGTCTGGACCCGGCTTCCCTATCATCCTGGTTTTGGTAGCTCCTGGCCAATTCGAATTCTTCCTGGAGCCTTAGGCGGGGAAGGTGATTTAGCTTTCGGATATAAATTTCCCACGCCCCGTCCGGACTCATCTTAAAATCCACGGCTTCATTTTCTTTTCCGGTCCTGAAATCGTCCATGGTTCCTCGACATAATGAGTGGATTTGAACAAATATTTCAGCAGTTTTTTTCTTGCGTTAAACGAATCTTGAAGCGGACGGGAGACATCCTCTTAGCTGCTGCCCCACAGCAGATAAAGGGATTAACCCATCTGCGTAGATCTGTGAGATCTGCGGTTAAATTCTTCTGGCTTCATTCTTCAAGCATCAGGGCAAAGATAAAGAGTTTTTAGCCGCCCCAGTTAAATCCTCTTCGAGGGCTTACGCATTTAACGGGATAAACTGATCACGCTGATTTACGCTGATAAGAGAGCTTTATTTCTGGTTCATGGATATTAATGAGTGG
>CAZNYT010000092.1:0-7231 GCA_964577315.1 uncultured Desulfovibrionales bacterium
GAGCGAGTTTTTACGGCCTGTTTGCAGAATTCTCGGACCTCTGGATAATAAGTTTAGTTGTAGTTATTCAGGATTACCTGCCACCCGGGGAGGTACGTACTTTTGCACCCTGAGGTGGAAATCCGGAGGCAGGTAGGTTCTAACCTCGCGCATATCCTGTTCAGTCAAGCCGGGCACCCGGGTGCACCTGAACAGGAATCTGTCCGGGCAGCTCCCTGCCAGCTCCATGACTGCTCCCATGCTTTTTTCTGCTTCCATCGGCTCTGCCCTGCCCCCGGTAAGTTCCGGATACCTCCCCCAGGGGCCCTTGATATCCACTGCCACCAATTGCACTTGGTTCCACTTAAGGGCCAGTTCTACCATTTCCGGACGAAAACCGTTGGTATCCAGCTTAAGGGGAAGATCCATTGCCGAGATTTCGGACAGCCACGTCTCAAACCCCGGCAACAAGGTCACCTCGCCCCCGGTCAATACCAATCCGTCCAGCCATTTCCGGTTCTCATGGATGCGCCTTAGGACTTTTTCGTAATCCAGGGTAGGGAAGCGGCTGGGATCCCAGGCAAAGGAAGCGTTGTGACATGTGGGACAGCGCAGGTTGCAGCCGCCGAAAAAGAGTACTGCAGTGACTCTTCCCGGCCAGTCGCAAAAACTGGTCGGCTCATAACCTCGAAGCAGGTCCCAGGCACGGGCCCGGAACCGGAAGTTTATCCGATCTGAATCAGGCATGAAAACAGGCTCCGTTTACAGCACATCCGGAGCAGATGGGTTTCCCCCGTGTTTCCTCGCACCGGGAAAATTATTGGAAAAGACTTTGGGCAGGTCTTCTGGCTCGCCCCCTCCTTGCCAGCCTTCCCGCCCCCTGTACCCGCAGTATTTCTCTGTCCTGAGCCTTTAGCAATCTGCTCGAGGGGTCACTCTTGGATCCAGAGAGATGCTCAGGAATGTGTAAATAAAGTGGGTGCAGGCTGACAGTGGCCTTGCACGGGCAAAGAGTTGTTTGGGACTTACAGCGGCGGGACCGCCCCGGACTCGCACCGGAGTTCCCTTTTAAGGCCTACAGGCCACCCAAAGCAACCTAGTTGCAATCTACCAGGCAAATCGCCTTGGAATTTATTTTTTCTACCAGCAATTATCTAGGCATTCAAGAATAAATTTCAGAGGATTCTTTGCCTTTGCCAGTAATCATGCTTGCCCTGAGGCACGGGATTATTATACAAATCCCAACATGTCTTTTACCACAAAAAACGAGCAGCAGTGGGAGGGATTTACCCAGGCCATATTGGAGAGCATCTCGGACGGGGTGTTCACGGTAAACGACCAATGGCTGATAACCTCTTTTAACCGGGCTGCGGAACAGATCACTGGCATCCCCAGGGAACAGGCCATGGGCAGGCCGTGCTGGGAAGTATTCAGATCCAGCATGTGCGAAGCCGAATGCGCCCTGGGTTATACCTTGAGCTTCGGGGAGCCTGTTGTAGGCAGATCCTGCTACATTGTGGACTCCCAAGGCAAACGCATACCCATCAGCGTATCCACGGCCATTTTGCGCAATCCATCCGGTGAAGTGGCCGGCGGAGCAGAAACTTTCCGGGACCTTAGCGAAGTTGAGAGCCTGCGCCAAACACTTCAGAACGAATTCACCATGGGCAGCCTGGTCACCCGCAGCCCGGCCATGCAGAAGGTTCTGGAGGTGATACCCGCGGTTGCAGCCAGTTACAGCACAGTGCTCATCCTGGGAGAAACCGGCACAGGAAAGGAACTGATAGCCCGGACCGTTCACTCAATGGGTCCCCGCAAGGAGGGACCATTTGTCGCGGTTAATTGCGGTGCCCTCCCGGATACCCTGCTGGAGTCCGAGCTCTTCGGATACAAGGCCGGGGCATTCACCGGGGCGGACCACGACAAGCCGGGAAGATTCTCCCAGGCCAACGGTGGTACTTTGTTTTTGGATGAAATCGGGGAAGTCAGCTCAGCCCTCCAGATTCGGCTGCTCCGAGTACTTCAGGACGGAACCTATGACCCACTGGGAGCATCAAAGCCAGAAAAGACCGATGCCAGGATCATTGCAGCCACCAACAAGAACCTGGAGAAGCTTGTGGAACAGGGAATATTCCGCCAGGACCTGTATTACCGCATCAACATTGTCCGGATTGAATTGCCTCCTCTCCGGGAAAGAAAAGAGGATCTTCCCCATCTGGCGGAGCAGTTCATAAACAGATTCAACCGGCTGCAAAACAAGGAAGTTCAAGGGCTGAGCCCTGAGGTGCTCTCCCTGCTCATGGCCTATGACTGGCCAGGCAATATACGGGAACTGGAAAATCTGATTGAACGGGCCTTCGTACTTTGCTCCAGCGGGAAAATAAGTACCGAGCATCTGCCTCGGGAAATGAAGCAAAAAGATACCGGCACTCCTCTCGGGACGGATGTAAACACCTCCAAGAACATCCTGGAAGCCAGAAGCATCCAGCAGGCCCTGGAACAAGCCGGACACAACAAGACTCGGGCCGCGCAATTGCTGGGAATGCACAAGAGCACCCTGTACCGAAAGCTCAAGAAGCTGGGCATCTAGCTACAACGAAATTTATTATCCAAAGGTCCAAAGGTCCGAGGGTTCTGCTAACTGGGCGTAAAATGTGTGAGCGACGTAGGCCTGTTTGCTGAACCCTCGGACCTCGAGTAAGAGTTGCTAGGATAT
Organism: uncultured Desulfovibrionales bacterium; assembly: GCA_964577315.1. Taxonomy (GTDB): domain Bacteria; phylum Desulfobacterota; class Desulfovibrionia; order Desulfovibrionales; family Desulfonatronovibrionaceae; genus Desulfonatronospira. Next base: position 2,696 of record CAZNYT010000092.1, read on the forward strand.
TTGATCGCAATATGTGGTGAATAGTTGCAACCGCTCAAACACTCCCAATACGAGCAGACCAGCCATTTATTATCCTCTGCGGTGAGTAGCATGGCAGCCCTGTTTGCCCCCCCTATAGAAAAAGGAACGAGCGGCAAGAAAAAGGTATGCCTGCCACCAACCGTCGCATCAATGCGAATCTAGCCACCCCCTACCGTTGCATTAATGCGACGCAAACATCTCTTTTCACCATCCCCCTCTTTCAATAAAAGCAATAATAACAGGATGTTGCGCTGCAAAACAACTATCCAAGATCTTGGCACGTTCTATGCTTCCAGAGATATATGAAAGCGGCAATCACTGTATGGGAGGATCGGGTAGCCCCGGTATTCGATGTTTCCGGGGAAATCCTGATAATTGAGCTGGCATCCGGAAGGATCCTCAGCCGGGAACGAGCTGCATTAGTTGGCCAGGAGGGTACAGAAAAGATACTAAAAATCTCCCAGCTGGGCGTAGAGGTCTTGATTTGCGGGGCTATATCCCGATTTCTTCAGGATCTTGTGGTTGCCCATAGCATCTATGTAATCCCATTTGTATCCGGAAACGCGGAAGAGGTGCTAGAGGCCTGGATCGCGGGGCGCCTGGACCGAGATGAGTTCCTCATGCCCGGATACTGCAAACGCCACAGACACAGCGCACACTGTTGGCATCATTTAGAAAGAAAGGAGGCGGATATGCCGGGGCAAGGCAAAACTAGAGGCGACAAGGGATGTCCGGGACTGAGCAAAGAGTCTAGCCCCGGCCGGGGCAAGGGCGGGGGCATGAACACCTCGGGGATGTGCGCTTGTCCCGCATGCGGGGAAAAGACCTCACACAAAAAGGGCAATCCCTGCTTCGAGCAAAAATGCCCCCAGTGCGGGGCCACAATGGCCCGGGGATGATTTAAAGACTGTAGGGGCGGCTGTTCTGCTATGTATCAGCCCGGCTACCCCCAAAAAACAAAAACAGGAGGTGAGCAATATGCCAGGACTGGATCGCACAGGGCCCTTGGGAGAAGGCCCCGGAACCGGAAAGGGGCGTGGATTGTGCAGGAACCAAAATCGCCCTCAAACAAGGCGACAAAGCGCCCAGGCTGATCATCCGGCTGTACAGGACTCCACCCCGCGGGGTCCGGACCGGCGCAGGCTCCGGATCAGGGGCAGGAAGGGCCCGGGAAGATGCCCAGGCCCCAGGGGCAGAGGAGGAGCAAGACGCGGATGGCGAGCTCAAGAATAGCCACAAGCGAATCATCCATCCTTGCATATCGGCCCGGATTGGGAACAGGATCCCGGCTTCTTAGAACCAAGCAGACCATTCCCTTGGGCCGGGCCCATTTCAAAACTGCAACCCATTAATAAAGGAGTTGAGCCATGAAAAAAATAGCCATAATCGCCTGCCAGATGGTGCGCAACAACAATCTGTGCCCTGGGGACGCCAAGTGCCTGGTGGCACTAGGCAGGAAAGAGGGGGAGTTCAGCAGGTACGACAACGAGGAGGCTCAACTAGTGGGAATCGTTGACTGCGGAGGCTGCGAAGGCAACCAGAATCGTATCGTGTGCAGTATGGCCCTGCTCAAAATGCACCTGGCCACCCTGAACGAAAAGGTGGATGTGGTGCACATGGGAACCTGCGTCACCAAGTTCTGCAAGAGAAAAGAGGATCTCTTGGCTGCAGTACAGGAAAAGGCTGGCGTGGAAGTGGTGCAAGGGACCCATCCCTATATTCCTCCCAGTATTTTTGGGCAGTAACAACAGGCAATCCAGAAAGCTATAATCCTAAGTCAGGACAAGGATTCAGATTATGTTGATAGCCATCTCTTCCCAGGGGCACAGCCTGGACTCTCAAGTAGATCCCCGCTTTGGCCGGGCCCAGTATTTCATCCTGGTGGACAAGGAACAGGGAACGCACCAGGTTCTGGACAACCGAGCCAACCTGGAGGCCCCTAAAGGTGCGGGCATCCATGCCGCACAGAGCATAGCCGAGAACAAGGCCCAGGCTCTGATTACCGGCCACTGCGGCCCCAAGGCCTTCGATGCCCTCCAGGCCGGGAACATCCAGGTCTATTATTATCATCAAGAGGGCACAGTACAGGACGCCATCCAGGCCTTTAGGGAGGGCCGCCTGGACCGGGCCCATGAACCGGACAGCCCGGTGCATCGGAAGGCCTGAGAACCTATAACCATTAATTGCCAGAAAACAGGAAACATTTATGTTAATAGCTGTCAGCTCCAAGGGAGACACCCTGGAAGCCCCCATGGATTCCCATTTTGGGCGAGCCTCCTATTTCATTCTGTACGATACGGACCAGGATACTTTTCAAACCCTGGACAATCGGGCCAACCAGGAAATCTACGAGGGGGCCGGGACCAAAGCTGCCCAAACCCTGTTCCGGTACAACGTGCAGGCACTAGTAACTCCCAGCTGCGGGGTACAAGCCTTTTATGCCCTGAAGTCCGCAGGCATCGCCGTTTACTTGCACCGGGCGAGTACTGTCCAGAAGGCTGTCCAAGAGTTCAAGAACCGCAGACTGGTGAAATCCAGTGGCCCGGGAAAGGTCAGCGCGGACGAGTCCTGTCAAGGAATTTCGTGTGTATACCAAGAGCATCAGGGAGGCTGATCCATGCGCCTGGCCATAGCCAGCGGAAAAGGCGGCACCGGCAAAACCACAGTGGCTGTGAACCTGGCCCTGTATCTGCAGGAGCTGGCCCAAGAGGTAAGCCTTTTGGACTGCGATGTAGAGGAACCCAATGTCCAGTATTTCCTCAAGGTGCAGTGGGCCGAGGAAACAGCCCAAACCGTGCCTGTGCCCCGGATCGACACCACAAAATGCCAGGGCCAGAACTGCAAGTACTGCGTGCAGGAATGCAGGTTCAAGGCCTTGATCTGGATGGTGGATTCAGTTCTGGTCTTTCCCGAGCTCTGCCACGGGTGCGGTCTATGCATGTACCTGTGTCCGGAAGAAGCCATCCAGGAAACCACCCGGGAAATCGGACTCCTCCGATGGGGCCGCTGCAACGGGCTGCTCGTCCACGGCGGGATACTGCGCATAGGCGAGGCCATGGCCCCGCCCCTTATCAGCCGGGTTCTGGAATCCGCTCCGGGTACAGAGATCCAGATCGCGGATTCACCTCCGGGCACCTCCTGCCCCCTCCTGGAAACCGTGCGGGGATCGGACTATACCATCCTGGTGGCCGAGCCCACCCCTTTCGGGGTGCACGACTTTCGCATCACAGCGCAGGTGTTGCAAAAAATGCAAAAACCCTTCGGGGTAGTTATAAACCGGGACGGAATGGGTGATGATCAGCTGGACAACCTCCTAAAGCAGGAAAAAATCCCGGTCCTGGCCAGGCTCCCCTACTCCCCGGATGCTGCCAGGTCCTACTCCCGGGGCGAAGCCCTGATCCACTCCGTTCCCGGCTTCAAAGAGCTTTACCGCAATCTTTGGGAAAACCTGCTGGGCAGGCTTCAAGAAAGGAATACATCAGCACCATGAAGGAAATAGTGGTTATCAGCGGCAAAGGAGGCACGGGCAAGACAAGTTTGGTGGCTGGCATGGCTGCCAGCGGGCCCTCTAAGGTACTGGCGGATTGTGATGTGGATGCGGCTGATCTGCATTTGGTACTGGATCCCCGGGTAGAGGCCACTCAGGAATTCATCAGCGGGGAATTGGCCAGTATAGATCCCCAGCTGTGCAGTGCTTGCGGCTTGTGCCTAAATTATTGTCGCTTTGGGGCCATAACCCAGGATTTCCAGATAATCCCGGAATACTGCGAAGGATGTGCCCTGTGCTATCATGTCTGCCCGGAAAACGCGGTCCGGTTGAGCCAGAGGCGCTGCGGGGAGTGGTACCGCTCCCAAACCAGGTTTGGGCCCATGATCCACGCCCACCTGGACATTGGACAGGAGAACTCGGGCAAGCTGGTCACCCTGGTTCGGAAGGAATCCCAGCGCGTAGCCCAAGATAAGGGGCTGGGAACCGTGCTTACGGATGGCTCCCCTGGCGTGGGTTGTCCGGTGATAGCCTCCCTGACCAACGCGAGCATGGTTCTGCTCGTGACGGAACCCACGGTAACCGCCTTCGCGGATCTGCGCCGAGTGCTGGATCTGACTGCCCACTTCCAGCTCCCCTGCCTGGGGATAATAAACACGGCGGACATCAATCCGGAGTTAACACGTGTAATGGAAAATTTTTTCCACCACCGCCGGGTAGACTTGCTTTCCACTCTGTCCTATGATCCGGATTTTACCCGGGCCCAGATCCTGGGACAAAGCGTGGTGGAATACAACCCCGAGAAATGGTCTTCAGCCATGGACCATATATGGAGGGCCATAGATCAAAAATCTCATTTCGCATAGCACTACAACGAAACTTGGCTCTGCAACCTTGGCTCTATAAACCGCCTTACTATTATGGCAGCAACTCGGACCTTTGGATAATAAGTTTCGTTGACAGGAATAATATTATAACTCAAGAGTCAAAAGCTCTTTAACAAACCCTTGTTTTTATGGAACTTTCTG
>CAZNYT010000093.1:0-7118 GCA_964577315.1 uncultured Desulfovibrionales bacterium
TCTTTCCCTGGGTCCGAGGGTTCTGCAAACTGGGCGTAAACTGTGTGAGCGACGGCCCTGTTTGCAGAATTCTCGGACCTCTGGACAATAAGTTTCGTTGTAGTATTATTTTCACGCAGCCAAGTGATCTTTTGAGTGCTTTTGCCGGGAATCGAGCCGGGAGGCACTGCGCCCCAAAAGATGTTGGGTAAAAGTTGCTAATATAAAAACAATTACAGGCTAGAACCTTACCATCATGCTCAAGACCATCATTCTTTTCGCCCTGGCCATTCTGCAGGTAAAGCTCATCTATACCGGGGATATCCTGTATTACCTTTCCCCCAAGATGCTGCCCTTTTTCTACTTTTCAACCACGGTATTCCTGCTATTGGCGGCTTACAGGTCAATGCTTATCTTGGCAGAGTCCTGTGGACTGGAAACGAGCTCCCAGCCCTGCGACTGCTGCGCCCACGACGAGAACGTCTCTGCCTTTTCCAGGACAGCCATGTATCTTTTGTTCTGCCTCCCTCTTTTGACCGGCTTTCTGGTGCCTCCCAAGCTTCTGGACAGCAGCCTGGTGGACAAGAAAGGCATAGTCTACAGGGAAGTAGCCTCTGCCCCGGAGGCCCCGTCTGCTGAGGAAACAAGAGATCAGGATCAGGCATCTGCCGAGGAAATAGATCACGAGTGGTGGGAAGATTACGAATTTGAAGGCGAGGAAGAAACCGTTAAGGAGGAGGAACAACAGGCCTTACGGGACGAGCTGGGCATCTGGTACGATGAAGAGTATTACAGGAACCTGGCGGATAGGCTTCTGGAGCGGGACAAAATCGTTGTGGATGATTCCGGGCACTTGGATATCATGATGGTCATTGCGGCTTACCAAGAGGAGTTCCAGGACCGGGAGATTGAACTGACAGGCTTTGTTTACCGCGATGAAAACATGGGGCCAGAAGAAATTGCCCTGACCAGAACTGCCATAACCTGCTGTCTGGCGGACGCCACATTCTACGGCACCATGATTCGGGGCGAAGGCCTGCATCGCCTGGACCGCGACCAGTGGGTAACCGTGCAGGGCAGGATTGATCTGGCCCGAGTCCAGGGAGAAGACATGGTCCTGGTCAACGCTACAGAGGTCCAGAAAGTGGACCCCCCGGAATCACCCTACGTATATCCCCATCTTTACCAGGAGTACTCCCAGGAGTTTTAGTAACACAGGTAAGTACACAGGCCATCCATATTGCTCGAGAGCTAAAAGTTAAAGCTAAAAGGTTCACCCGGTTAAACCACGCTTAAGCGGGACTGCCGGAGGCAGTGTTTAACTGGGTAAAAAGTAAAGGCAAATAAAACTACAACGAAACTTGGTTCTATAACTATGACTATAAAAACCGCCTTACTATAATGGCAGCAACTCTTTCCCTAGGTCCGATGCTTCTGCAAACTGGGCGTAAACTGTGTGAGCGACCTAGGCCTGTTTGGAGAATACTCGGACCTTTGGATAATAAGTTTTGTTGTGATAAATCAAGAGGTTAAATCAGTTATCGCTGCGGACACGTAAAGCCATGTAAATGGTCAAAAAAAAACAAGGCGTTGCCCAAGAACTTTGGACTGAAAAGATATTAGAAAAAGTATAATGATACAGACACCATACTCAAGGAGTCATAAGCTCAGATACCTGGTACATATTTTGCTTAATTTAAAGACTCACCCAGGAAAACAGTCAAGGTATTTTCATCACTGAGATAACACAGGCAGATTGTAGTTTTTGACAAAAAACGTTTGACATACCTGTTGTAGCCTAAAGGAAGGGAATATGAGCGTTTCTATCACTGTGCACAAAGATTCCAACCTTCACGGAGCCAATGGGTTCACCTTGGTCGAGATTACATCTGTGTTGGTCATCCTGGTGTTGTTGGGAGCTATAGGCGCAGCTCACTTCATGGACATGGATCGAAATGCCCACAGCGCAGCTGCCAAAAATCTGGCAGGCAACATCGAATCCGCTTCTGCTTCCAATTATGGTAAATACTCCTTAAACCCCTCGGACGAGGAATCCTGGGTTACAATAGCAAGCAAGAGCCATATTCCCTATCTTTTTGGGGAATCCGAGTGGGAGAGCCTGGGATTAGAAGGGGTTTCCAGATCCGAGGATGTGGCCTGTGAAGCAAGCGGTGGGAATCCCGGGGAGACGTTGACTTGCTGGTTTAAAGACTGGGAACATGTGGATGAAGCATATTTCAATGTCACACTAACCGGGACAGACCTTGATAAAATGGATGATCAGGCCGTGGCTGCTTATATTGATGACCAGAACAGCTATAATTGGACGACTTGCCAAGAGGGAGGCGACTGTATCGAGATCGACACCCCTTCCAGTGACAAGCTGGAACCGGGTCAATCCGGTATAGACTCCATTTGCACCAACGCGGCTGTGGAAAAACTGCTGTCCGATCTGGGAGTAGACCTTGAAAAAAAAGGATACAGGGTTCTGCCTGCAGGTCATGATTACGGGAGTTACAACTGGAACTTGATTGATGATGCCACTTTTGAAATGACCTACAGTACAGAACCCAGCTACTATTATTCCAGCATTGACAAAGGGGATACGCGCGAGTGCCAACTGGCTAAGTATTAAAGGTTCAGCTGAAGAAATTAAATAATGCTTGATTGCATTAAATAAGCTTTTGCACCTCCGCCAGGATCTCCTGATAATCCGGCTCCTGGGTTATCTCCGGGACCACCTGCATATACTGCAGCACTCCGTTGGCATCCACGATAAACACAGCCCTGGACAAGAGGCGCAGCTCATTGATAAGCACCCCATAGGCCTGCCCAAAGGAAGCCTTGCGGTGATCGGACAGGGTGATCACCCTATCCACGCCGTTGGCTCCGCACCAACGCTGCTGGGCAAAGGGAAGATCCATGCTGATGGTCAGTATGGTTACCTTATCCCCCAGCTTGGCAGCTTCCTGGTTGAAGCGGCGGGTTTCCATATCGCAAACCGAAGTATCCAGGGAGGGTACTGAGGACAGAATCAGGACCCTGCCGGAATAGTCCCCCAGGGTCACCGGATTAAGTTCATTGTCCACAACCTCGAAATCCGGGGCTTTGTCCCCGGGATACACCTCATTGCCCTCCAAGGTCACGGGATTACCCTTCATGGTTACTGTACCGTAGTGATGGCTCATAACTGCTCCTTGATTCTTGATTAATCTTTGGGACTAAACCAGCTTCGCCTGGCACACCCGGTTTTTGCCAGTACTTACAACCAAGCAAAATAGTCGATTACATCAGATGGCATCCTTGAAATCGAGGGGTCGTCAAGCTCTACTGAACAACTTCAAAAAAGCTTAAAAACCTAGTTTTGTCAACCACGCCAGGATAAAAACGATTTCTTTTCTGTACTTGCCACTCCCAAACTATCTGGCAATTGCTTATTTTCATGGACCATTTGCATAGTTTTTCCTGTCCGCAAGGATAACTGATATAACATCTTGATTTCTTTGCCTTTACTTTCAACTCTCAAGTTAACTACAACGAAACTTGGCTCTGTAACCATGGCTCTATAAACAGCCTTACTATTATGGCAGCAACACGTACTTGAGGTCCGAGGGTTCTGCAAACTGGGCGTAAACTGTGTGAGCGACGGCCTGTTTGCAGAATCCTCGGACCTTTGGATAATCAGTTTCGTTGTAGTTATGCAAAACAAGGTAACTGCCTGTTTGATCCCGCCCCATCCTGGACAGAGACTCCAAGCCTGCAATAGGCATCAAGACAGGAACTTCAAAGGTAGTCTTTTAGAAAACAGGAATTGATTTTATTCTTGCCAAAGCATTCAAAAAATTCTAGAAAATCCAATATACCTAGCAAGTAGGATAGTCTTAACACAGGAAAGGATCAACAATACTTACCATTTAAAAGGAGTTTTCAATGAGCCGGGAGAAATTTAAGCAATGGGTGTGTACTGCCTTGGAAATGGAGGAAAAGGGCAAGGCCTTTTATGAACGGGCAGCAAGCGAATGTTCCGCCGGACTGGGGCAGCAGGTTTTCGCCATGCTAAGGGATGACGAGATTAGGCACATGGAAAGAATCCGGGAAATAGAAAAGGCCCTGGATCAAGACTCCGGACTGGAACAAGCCTGCCGCATGGACTCCCCGGAAAAGGATGTAGGACAGGCCTTCAGGGACCTGGCCAGCAAAGTGGAGAAGGAAAAGCCATGTGATTCCACCACCCAATCTCTAAGTGCAGCCATAGATTTCGAGCTGGAGCTGGTAAAATTCTACGAATCCGCCCTTCAGGAAGCCACCGAGGAGCTGGAGCGGGAGTTCCTGCGCCGCATGATCAACGAGGAAAAAGGACATTATATGCTCCTTAGCGATATGCAGTACTACTACCAGGACCCCGAAGCATGGTTCATGGAAAAGGACCGGGCCGGACTGGACGGAGCCTAGCAAAAGCCCGTTTCCTGGAAAACAGCTACGTAGCTTCAGGGAGCAGTTATTTATGCGCGAGGAGCTGAACATTCTGATCGGGGGCGAAGCCGGACAGGGCCTGGTAACAGTGGGGGATCTCCTTACCCGGGCCCTGGTCTGGGCCGGATACCAGGTCCACGTCACCCAGAACTACATGTCCCGGATCCGGGGCGGACACAACACATACAGTGTCCGGACCGGGCCTGGCCCTGTCCAAGGCCCGGCACCAGGAATAGATATCCTGGTAGCCTTGAACGCAGAAACCGTGGACTTGCACCAAGAGGAACTAAACCCTGGGGCTTTGGTGCTCAAGGACCAGGAAGACGGTCCTGGTGATTCCAAGACCGTGGTTATACCTTTTAAGGACCTGGCGGGTTCCGCACTTTACGAAAACGTTGTGGGACTGGGAGTTATCAGCGCCCTGATCGGATTGGACCGGGAAATGCCCGCCGGATGCATAAGGTCCGCCTTTGAGAGCAAAAAACCCGAGGTGGTGGACGCCAACCTCCAAGTGCTGGACAAGGCTTATTCCTTTGCCGGAGAGACAGGGATCTCCGGGTACGAATTATCCGGGGCCACCCAGGATCCTGGCCTTATGCTTTCTGGAACCGATGGCCTGGTCCTGGGGGCTCTAGCCGCCGGGGTCAGGTTCTGTTCCTACTATCCCATGACCCCCTCCACAGGCATTTCCATGGGGCTTAACTCTTATTCCCGGGATATGAACCTGGTGGTGGAACAGGCAGAGGACGAAATCGCTGCCATCAACATGGCCATAGGGGCCTCTTATGCCGGCGGCAGGGCCATGGTGGCCACTTCCGGCGGGGGATTTGCCCTCATGACCGAGGGAGTGAGCCTGGCCGGCATGACCGAGACTCCCATAGTGGCCATCGTGGGGCAAAGGCCGGGACCGGCCACTGGTCTGCCCACCCGCACGGAACAAGGGGATCTGAACCTGGTTCTTCATGCCGGACACGGGGAATTTCCCAGGGCGATCCTGGCTCCTGCGGATCCGGAACAGTGTTTCGCCCTGATCCCCAAGGCCTTTGATCTGGCTGAAAAAAGCCAGGGACCGGTATTTGTGCTAAGCGACCAGTATTTGGCGGATTCCTATCGCAACGCAAATCTCCCGGATCCGGGGAATTTGCAGCCACCTGCCAGCCCGGGAGATACCTGGGAAGGACCTGAGGAATACCAGAGATATTCCCTAACCCCCAGCGGAGTTTCCCCGCGCCTGGTGCCCACCCTGGGTTCCTACCTGGTAGTGGCAGGGAGCGACGAACACACCCCGGACGGCCATATAACCGAAGATCTCCAGATGCGCACGGCAATGGTGGAAAAGAGACTGAAAAAAGCCCATGTTTTGGAGCAGGAAATTGTTCCCCCGGAATACACCGGTCCGGAAAACCCCCAAGATCTGCTGGTTTGCTGGGGATCTTCCCGGGGTCCGGTCCTGGAGGCCAGGGAGATCCTGGGCAGGGAAAAAACCGCGGTTTTGCACTTTTCCCAGGTATGGCCGCTGGATAAGGAGCATTTTCAGGGCTATATAAACAGGGCCCAGAGAGTGGTGTTCGTGGAGTCCAACGCTACTGCCCAGTTTGCGGACCTGATTACCAAAAGGTCTGCTCCCAGGGAGCAGGCATTTGTGCACCGGTATGACGGGCTGCCCCTGGACGGAAAGTATATCGCGGATAATATCCCGTAGCCGCACAACCGGGGCTGCGTACACAGTTGTAAACATTAAAACCAAAGGCGCTTTCCACGGCGCATGATACCGGGAAAATCAAAGCACGAATCCAGCAAGCAAGGGGATATCATTTATGGTCTCAGTGGAAGATTTCGGCAGCTATGAAACCGCATGGTGCCCGGGTTGCGGCAATCACAGTGTATTGCAGGCAGAAAAGCGAGCCCTGGCAAGGCTGGGGCTAAAGCCCCACGACTGCATCTTTGTCTCCGGGATCGGCCAGGCTGCCAAAAGCCCGCACTACATGAACGTGAACCTGTTCAACGGGTTGCATGGACGGGCCCTGCCCGCGGCTACCGGGATCAAGCTGGCCAACCCGGAAGCCGAGGTAATCGTGCAAAGCGGGGACGGATGCAATTACGGAGAAGGAGGCAACCATTTCCTGGCTGCCCTGCGCAGGAACGTAAACATCACCCTCCTAGCCCATGACAACCAGATTTACGGGTTGACCAAGGGCCAGGCCAGCCCCACTACTGCCAAGGGCCACAAGACCAAGGGCCAGCCGGCAGGCAATCCTTCCGAGGCATTCAACCCCATAGGCGTGGCCGTATCCATGCGAGCAGGTTTCGTGGCCCGGGGATTTGCAGGCATGCCCGAACACCTGACGGAAATGATCGTGCAGGCGATAGAGCATCCCGGGTTTAGCCTGGTGGATATCCTTCAACCCTGCGTGAGCTTCAACAAGGTCAATACCTTCTCCTGGTACAAAGAACGCTGCTATATTCTGCAGGACCATGATCCCACCCAGTGGGACCAAGCCATGGCCATTTCCCAGGAATGGGGGGACAGGATTCCCCTGGGAGTTATTTACCGCTCGGACCGGCCCACTTTCGAGCAAGACTTTCCCCACCCCAGCAACCAAGCCTTGTACCGGGAGAATATCCAGACTGATCAGCTAAGGAAAATCATTGCCTCGTACGGCTAA
>CAZNYT010000094.1:0-7066 GCA_964577315.1 uncultured Desulfovibrionales bacterium
ATAGTAGGCCCCAGGGAGGCCAGCGAAATCCCCAAGTTCCTCAAGGAATGGCAGTGATTCCCAAAGCAGGGTGAAGCAATGAAAATAGCTGTAAGCGGCAAGGGAGGGGTGGGCAAGACCACCATTTCGGCATCCTTGGCCAGGTTGTTTGCGGACCGGGGGTACCAGGTTCTGGCCATTGACGCGGATCCGGATTCCAATCTGGCCTATGCCCTGGGTATTTCTCCGGAGGAAGCTGCACAGGCCCTGCCCATCTCCAGGGCTTCGGACCTTATCCAGGAGCGGACCGGGGCCAAGCCCGGCGAGAGCGGAGGAATGTTCAAGCTTAATCCCAAGGTGGAGGACATACCGGAGCGTATGTGCATAGAGGATAACGGGATTAAGCTCTTGGTCCTGGGGGCCATAGAAAAAGGGGGACAGGGCTGTATCTGTCCCCAGAGCACTCTTCTCAAGAGCCTGGTGAGTCACGTGGTCCTGCGCCGCCAGGAAATGGTTCTCTTGGATATGGAAGCAGGTATCGAGCATTTAGGCCGGGGTACTGCCCGGGGAGTGGATGCCCTGATCGTGGTGGTGGACCCGGACCGTCAAAGCGTACAGACCGCCCGGACCATTGATCAATTGGCCAGGGAAACCGGAATACAAAAGGTTTTTCTGATCCTGAATCGGATACGTTCACCTGAAGAGGAAGGTATATTGCGGGAGCAATTATCCGGGTACGAGATTCTGGGGATCCTCAGGGACAGTGATGAAGTGCGCCGGGCTTCTCTGGGTGGAAACAAGGTGCTGGAAGCGGATCCCGGTTTTGCTGAACAGGTGCAAGCCTTGCTCAAAAACTTGGAAGAAAGGCTGGAAAGTCAATAAATAAGGCAACTATTCACCAAATCTTTTTGCGTGCCGTGCCTCCCGGCTCGCTCTTTTCTAGGCTCGGCTTACGGGGGCATTCCTGCCCCCACCGGACTCTTGGCTATGTGCACTTTCTCAAAATAGGTGCAAAATAGAGGCTTTTGCTTTAGTCTTATTCCTTTTTTTCGTGCGGTCCGGCTTCCCCCATAAGCCTCGCCAAGGAAAGCGGTGAGCCTCCCGGCGAAAGCACGCAAAAAGACCTGGTGAAACGTTTTTATGAATGGTAGCCAATAATTATTAAACAAGGGGGACATATGCTTATAATCGGGGAAAAGATCAATGTAATGCTCAAGGATATCGGCCAGGCCATGAAGAACAGGGATAAAAAACCCATTCAAGACCTGGCCTTGCAGCAGGTGCAAGCGGGCGCCGGGGCCCTGGATATCAATGCTGGCCCGGCTACCAAGAACGGCCCGGAAATCATGCAGTGGCTGGTGAACACTGTCCAGGAAGTTACTGAAGTGCCCCTGTCCCTGGACACCACCAATACCGAGGCCATGGAAGCTGGGCTCCAGGTTTGCAAGAATCCGGCAATCATCAATTCTACCTCCGGAGATCGGGAGAAGATGGAAATCATCATGCCCATGGCCAAGAAGTATGATGCTGAGGTTATTGCCCTGACCATGACCAAGGCTGGAGTGTCCAGGGATGCCAACGAAAGGGTGGGCATTGCAGTGGACATCATGACCACAGCCATGGAATTCGAGGTGCCTGTGGAGCGCCTGTACCTGGATCCGTTGATCCTGCCCGTGGGCGTGGCCCAGAACCAGGCCATGGAAGTGGTGGAATCCATCAAGATGTTCAAGCAGCTCAATGATCCGCCCCTGAAATCCGTAGTGGGGCTGAGCAACGTATACAACGGCACTCCGGAGAGGCTGCACAGTATCCTGAGTTCCACTTATTTGACCATGCTCATGACAGCCGGCCTGGATGCAGCCATAGCTGATCCCTCGGATCAAAGACTCATGGAAACCATGAAGACCACCCGTCTTTTCCTGAACGATATCCTGTATTGCGATTCCTATCTGGATTAACTCCTCGGGTGGAACCAGGCCCAATGATGTTATGGGTCACTAATGTCAAACAGATACAAGGAGATAAGTGTTCATGAATCCCAGCATAATGCCGCCTTGCCAAGCCGCTTGCCCTGTTCACATGGATGTACACGAGTACGTGGATGCAGTTGCCCGGGGAGATGAGCTTGCAGCGGTTCGGATTATCCATAGGACCAATCCCATTCCTTCGGTTTGTGGCCGGATTTGCACCCGGGATTGCGAATCCGTATGCAGGCGGGGTCAAAAAGTGGATGAGCCGGTGGCGATAAGGGCCTTGAAGCGCTTTGCAGCGGATCACGCCCTGGAAATGGAGCCGGAGAGAAAACCCGAGCCGCGCTATTCCGATAGGATAGCTGTGGTGGGGAGCGGTCCGGCAGGGCTTACAGCCGCTCACGATTTGGCCTGGATGGGGTACCCGGTGACCGTGCTGGAGGCAGAGGACGAGCTGGGCGGGATGTTAACCCGGGGAATTCCCAGGTACAGACTTCCCTTGGAAGTGGTCCGGGCAGATATAAACCGCATCCTATCCCTGGGTATAGAGGCCAAAACCGGGCGAATTTTGGGCAGGGATTTTTCTCTTAGCGATTTGCAGCGGGAATACAGTGCAGTGTTTTTGTCCATGGGAAGTGAAAAGAGCTTTTGTCCGGACTGCGGAGGGCTTGACCTTCAGGGAGTAATAACCGCGGTGGATTTTCTCAAGGATGTAAGCCGGGGTGAAAAACCCAATCCCGGAGAGAGGGTGGTGGTCATCGGGGGAGGCCATACTGCTATTGACGCGGCCAGGACCAGTCTCAGGCTGGGCGCTAAAGAGGTGACCATTGCCTACCGCAGGACCGTGGACGAGATGCCCGCAGGCATGGACGAGGTGGAGCATGCCCAGGAAGAAGGGATAGAGTTCCAGTTCCTCACCTCCCCAGTGGAATTCGTGGGCACGGATCAGGTGGAAAGAATGCGCTGCGTCCGGATGGATCTGGACAAATCTTGTGGCGGCAAAGGCAAGCTGGTGTGCGTTGAGGGTTCGGAATACGATATTCCTGCGGACAGCATTATTTTGGCAACCGGTTATGGCCCTAACACCGAGCCGGTCCAGGAAGTGTTCGACAGCCAGGGGGGCAAGGTGGAGATCAAGGATGGCTCCGGAGCTACCAGTGTTCCCGGGGTTTTTGCTGGTGGGGACTTTGTGAGCGGTCCTACCACCGTGGTCCAGGCCATGGCTTCGGGCAGGAAAGTGGCGGATTCCATTCATCGTTACCTGCGCGGGCTTGCCCCTGAGGAAAGGGCCGATCCCTTAGTTCTGGAGGAGCTGGATGAACGGGTGGCAGAAAACGTCCCCGGGGCAGACCGTGAAAAGGAGCCCGCACAGCCGGTACGGGACAGGATCAGAAGTTTTGATGAGGTGGAGCTTGGCTTTACACGGGAACAGGCAGTTGCCGAGGCCAAGCGTTGCCTGAACTGCGGTTTGGGTGCGCATGTGGCTTATAACTGTGCCTCCTGCCTGAATTGTGTCCTGGTGTGTCCTTACGGGGTGCCCAGGCCAGGAGAGGAGAGGGCGGAAATAGATATCAGCCAGTGTCAAGCCTGCGGGATATGTGCTGGCCAGTGCCCGGTGGCAGCCATAGACTTGGCCATGGATTCCAGAGAAGCTGCACGCGCTCAATTGCGGGAGGTGGTCCAGCGCGCCCGGAACCAGGCTGCCGGGGAATTTAGCATTAGGTATATTTGCGACTATGCCCCGGATTCCCGAAAAGATGCGGAGTCCAACAAGACCTTCAGCATTGGCAAGCCCGGCCTGGGACGTATGGATGTGTATCAGCTCTTGGCTCCGTTTGAGGCCGGGGCCCGGGAAGTGGAGGTTGTGGGTTGCGGGGAGCAGGAGTGCAAGTTCAAGGATTGCTCTCTTTGGACCCGGAAAAACGTGGAGCGGGCTAGAAGGGTGCTCCAGGAGATCGGGATGGATCCGGAGCGCTTAAAACTGATGCAGATGGAGTAATAGCCAGTGGTCAGTAGCCAGTGGTCAGTGGTCAGTGATCAGTGGTCGGTAGCCAGTGGTCAGGGGGCAGTAGTCAGCTTCCGCCAGTGTTAGGAATTTAGTGCTTAGTGCTTGTAATTTGTTCTCCAGCTCGGGAGCAAAGGAAGTTTCGTTTTAATTGTAAGTAGTTGCTAACCAGGATAATACATTCAAGAAAAACAAGGCAGGTGAACTCATGATAGTTGCCGAAGTCAAGCCCCTGGCTGAAATCCAGGACATGGTAAGGCCGTACAAAAAGGTTCTGATTACCGGATGCGAAACATGTGTAGCAGTGTGTCTCAGCGGCGGATCGCAGCAGGTGGAGGTTTTGGCCTCTTCTCTTCGTATGGCCAGGAACCAGGAGGGCTCGGAAATAACAGTGGGTGAGCAGAGCAAGTTGCGCCAATGCGATCCCTTGTTCGTGGAACAAATGCAGGGTGAGGCCGCCGAATACGAGGCCATCCTGTCCATGGGATGTGGAGCCGGAGTACAGACCATGGCGGAGACCCTGGGCAACAAGCCGGTACTGCCCGCCCTGGATACCCTTTTTTTCGGAGGAGCGGACGGCAAGGGTGGATTCCAGGAGCTTTGCGCCGCCTGCGGCAAGTGCATATTGCACCGTACCGGGGGAATATGCCCGGTAGCTAGGTGTGCCAAGGGTTTAACCGACGGAGCCTGCGGAGGAGCTCATCAAGGGCAGTGCGAGGTTTCCAAGGATACCCGCTGCGCTTGGCAAATGATATATGTTCGGTTGACGCGCTTGGGACAACAGCACCTTTTGAAGGAAATAACCCCGCCCAAGGCTACGCGGGTACACCCGGCCCAGCTGGTCCGGGAGGGATGATTCCGGTTTCGGATAAGACGCCAAAGGCAAAAACAGGAGACAGATCATGGGATTCAAGGAAGCGATACAGTCGGGTAAATTTGCCATTACCGCGGAAGTGGGCCCGGGCAAGGGCACGAACATTGAGGAATTGTTGGAGGATGCCCTAGCTTTGAAAGGGCACGTGGACGCCATCAATGTCACAGATCTGCAAAGCTCGGTGATGCGCTTGGGTTCTCTGGCAGTGAGCCACATCCTGGCAGACCACGGGTTGGAGCCGGTATATCAACTTACCTGCCGGGATCGGAACAGGTTGGCTCTGCAATCGGATCTGCTCAGCGCCTGGGTGTTGGGGGTGAAAAATGTTTTGGCCTTGACCGGAGACCATCCGGTACTTGGGGATCATCCTGAAGCCATGCCGGTTTTTGAGCATGATTCCGTAAGCCTGCTCCAAATGATTCATACCCTGAACCAGGGCCAAGACTTGGCTGGAAACGAGCTCAACGGGGCCCCGGACTTTTTTCCGGGAGCCGTGGTCAACCCCGGGGCGGATGAAGGGGCTGGTCTGGAGTTGCAGCTCATTAAGCTGGAGAAAAAGATCCAGGCCGGGGCCAAGTTTATCCAGACCCAGGGAGTGTTCGATCTAGAGAGTTTCGAGAAGTTCATGAAAAGGGTGGAGGGATTCAATGTTCCTATCCTGGGCGGGATCATCATGCTCAAGTCTGCAGGGATGGCCAAGTTCATGAACAAGAACGTGGCTGGGATCAACGTGCCCGAGTCCCAGATCAAGGCCATGTCCGAGACCGAGGACAAGGTCAAGACCAGCGTGGAGATTGCATCCGGGCTGGTTAAGGGTATGAAGGAGATGTGTCACGGGGTGCACGTCATGGCCATCGGCTGGGAAAAGAAGATCCCCATGGTCCTGGAGGAAGCAGGAATACAATAGGCAGATCATGAAGAATATAGCTATTATCGGTGCTGGCGTGGTGGGTACGGCCATAGGATATTTGCTGCAAAGGGCCGGATACACCATAGTCGGCGTGGGCAGCAGAACTCTGGAGTCCGCTGAAAGGTCCAGGGATTTTATCGGTCAGGGGGAGGTTTCCACGGACCTGGCCCTGATAGCGGGCAAGGCGGATATTGTTTTTATTACCACCTCGGATGATGCGGTGCAGGAGGTATGCGAAAAAATCTCCTCTCAGGGGGGATTTCAGGAGGGCAGCCTGGTGGTGCATACCAGTGGGGCATTGTCTGCGGAATCTTTAGTTTCCGCAAAATCTTCAAGGGCCAAGATAGCCTCCCTACATCCCCTTCAAAGCTTGCCCAGCGTCCAGGAAGCCCTGAACAACATGCCCGGATCCTTTTTTTGCCTGGAAGGAGACCCGGAAGCCTTGGACACAGCCAGAGAGATGCTCCGAGTGTTCCAGGGCAGGGAGCTGACCATAGAGAAGGGTTCCAAGCCCTTGTATCACGCAGGTGCTGCAGCGGTTTCCAATTTTTTGGTAGCTACTATTGGCTTGGGGCTGGAACTGCACTCCGCCGCCGGGATAAACAGGCAGGACTCCTTAAAAGCGCTTTTGCCTTTGATCCAGGGGACCATTAAAAATACCCAACAACTGGGTATCCCGGATGCCTTGACCGGCCCCATTGCCCGGGGGGATGTCCGCACCGTCCGGGATCACCTGGAATCCATATCCCGGGTAAAACCGGTGTTGCTCGGTCTTTACATCGAACTGGGAAGACTGACCGTGAATCTGGCCCTGGAAAAGGGCACCCTGGACACGGAAGCAGCCAAGGAAATCTTGGACCTTTTTGATCAGCACCAATCCAGATAATAATACCTGCCCCATATCATGCCATGCATGAAATGGGTAATCAGGAGGGGGGTTACCCAGAACACAGCCGCCTGATGCATCACAGGCCCCGGAGCTTCCCCTTATTTTTCTCGTCACGAGCCCCCGCCGAAATTCTTTCTATTTATATTTCCCTTGCCCCCACCCCCAGGATAGACTATATTTTCTGTATGATGATTAAAAGAGAGCAAGCTCCACACGAAGGAATGTTCCTGAAGATCTTCAAGGATCTGGACAGTTTCAAGGATCTCCTTTAGATCAAAATATAAGCTTAAAACCATTTGTTTTGGGGAGGATATATGGAATATACAATTCCTATACCTGATGATGTGGCAAAGAAGGTACAAGACAGATGGGAAGATATTCCCAGCAGAGTTTTAGAGTCTTTTGCACTAGCAGCATATAATGACGGAATAATAACAGA
>CAZNYT010000095.1:0-6980 GCA_964577315.1 uncultured Desulfovibrionales bacterium
TTACGGCCTGTTTGCAGAATTCTCGGACCTCTGGACAATAAGTTTCGTTGTAGTCTGGGATTTGCAAAACCAGGAACTGCAGTACCCGGGAATAAAGACCATTAAAGGCCTAGGGTAGGGCAGGTAATGGATATTTAGCGCTAATATGGCTCGTGAAACTCGGGCTTAAGCTTACCATCCATCAGGACATGTCCTGAGAGTCAGGGACTAACTACAAAATTTTTTCTTAAAAACACTTGCGATGAATGCCAAGATTCCCATTTAGAAATGGGCAGTTCTCAATACTGGATGGTAAAGTGCGTACTTTGTAAAGCAAGCCCAACGTCCTTCTCGGATTGATGCCGCAGCTACTTTACCGTTTCCTTGAGCACCTTGCCTGGTCTGAACTTTACCACCTTTGAGGCAGGGATTTTGATTTCTTCACCGGTACGGGGATTCCTGCCGTTGCGGGCCTTCCTGTTTTCCACGGCAAATGTCCCGAAGCCGGTCAAGGTTAGCTTGCCCTCATTGACCAGAGTTTCCTGAACGGAATCCAAAAAAGCATTCAGGGCCTTTTCAGAGTCGGCCTTTGTCAGGCTGGTCTTCTCCGCGATTTTGGATACCAAATCGGCTTTTGTCATCAGTAACTTCCTCCTTCAAAGGTTAAACAAATATACCCAAAACAAATGCACAAATTTGAACTAAAACAAAGCGCAACTACGAAATATTGCCCTGTGTCTACACCCTGCCTGGCTTGAATGCAAGACTTCAAGAACGAAAAACTATAAAACAGGCCACAAGTCAAGATTAAATTTTCCTATAAAGCCTTTTTTTCAAGGACCAAGGTATTGGGATAACCTTTGGAAATCCCTGGGGACGAGCTCCTCAGGCCGCATCATCGGATCCAGATCACAGGCTTGCAACACAGATTTTGTCCTATCATTCCAATAATTTTTAAGAATTTTACCGATCTGTTTACGCCGGTTTTGAAACATTGTCCGAATCAGCCCCGCCAATTTCAAGGAATCGAATTCTTTTTGATGCTCGGGAAGTGGGGTAAGAGAAATTACTGAAGAATCTATTTTGGGCCTGGGCTTAAAAACTGTGGGCGGAACTTGAAAAAGCCTTTTCACTGTGGTGAAGGATTGGATCCATACAGAAAGTCCACCATATTCCTTGTTTCCCGGAGGTGCAGAGATTCTTTGGGCCACTTCTTTCTGGATCATGAAGATCGCCTTGCCAAAGTTCTTTGCCTGGGCCACCAGATCCCAAAGCATGGTTTGCGCGATGTTATAAGGGAGGTTCCCTGCAATTTTAATCCCGGGCAATCTGTCCAGGCGAGAGAAATCCAGGTCCAGGATATCCATGTTTACCACCTGAACCTTAGGATCTTTATCCAAACCAAACGCCAAGGAGCTATCTTTTTCCAGGGCCAGGACGCGCCCTGCCTCCTTGGCCAGGAAATTAGTTAAGGCCCCGTTGCCGGGGCCTATTTCCAGGACCGAATCCGCAGGTTCCAACTCCAAAGCGGCCACTATCTTGCGCACAATATTCTTGTCCACAAGAAAATTCTGGCCCAGGCTTCTCTTGGCCCCTGCATGCATAATTTACTGTTTTAAACCTATTCGCCTTTGTCCAAATCTTCCATGGCAGCCACCAAATCCTCCAAGGGCGGACGCCTGTTAATATCCTCTACACTTATGTACCTGATCACGCCTTCCTTATCTACAAGGATTGTAGCTCTCTCCGCAGTACCATCGCCCCGAAGTATTCCGTATTTTTCCGCTACTTCGCCGTGCGGCCAAAAATCGGACAACACAGGGAACCACAAGCCATCCATGGCCTGTACCCAGGCATACAGAGAAGGCACGTTGTCCGTGGTAATCCCCAGAAGGATAGTGTCATGCTCTTCAAATTTATCCCGTACCAAATCGTATCCGGGCCACTGATCGGAACATACCGGGGTCCAGGCAGCGGGAACAAAGGAGAGCATGACATTTTTCTCGCCCTGATACTGGGACAAGGAGACCTGCTCCCCATCTATGCTGGGCAAGGTGAAGTCAATTGCCTTATCCCCTTCTTCCACCTTGATCTCGCTGTCTATGGGCTTTAGCTCCCCGGGTTGATAAATGCTTTCCTCTAAGGCCGAGGCAGAAAACGGTAAAAGAAACAGCAAAACCAAAAACAAACTAATGGAGATCTTGATTTTCATGGATTTTTACCTCGCTTTTTATCTTAACAGTTTCAACAAGCCACCCCATCCTGCGGCACCCTATTTTTGTGTTTGCACTTATATATTCCCTGATTAGATCCAGCCTTACAAAAAGTCTTTCAATATCTGCAAATATTCTTCCGGACCCTCGAACGGCCCAGTGTGAGACCGAAGCACGCTGCCGTCAGCGGTATCCACAACAATAAAAGTAGGCGTTCCCACTCTCCCCAGGTGCTCGTGCCACTGGTAATCTGCATCCGGGAACAAGGGGAAGGGGACATTGTATCTTTCCTTGAATACGCTGACCTCATAGCTGGAATTGCCTGGGGCAATTCCCAAGACCTTGATGTTATCCCCCAATCCTTGATCTTGGATCAACTGATACAGCCGGTGCACGTTTTCAGCCTCTCTTTGACAGATGGGGCAGTACATGCTGAACACCTCTACAAGTACTAGATCAGAGCTTACATCCTGAACAAGAAAGGATTCCCGGTCCGAAACACCCAGGTATTCCTGGTAAGCCTCTTTCTCCGGAACCTGTAAAGATTCTTCAGGAAATTTCTCCTTCCCGGCCCATGTTGGCTGGGCCATGACAGCCCCCAAAAACAAGACTATAAACAAAAATAACAACCTGGAAACAGCATTCATTTTGACCTCCTCTTGAACCATTAAAGTTTCAAAAAAACTACCCGCCCCGTTCTGATCCACCCAAGCACCAACCCAGTAAGATAGACTGCCTTATTAGTATGTTACGCTGCGTAAAGGCCTTATCCATATGGTTGACATAGTTTATTAAGCACTTAAATGTGTCTTGTCAATAATAAAAATGATTCCTACTTGCTAAAAAATCCTGGTACTGGTGCATGCCTAGAACCGGGTTTTCAAGCGCCTTGCAGACCCTTGGAAAAAAACGCTCCGTTACCTGAATATATTTCGCATACAAACAAGTCTTTTTCCTTGCAATCCTTTTTGTTGACACTGGCCAAAGTATGAGCTATTTATCCGCGTGTTTGTTGCAGGATCTTGTGATTTCGTTCTCGGGACTAGGCAGCCTCGTTCAAATTGACACACCCTAAGGGAAATTCAAATTGAGGCATTTTTGGCTTCAGAAGTTTGCCTGTACTGCCTAAGCCACAAAGATCAAGACAAACGCCGCGTTCAGAGCGGCCCCAAGAACAGACAAGGGGATAAATTCGCCGTTCATCCATCTTTCAAAAAAGCTTAAAATAACTACTTCAATTTAAATACCAAGAGCTAAACTTCAGGGCAAGACAGACATGCCTGTAAAAATCCCTTTTGGTAGCCGTAGCCATGCAGCCTAGTTTTTAGCCCATCAGTAGTATATAGAGCATTGTTTAAACTCTTTTTTCTGTCAAGCTCTTGTGCTTTTTTTCTCTTGACAGCCCAGAAAAATATCTCTAAATGAATTAACCATTCCAACTGATGCGAACCGTCCCGAACCTTAACCTTAAACTGCAAGGGTTCCTGATATGGATCGAGTCAGCTCCGGGGATAATTCCCCGTCCACTATAAACTATAGCAACAGAGGCCTCATCATCCTAGCTATCCTATTGATGGCCCTGTGGTTGGTACTGAGTGGTCGCTTCTACCTGGAACCCATCTTCTACGGGGCCCTTTCCGTGGCCTTTGTAGTCTGGCTAAATTCCAAAGCCAGACATATTCCTTTAAAAAACGGGGAAATCCTCACCGGAAACACCATCTATTTTTCCCGGCTTATTAAATACATTCCTTGGCTTCTCTGGCAAATTACCAAGTCCGCCTGCTTGGTGGCCTATCTCACACTGCATCCTAAAATGCCCATCAATCCCATGGTGGTCCGCTTCCATTCCATGCTGCCCAACTCCATAGCCAAGGTTATCCTGGGCAATTCCATCACCCTTACCCCGGGCACCTTGACCTTGGACATATACGGAGACGAGTTCATTGTACACGCTATAGTGGACCGGGTGGAAGAGGATCTGGTGAGCGGAGACATGGAATGCCGGGTAGGGAGATTATATCTCCGGGATTGTACTCGGGATGAGATGTGCACCCATATCTCCATAATCAAAAGCCCCAGAGAGGCTTACAAGGCAATGGAGCATCAAGAGGAGGGATCCTAGTGGAGACCTTTTATATCTTTATAGCCGCGATCCTGGTTATTATTCTGCTGCTACCTTTATACCGGGTGCTCAGGGGGCCTACTGTATTTGACCGTTTATTAGGGGCAGCCGCAGTAGGCGCCAAGATCATCACCCTGGTCCTGCTTTTTGGCTTGGCTTACGGCCGTCCGGACATGTTCGTGGATATTGCCCTGGGCTATGCCGTGCTCAACTTTATAGGAGTCATAGCTGTAGCCAGATATTTTAGAACTGCCACTATGGAGAGGCCCTGATCTATGGATATGATAGCAATAATACTGGGTGTGCTTTTCATGCTGGGAGGAGCCCTTTTCATGCTCGCAGGCAGCATCGGAATAGTCCGTTTTCCGGATGTTTACTGCCGGGCCCATGCAGCTACCAAGGTGGATACCCTGGGGATCATGCTCTTTATTTTAGGACTGGTCTTCTTTGTGGGCCTCAATCTAACCAGCGTTAAGTTTCTGCTGGTGGCAGCATTTGTAGCCCTGACCAGCCCGGTGGCAGCACACGCCCTGTGCAGGCGCGCACTTCTGCACGGGGTGAAACCCTGGACCAAAAAACAAAAAGAGGGCTAGTCCATGCCTTGGGGAATAGAATTTCTCCTGTTCATAATACTTCTGGTTGCCGCGGTTATTGCCTTGAACCTAAGGAACCTGCTTGCGGCCGCGGTTACCATGACCATCTACAGTTTCACTGTAGCCCTTATCATGGTTTCCTTGGGGGCTATAGACCCTGGCTTTACCGAAGCCGTGGTAGGTGCGGGTGTAGTAGGAATATACCTAATAGTGGCCATTTTTAAAACCACGAGGAAGAGTTGCGATTGAGAGTCTTTCAGTATCTACTTCTGGCTATCCTGGCGGGAGTTTTGATCTATACAGTAATGGATATGCCTGAACGAGGCGATCCAACTGCCCCGGCCAGCAAGATAGAAAGCCCAGCTGAGACGCATGTGGCGGGTTCCTATTATATCCAGCACGCCTACGAGCAAACCAAAACCCCCAACATGGTCTGCGTGGTCCTGGCTGACTACCGCTCTGTGGATACCCTGGGCGAGGTAGTGGTGGTATTTGCCGGGGTAATGACCTGCTATTTCATCCTAAGGAGAAGGCCATGATAAGCCAGACTCAGAGCCCGATAATAGAGGTTGTAGCCCGGGGCATTGCTCCCTTTATCCAACTTCTGGGCATATATGTATTCTTTCACGGCCATTATGGCCCTGGAGGGGGATTTCAGGGCGGAGTGCTTCTGGCCGCAGGTGTGATGCTCCTTCGCATGAGCATGGGCTCCTCCTACAGCCAAGCCCATATCACCAGCAAAACCACGGTAGCCCTGTGCGGTTTGGGATCCCTGATTTTTGCTGGAACCGGCCTGGCCGCCATCCTGGGAGGAGGGGAATTCATGGATTACCACTTCCTGCCCCTGCCCGGTCTGGAAGGAGCGGATCTTAGGTACTATGGAATACTCCTAGTGGAAGTAGGTATAACCATAGCGGTAATGACCGGATTGGTAGCCATTTACGACGATCTGTTGGGTATAAGTCATGCTGGAAACAATTGAAGGCTATTACGTACACGTGTTCCTTATGCTCCTGTTCATCGTGGGTCTGTATGCCATGATGATGAAAAAGAACTTCGTCAAGAAGATCTTGGGCATGACCATGATCCAGAGTGCAGCCATCCTGTTCTGGATTCTGATCGCTTTTAAGGAAGGAGCTACGGTGCCAGTCTTGGATCCTGGCATCAGTCTCCAAAACCCTGACCTATATATGAACCCCATGCCGCACACCCTCATGCTCACAGCCATTGTTGTGGCCGTAGTTACCAAGGGAGTGGCCATAGGATTAGCCATAGCCATCTACCGCAATTATAAGACCTTGAACGAACACGAACTTCTGGAACGTACGGAAGAAGAAGAATGATTATTCAGAACGCTCCAGCCCTGATACCGGTACTATATTTGGCTGCCTCCATGATCATTCCCATGGTGGGTTATTTCCGCTCTGGGGCCAGTTTTCACCTGGCTCTTATCACCTCGGCCCTGGTGTTTGGCATCAGCTGGATGGGGCTGCAGGAAGTACTTGCCAACGGAGCCATAAGCTATCATCTGGGAGGCTGGATGCCCCCGGTGGGTATTGAGTTTGTCCTGGATCCCTTGTCCGCGTTTATCAGTATCATCATCAGCGGCTCTGTCCTATTGGTAATGATTTATTCCCACAGAAATGTGCCTCAGGAGCTCCCCAACAGCTCCGTAGGTTTTTATTCCCTGAGCATGCTATTCATGGGCGGTCTGGCAGGCATGGCCATAACCGGGGACTTCTTCAACCTCTTTGTCTTTCTGGAAATCGCTGCTCTTGCTGGATACGGGCTCTTGGCCATAGGCACCAGAAGAGGACCGGTTTCCGCCTTCCGTTACTTGGTTCTGGGCACTGCCGGGGCCATATTCTATCTCATGGGCGTGGGCTTTATCCTGATAGCCACCGGAACCCTGAACATGGTGGATGTTGCCAATATCCTGCCTCATGTGGAATATCAACGTCCTGTAATTGTGGGGCTGGTGCTGATTCTCCTGGGGATCATCATCAAAATGGGTGTCTTTCCCCTGCACCACTGGCTGCCGGACGCTTACACGGACGCCTCCTCCACCGCTAC
>CAZNYT010000096.1:0-6945 GCA_964577315.1 uncultured Desulfovibrionales bacterium
ATGGAGGCAGAAAAGGGCGGTCCAGGGGGATATTGTCATTCTGGGCCAGGTTTTTAAAAAGCAGGTCTGCAATGTATGCGGCCTGATCGGTTTGACCCAGGGCTCTTAGCACCCGGATCAGGGCCAGGTCGGTGGTTATGTGCTCATCACCGCTGTTTTTAAGGGCAGCCAGGTTTTTGCGGCTCTGCTGCAGCAGTTCCTGCCGCCTGGAATCGGAGGTGCCTTGGTCCATGGCCAGTATATAGTCGTTTAAGGCCTGTTCGTAGTCCGGGTCGAACATGGTCTCCTGCCACTGCATGTACAGGTTCTGGGCGTAGGGCAGGGTGGCCGTGTAGGCTTGCCAGGTGGTCCTTGGGTACTGGTTAGTGGTCATGGTTGCATTAGCCTGGTGATCCGCCTCCACTCCGCAACATTTCTTAGCCTTTTTTCCGGAGCCGCAGGGGCAGGGGGAGTTGCGGCCGATCTTTTCGCCTCGCACCTGCGGAGTATTGGCAGCGGTGGTTTCTCCTGACTCCAGGGGTGGCCGGAGATTCTTTCCTTCTGCGAAGTTCTCAAACATATGAACTACTTGAGGGCGGATATTGTCCGGGTGAATCCACTTACCCCGCTCCAGGGCTCGGTTAACTGCTTCCCGGTAAAATTCCTCATCGTCCATGAGCCGGGCAATGGTATCCATCCAGGGCCGAACTTCCGCCTCTGTGGGGATATGGGAATATTTCTCCCGGCAGCGGTCAGGAATGTCGAATAGGAAGCCCCCTCCGTTCAGAAGCTCCGGGATGCCAGCATGACTGGATCCCAATACTGGGATGCCACCCAGTTGGGCTTCCACGCCTACGCGTCCGGCTGCCTCCACCCAGAAAGAAGGGAAAAGCAGGATGGAGGTCCGGGAGTACACCCGGCGCATGTTTTGCTGATTGGGAATCCAGAAGATATTGGGTTTGCTGGCCAGATCTATCCCGGCTTGGCTCCATTGTTCATCAGTCATGCGACTTTCTACCGCCAAGAAAGTCCAGTCCGGGCGCTCTTTACGGGCCATATCCACCAGCCGGGCGAACAGGGTGGCACCTTTGGCCAGGGAAGGGTTGATCATGGTTATGAAACCCTTGTGCCTTTGTTCCGGGGCGCAAGTGGACAGCACTTCTTGTGGGTCCACAGTGTACTCCCGCGGGAGGAGAGTGCGCAGTACATCGGATTTTATTCCCAGTCTCTCCCAGTAAAAGTTGGACAGGAAGTTGGAATTGACCAGGACCTGGTCAAAGGGGCGGAATAGCTCGGGATCGTCATAGCTGGGATTGGCCAGGTAAAAGATAAGGGTGCCGCAGTTCTTGCGGGCCACTTTGATCAGCTGCTTGCAGAGCTGGGATCCGCCGAAGGTGATGACCACGTCCGGCTGGATATCCTCCAGGGCCTTTTTGGCCTTCTGGAAAAAGGCCTTGGCCTCCTCCCGAGTGAGATTCTTACCGTAGCTGCTCTGGGTATAGTATATCTGGTGCTTGACCCCGTCCTTCTTGATCTTGAACAGGGTGCCCTGGTTTTCCGGCTGGGCGTTCTTTTCCCCGATGATGCTGCCCACCGGATATTCCTCCTTGCCGTCGCACAGGGTCATGTTCACGGCATAAGCGTCCCATCCGGCCTCTGCCAGGGTGGACAAGACAGAGCGGATCTGGCAGGCGGCCCCGCTTCTTTGGTCCAGGGCGCACATAGGGGAGAGCCACATGATCTTCTTGGTCCTGGTTGGGGGCTGTTCCGGGTCGGCATGAATGTCTTCCTGCTCGACTTCCGGCTCCGCCTGGGGCTCCGGTTGATAGGGCTCTTGGTGGGAGGGCTGCCTGGAGCGCAAGGAGTCAATTTTTTGTTGCAGATTGTCCAGGCGCTTCTTGAGCTCGGTCCAATCCTCCCTGGCCCGGGAGATTTCAGCGTATTCGGCAAGCATCTGGATGTCGTCGGGAAAATTTTGCAGCCCCTGCTCCAGAACTTTTTCCGCTCTGTCCAGCTTGTTCTGGGCTTTGTGGGAGGAGGCCATCAGGGTGTAGGCCTGGGCCGGGACCTGGTCCTTGTGGGCCATAAAGATCTTGTTCAAGAGCTTGACAGCGGATTGGTAGTTCTCTTGCCTAACCTCCTCCCGGGCCTGTTCCAGGATCTCTTCCGGCTGGGGCTTGCGTCCGGCTGCAGGGGTTTCTTCGAACATGGGCTGCTCCTCTATTCGTTACTCGTTATTCGTTTATTTGTTATTAGAGGTTTGCCTTGTGCTTAGGGGTTGAAATTGCTTTTTGGAAGTGAATATGCAAAGATTATGCCGGTCTTGGAATTCAGGAATTCTATATTCAGTGGCCAGTAGCCGGTAGTCTGTAGCCTGTAGTCCGTGGTCCGTGGCCCCAGCACTATTCCAGTGCCGGGCAAGCAGTAGCCTGTGGTCTGTAGACATTCAGGAATTGAGGAATTCTGGATTCAGGTATGCAGGAATTTAGGGATTTAGGGATTCAGGAATTCAGGAATTTAGGGATTTAGGGATTCGGGGATTCAGGAATTCTATATTCAGTGGCCAGTAGCCGGTTGCCAGTAGGCCGGTGGGATTCTGTATCAGTAGCCTGTAGTCGGTAGTCCGTGGCCAGTGCCTGTGGTCTGTAGACATTTAGGATTCAGGGATTTTGGAATGCTGGAATGCGCATGGATCATCCTGAGGTCGCCAAATTCATCAGGAAACTCTGAATTTCGTAGTTACTCGGCCCTTCCCCTAGATAGGCAATCGCTTCAGACATGTCCACGTCGTCAAAATAGTAGAGTTGCTCACGGAAAAGCCGCTCATTGAAGGTTCCCTGAAATATTCTCCGACAGTTCGCAACAAGTTCCGGAAATGAGACATGGCCTTGAAAAAGAAAATATAAGTCAATGTAGACCTTCCATTTTCCACGCCGCCCAAGGGCGTAAGCCTTCATGGAGGCGAGATCCAAAAGGGTGGGCATGGTAATCTCAGCTCGGGGCCAAGTGATCGGTGCAGGGACATAAAAAGGAAAGGAGAAAAACGTGAGCTTCACACCGTTAACCACAACGGTCAACTCGTCGATGGAGGAGACGATTGTATGTTCAATTGCTGCATTCGCGGCGTTCAAGTGTCGTATGATTCGGTCGGCTTTGATTTCAGTGAACGAGGCCAGGTCGAAATCTATGGATCGGCGGTGACCCAGTTGCAAAGCAATGGCTGTGCCACCGCACAAGATGAAATGCGAGTTGAACTTTTTCAGGACGGATTCGGCCACGCTTTTCTGGTTTATGGTCAAAATCTCTTCATGCATGACGTTCAAAATATATTTGGAACAGCTTCCGGGTCTGGGGACGGTAGTTATTCCGCTGTCGCTTGATTTGCCTGAAGAAAACTTCCCGCACCTGGTCCATGCCCAACTCGTCCACGGCTTCCAAAAAGTCGGGCCAGTCCCCACGGGTAAGAATGCCCTCGACCACGCTGTCCACGGATAAGCGGGTGATGTCGGCCACATCCCACCAGAGCCAGGGGCGTGGAGCAACTAAGCGCTTGTACTGGGAAGGGGTGATTGGATTGGTGCTGTCCCTTTTGATGCTGGAGTCTGATCGTGTCATGCTCTGCTTCGCTATTGTTATTATGTTCTATAAATCATCAAGATTAGGATCCTCAGATTTTACCCCTGAATGCTTACAACAACTTGGCCCATATTTATCCTCAGGATAGTCTTCTACTATTATACAATCACCCAACAATGCTTCTTCCAGCTCTGGCACGCTTATATCGCGCAAGATGCTTTGATCCACAGCATGTTTTGAGAATTCATATTCACGCAGTCTGATTTTATGTTTAATCTTGCTAATCATGTTAGACAAGCACTTACTCTTTGAGCCACTTCAAACCCTCTTCTGCACTATAGAAAGTCGGTGATACCTGATTTTTATCGACCTCCTCATCTACTTTGACTTCTATGACCTGCCAATCCGGGGTCCAGTACCAGGGCTGGGAAGGATCAATCAATTTCCGGGGCTTCAGGATTGCCTCGCCAGATTCCAAATCCATCTCTATGTAGTCCCCGGAACCTTTTTTAGATGGCTATGTATCTCGCATTTCGGCCAGGATTTTCCGCACTTCTTTCTTATCGCATAATTGGCCGGTAACATATTTGTGGAGTATGCTGTTGATGAACGTCTGATAGGGGAGGCCCTCAGTTGCGGCTTGATTTTTGATCATTGCCAGGTCGAGTCCCGAGATCCTTAGGCTTATCACCTCATTCTTTCTGGCGCGCTCCAGTATGTCCTCCACCCTCTTCCGCCTATCCCCATGAACCGGGCGAAGCTGATCCGCCTTGTTCTCAATTTCTTGTTCTTCGGATGTTAACTCATCTTTCATAATCCCTCCTGATATCGCTTGTGATATTTCCGGCTGGGAAAGGCTGTTTTTAAAACGATCCGCTCCTGTTCATCGATTACAAAAGGAACAAGCCAGGTGTTTCCCTGAATCTGGAAAACAAAATACTGCTGGTTATCCCGCGCAGGATTTTCGACTATATCCAGATACTCCTTTCTCAATAGCATCCCACAAATTTGTTCAAAGGAAATCATCCTGGTTTCCTGCAACCATTCATTCTTGTCCTGATCCCAGATGATTTCCATGTAATTATGGATACTTCTTTGTATATACGTTGTCAATCTTTTATCAGGATTCCAGGATTATTCTCAGTGGTCGGATCTCGGGGATAAGTAGTCAGTAACCAGTGCTCAATAGCCAGTGGTCTGTGGTCTGTAGACATTCAGGAATTGAGGAATTCTGGAATGCAGGAATTGAGGGATTGAAGGATCAGTGGCCGGTGGTCAGGAGTCAGGGGGCAGGAGACAGTTATCAGTGAACGAAAAATATCAGCGTGGATCAGTTTGTACCGTGAAATGTTTATCCCGTTAAACCCTCTATTGTTTAACTGGGACACGCAGTGCCCTTTGCAGATGGATATCACCGGGACAAGACCAGAGGGACCAGTTTTCAAAAGTACGCCCAAGCCGGATGAACCCAGGGTGGTTTAGGGAAAAGTTTTCAGTCTAGCTCATTTGCTGGAGCTGACCCTGCAGAGATTGCTGCATACCCTGGTAGCGGCTGAGCATTTCCTCGGTCCGGGCGAACTTTTGGGTCAGGCGGCGCTCGTATCTCTGCAGCCGCTCCTGCTCGGATTCTATGCGGTTTTCCGTGCTTTCGATGCTGGATTCATAACCTTCCTGCATTATTTGAAATGTTCCCTTGCCGGTGTCCGGGCTGATCATTTGGCCCAGGGTGTCTGCGAGCTCTCCGGCCTTGCCCTGCTTAAGGCGGATATTGCCTTCATAACCATTTTCCTGAAGGTTATCCACTTGAATCACCAGTCCCCTGGCAGGACCTTCTACAGCAGAAATGGTGTTTTCCTCGTTGTCGATCTCGGCTTGGTATCCGTCTATAAATGCATTCTCAATATTGCCGTCCGCGTCCACATCGTATTCCACTCCGTATACCCCGGGTTCTGTGGTGCCTTCGACCTGGGATGCGAAGCGGAAATCCGCGGTGTCGGTCTCAGGGACGTTGTCCGCGCTGAAGATCTCTGCCACTGCCTGGCTGTCTTCTTCCAGGGCCTCGTCCAAGGCAGCCTCATCTATAGTCAGTAGGCCAAAGTCCTCGCTGTCTTCATCCGTCTCGGTCTCTATACCCACATTGGATAAGCTGGGAAAAAGATCCTCCTGGCGGTCGAATCCCACTCCTGCGGCGGCCAGGGTGGACCTGATCTGCTGCTGCACGTTCCTTATCCCGTAATTGCCGGTAAGTATGGAGGCCTGGGGGCCGTCCTCGACCTCTACTTCGTCTTCTTCGTCTTCAGTGTCCTGGGTATCATCATCCTCTTCCTCGTCCACGCCCGTGGCATGTTGGATTTGGGCCAGGACCTTGTTTATGCTCTCCACGAAGGAATAAACTTGCTCCTTTATGGCCTCTTGATCTTCGGATACCTCGATCCGGGTCTCCCCGGTACTGTGCAGGTTCAGGGTCAGGCCCTCGATGACATCGTCTATGGAGTTGGTATCCCTCTCTATCCAGTGTTCTTCTTCTTCAGGCCAGCCATCTATTTTTATCTGGGAGTTCTGGGCCTCCTGGGTATCTGAAAAGTTTTCGGGTTCAAAGTCAGGCAATGTAGTATTCTCGTCGTCTATAGTAATATTATAGTCCGCTCCCTGGTCCATGCCCTTGAGCTGGAGATAATATTGGTCCCCGTCAAATATTGTGGAGGCCCTAATTCCGGGATTGTCAGGATCCTCGTTTATGCGCTCCACCAGGCCCTCCAGGGTGGTGCCGTCCGGAACCGCCACTTCCACCTCTTCATCGCCGTACTCGTAGGCGAAGACGCGTTCCTCACCTTCTTCATTGACCGGGTCATCCAGTTCATCATAACCTTGGTCGTGATACATGATGTTGTTCTGAGCGAGCTGGTTCACTTCCAGGTGGTAGGAGCCTTCCTCTGCATCGCTGTCCGCGGTTACTGTGGCAGTGCTTTCATTGTCTGAGGTGGCATCCTTGATCAGGAAGTCGTTCATGGTACTCATCTCGTCCATTTCGGAGCGTAGCGAGACAGTGGAGTTCCGTATCTCCTGGGTGGCATCCATCTTGGCCTGCTCCATCTGGAGGTCCTGCTGCATCCTCTGGATCTTGCGGCCTTCTATGCTGACCATCTGCTGAACTATTTCATCGAAGTCCATCCCGGATGCCAGTCCGTCGAAGCGTATTTGTCCTGAAGTGAGATCAGGCATTTTTTTCCTCCTGGATTATTGTTTTTCTCACGCCAGCAAGGAGGAAAAGTTTTCCCCCTGTCCAAGATAAAGCAAGGTCCATGCCCGGGAAAGTTCCGGAGATATAGAGTCTAATTTCTTTATCGTCACGGGGATGGGAAAGCTTTAGGGTTTTTGAATTCAAGTATT
>CAZNYT010000097.1:0-6816 GCA_964577315.1 uncultured Desulfovibrionales bacterium
CGGCGCCCGCCATGCTGTAGGTTCAGACCGTGCCCGCAACTGGCGGGGTGCGCCAACAAAACCGGCACTTCGCCGGCGTTCCATGCGTCAATAGTGCTCTGCTCTTTGTCCAGCAACCGCGCGCCCTTGATTGATTTTTGCAGGCGCTCCGCGGAGTGCTTGAAATGATAGGCGACAAGCACTGGCTCCCCGCCGGCCTCCTCTATGATGGACTGCAGCGCCTCCATCTTGGCGTCGTGCAGCGTTTCGTAATGGCCTTCGTCATCCGTATAGACAGCGCCCGAGGCCACCTGCCGGGTCTTCATAGTCAACGCCGCTGCGGACACGGCCTCTACCGTTTCGCTGCCGTCCAGCTCCGCCAGCATACGCCGTTCCAGATCGTCATAGACGCGCTTGGCCTTGGGCGGCAAGGCCACCGGCACCTGCTGGTGCACCGGCTCGTGCAGATCAAGATAGTCCTCGGCGCGGATGCTCAGTGTTATGTCACTGATCGCGTTACGGATCAGCTCATCCGATCCGGGTCGTATCTCCCATCGGTAGCCCATGAAATCACTGTCAAAGTGACTGTCTCGAAAGCGGGTAAACGCCGTGCCCAGTCGTTCGCCGGAGTCAAGCAAATAGGTTGGCGCCCACAGATCCATCAGCCCATTGCTGGCCGGGGTGCCGGTGAGGTGTGTCCAGCGCCGGGGTAGTTTATGCACGCGCTTGGCCGCGCGAAATCGCTTGCCGGAGGGTTTTTTTAGCCGCGTGGCTTCGTCTGTAACCACCCAATCATAAGGCCAGCGCTTGCCCCATTGCTCTACCAGCCAGATCAGGTTTTCATAGTTGATGGTGTAAATGTCCGCCGGCTTGAACATCGCCGCCGCGCGCTGCTTTGGTGTGCCGATAATCGGCTGCACGGTCAGGTGCTGTAGATGCGCCCATTCGCTGGGCTCGTTCGGCCACACCGATTGAGCCACGCGCAGCGGAGCGGCAACCAACATTGTTCGTGCCTCCCCTGCGGCCTGCGCCGTCACAAACGCGGTCAGCGTAGACACGGATTTGCCAGTTCCCATATCCGCCCACAGATGCGCGCGCGGACAATCCAACAAGTGTTGGATGGCGAGGTGTTGGTAGTCGCGCAGATCGTGCTGAGTCTTCAGTGTTCCCACTGCAGCACCTCGTCAACACCGGCCTTGGTGTCCACTACATACACCGTGCAGCCCATAGCGCGCCGACGCTCATGGTCGCGCCGCTGGTTTTCGGTGGCGGTTTTGCCGGGGGCTTTGCACTCCACAAAAAATATGCGCCCGCCGGGCAGCGTGACCAACCGATCCGGCACCGCGCGCCGTCCTGGGCTGGTGAACTTCTCCGCCACGCCGCCGGCTTTCTTCACCCGGCGCACCAGATACTGCTCTATGGTGTCTTCGCGCACTTCCGCCATGGTCAGTCCTTCTTGAATCGGTAGCCCTCATAGCCTTCCGCGGCCAGCGGCATACCCTGCGCCCATTCAGGGACGGCGGCCAGCATGGCGGACAGCCCTCGCTCGGTGTAATCGTCGCAGTCCGGCGGATCACACACGATCTCATCGTGCACTGTCAAAACCGGGCGGTATCCGGCGTCCTCCGCAGCGTGCAGCCCTTCGCGCAACACATCGCGCGCGATAGCCTGCGTAGCCCCCTGCGCCAGTTTACCGCCGTAGGTGGTTTCCCATCGCCAGCCGCCGTAGTTCACCGCGCGAAACTGGATTACTTCGCGCTGGCTGAACGCGCCCGCCTGTTCGCACTTTGCGCACCCTTCGCCCTTGCACTTGACGCACTCAATCTCACCGTATACTGACGGCTCGGTGCGCTGCTTGATCCGCGGCATCGGGTAAATCATGCAGCGCCCGCTCGGCAGCCGGCAGATGAGCCACTGCTTATAGCGCCGGTACACCAACCGTCGCGCGCGAAAGTCCGCGCCAGGCTGCATAATGGCGCCGCGCACTGCGTCTTCACAGTCGCGCCAGTAACCTACCGTCTCCGGGTGGCGGTCGCGCCATGCAATCTTGACCGCCTCCGAGGCCAACCATTCATCCTTTGGCAGCCCCGATATTTTGCCCCGCGTATTCCACGCATCTTGGGCGCGCTGCAGCACATCGTCCGGCAAAGCGTTGCGGATGATCGGCCAATACTCGCCCATGTCAACGCCATAGATGTTCGCCATGCTCTGAAACGCACCGACGCCGCCGCCAAAACCCAGCGCCAGTTCCGGAACCTTACCCATCACCTGGCGCTCGTCTTTCGTCACGTCGCCCGGCGATTTACCCAGAATACTGCCGGCGGTGACCTTGTACAGATCCGGCCCCTCGCCGCGGTCGAACGCTGCGAAAGCGTCCAGCTTCCAATCCTCCAGCGCTTGCCAGGCCAGCGCGCGCCCTTCGATATTGGACAGATCCGACACAACCAGTTTGTGCCCGGGGGTCGCGCAGATCAGGCTGCGTACACAGTCCGAGGCCGCCTGCATGACATCGGCGTGCACCAGATCCGCGGCCCCGTGCTTTATGGCGTCAATGGCTTGCGATATGCCCGTGTCGCCCATGCTGGGACGCGGCAGGTTTTGCGCCTGCAGCCGGCGGCCTGACCAACGCCCGGTACGACTGGCGCCGTAATACTGCAAACCACCGCGCAGTCGGTTGTCCGCGCCGGTGGCCTCAATCGCCGCCTGATACTTGGCCGTGCTGGTGCGGCTGGCCTTCAAGCGCAGCTGTATCAGCTCGCGCGCCTGCGCAGGTAGATCGCCCTCCAACGCGGCCAGCAGGGTAGCCTCACGCGCATCCGGCAGCGTTACCCCCAGTTGGTCACGCACATAGCGCAGCCATACATCACGACGTAGAGGGCTTGACACAGCCCCGCCGGTCAGCTCATCGACGCGGTGCGCCAAGTCATACTGGGCGGCGTCCACTGCCTCAATCGCCCGGCGAGCCAGTTCGAGATCCACGTAAAAACCGCGGTCGTTGATCCGCTGATCCAGCTCCCAAGTTTCGCGCTCGCGCCCGCGGTAGACCCACGTCGGCAAGCGGCGGTAAATATCGCGCATAGACGCCACGTCCATGCGCGCGTACTCAATGAACAGCCGCCAATCTTCAGGGTCAGTCTCGCGCGTGTGCCGGCGGATCTTGTGATTCTTCGGGGCGGGCTTGCAGAACTTTTGCACCAGCCGCTTGCCGTCTTTGATCTTGGCTTGATCATCCGACAGCCCCACCGTATCGCCTAGCTTTTCCAAGCTGGCCGGCAGGGCCAGTGTCATAGCCTGGGCCATCGTGTCATGCCATCGCGTGGGGTTGGTGTCCATGCCCAGCAAAGCGGACAGTACAGGCCGTTCAAAGCCCGCGTTGTGGACTACCACCGTCACATCAGGGTTGTTGATGCGGCTGGCCAGTGTTTTGGGCATGGGCTCAACTGTGGCATCCCATACGTGCACCGGCCCGTCATCTACCGCAAAAGCAAACAGCAACAGCTCTGTGCTGGGGTGCTCTGCGTAGACGTACGGGCCGGCGGCGCGTAGATCGCATTCGCTGAATGATTCAATGTCAAGGAATAAGGTCTCAGTCAAAGCGGCTTCCTTTCTTCAAATTGTCGGCTGCCCACATCGGACGTAAATTGCTAAGCGCATTGACTATCGCAGGGTCCGAAATGCCTTGCTCGTAAAATCTACGTACAGGCTTGTTGTGGTCTATGTGCCACTCACTACCGTAATTAGCCCACGTCATCCCAGCCTGCATATTCATCTCTAAACGTTGCCGTAATTGTTCAGCACTGTAAGGCAGGTCAGCCCTGCTTTCGCTTACTCCTCTAACTCGTTTACGCAAAGAATCCAGCGCAGTCCGCAGAGCACCATACTCAGTTTGGCGCCAATTACGCGCCATTTCAGCAGCTTTTTCTGGGTTATTGCGATACCACTTTAGCGCCCGTTTTTTGTAAGCGCTTCGATTTCGCTGGTAATAAGCCCGCCGCGCCTGCCTACACCACTTGGTATTTTGAGCGTAATACTCTCGGGACTGTGCTAGTACCCTTTCCTTGTTTCTCTGGTACTGAAGGTGCCTAGCTGTTTTACGACACGACTTACACTGCCGCCGGTAAACACCTTCCCTTTTTCGCCAGGTAAAACTATCTAGGGGTTTATCTTCGCCGCATGCGGAACAAATGCGCGTGTCCATGTATCCTCCAAACAGCAAAAAACGCGGCCCGAAAAGGGCCGCGCTGTTACCTACCATTATACCAGATCGTCTACTGCGCTATCGTCCGATTCCTCAAACTCGAAATCGTCTTCAGTTGCAGCGCCGCCGCCAGTGAAGGGTTCGCCATCAGACCGGAACTTCACGCCACGCAGGGCAGCGTTAATCCGTTTCCCGTAAGAATTGTCTTGCGGCCACACATCCAGCGCCGCATCCACGTAGCAGCCGGCGTAGGGCTTGCCGTCTTCTTGGCGCAGCCGTGTGCCATCCTTGTCAAAAATGGTTGGCGCCACCTTGTTGCTGGCCGTGGTGTAGCTGTTGCCCTCAAAGCCGTCGTAATCGGCCTTGGTGTCGCCATCCTTGAGGCACACCTTATCGCCGGCGCGTAGCTTCTTCAGCACCTCGCCAGACTTCTGACCCCACTTCTCTTGGGCAACCGATTCAATGGCTTCGTTAAGCTTGTCAGCGGTCGCCTGGTCTTCGATGATAAAGGTGGCGTTGTACTTGGAATCGCCGCCGTTCGGCCCGGCCTGAGCGGTGAACAGGTTGGGGAACGCGAGACGTACATTATCAAGACGTACTTTCATGGTTGTTGCTCCTTACTGGTTAAAGTCTTCAATTGTTGCGGTTGGGTTGATTGCTTGACGATTGTCCGTTGCCGGCGCAATCGTCGGGTTGCCCTCGGATTGAGTGATCAGCTCACTCAGTTTTTCCCAGCGCCGGGGGCCGAGCTGCAACTTCTCCGCCTGCGCCGGGCTGACCAGAGTCATTTTGTAGACATCCTCCTTTTTCAGTCTGAATTGTTCGCGCAGCACTTTCTCCGCTTTGTCCGGGTCACTCCATTTGCGCTGCCCGCGCCGGCCCGCGACCAACTTGAAGCCAGGGATCTTATCGCCGGCGGCCAATCGTCCTTGTGCATGTTCGCGCACCGCCTTGCACCAGCCCTCGATTTGGTCCACCCGCGCCAGCACCTCGGCCAATTGATCGACGCTTAGCCCCTCAATAGATTTCGGCGTCCGCGCTTCGCTGATGTTGCTCATGTCAAACAGCTCCCCGTAAACAGTCTGGGCAGTTTGCTCCGCCAGCGCCGGGCACACTGCCTTGGCCGGGCAGAACCGGCACTGTACCGCGCCCGGAATAAGCAGCTCGCGGGGGAACATTTCCGTGTTGTCCGCGGCGGCCAGCGCGGAGCGCGCCGACGTGGCGGCTGTGTCTGCCCAATCGAGCAGCTCCGATACACTCAGTTCCTGCTCACTGGGCTGGCTTGACACCCGCGGCTGCACGATCACCATTTTGATGGTGTCAATGTCGTACAGCAGATTCAGCCGCGAGTAAGCCCCGAGCGCGTAGAGTTTCAGTTGCGGGTTATCCTCAGCGGAAACCGGCACGCCGCACCCATACTTCAGATCAATCACCGACAGCACGCCGCTGGTTTCATCGTAGGTGGTCGCATCCGCGGTGCCCCAGACTTCGGGTACGAACTCGGAGGCGTCGTAGCGCTCCTCGATCCACGCATGATCCTGCGGCTCGCCGCGCACCGTATCCGTGTAAACCTGGACGAAATCGGCCATTTCCTGCGTGACTTCGTACCCGTTAAACCAGCCGCCGATGTAGTCTTGAGGCTCGTTACCTTCCCCCAGCGCCTTGGCTGCCAGCTCATGCGCCGCGGTGCCTTCCTCGGCTTCCGGGCTGGTCGTGCGTGGAATATCCGCGGCCAGCGCCACGCTGCCGGGGCAGTTAATCCAGCGAACAGCGGCGCTGGGCGCCAGCCGTGCGTGTTGCGCGTCATCACCCATCGGACAGCTCCTTCAGCTCTTGGACAACCGCGGTGTAGTCCTCCTCCTTCAGTTCTGGCGCCTTGCTTGCGCCAAACTGCTGCAGCACTTCAACCGCCTTGTTTCGGTCTACCTTGGCCGCTTCAATCACTGCCGCCTTTACGTCGTCGTAGCTGACCTCAGCCGCCGCGGGCGTCTGCTCCGACTTGGCGGGTTCCGGCGGTTCCGTACTAGTCTGCTCGTCCGGCTCGCTTGGCGCCTCGCCGCCAAAAGCGCCAGCCAACTCCTCCAGCCGGGCGCTAATAGCGCGCAACTCCCGTGCGAGTTCGTCCGTTGTGTGTCCCATCGTCTGCTCCTCTTTGCGTGTTGTGATGATTGCTAATCTACGCGATCGCCTATATGATGTCAAGTAGAACGTGCAAAAAATTACACACAGGAGTAACCGATGCTGACGGTGGACGAAATACAGGCGGCGCTTTCCGCGCGCAACCTAAGCGAGACGGCCCGCGATACCGGGCTCGCCTACGATACCGTTTGGCGGGTGCGCCACGGCAAAACGGCGCGGGTCAGCTACCAAACCCTTAAAACACTGAGCGATTACCTCCAGGACGCGGATCAGGAGAACAGCGATGTGTGATGTGGATGTAGAGCGCCTAGTGGCGGCCCTGCGTCCACTTACTGAGCGTGTCCGCACAGACGTGTCCGCGGTCAAACGCGATGGTTTTATGGGCTGGACGAACCAGCCGCTGACGCTTTCGCGCTTGCGCGCGCATCTTAGTGGGGGTCCGGCTCGGGGGGTGTGCCCCATACAGGCCGGCGATGACCGCACCTGTGTAGGGCTGCTGG
>CAZNYT010000098.1:0-6616 GCA_964577315.1 uncultured Desulfovibrionales bacterium
TCCTCAGCTGTGCTTTGAGCCTCCTCAGCTGTGCTCTGGGCTTCCTCAGCAATGTCCCTTACCTCATCGAGATCTCCCGTGGTTGCGCAACCGCTCATAAATGCCGTACCTACCAGGAAAAGGAAGCAAATCAGCAGGGCATAGATTCTTTTGGTCATAATCATCCTCCTTGGTTATTAAGTGGTTATAAATAGATTTTCCTTAATTTTCCCTGCGACAAAAAAGAATAACAGTTCAAGTGGGTAACAGCTAAAATTAATACTGGCTCTGTAAACAGGGCCCTGTTAGTAATAAATCCTTTCTGTTGTAGTTATTCCAGTGCCAAGGGCTTAGTTGTTTATTACCTTGGGAAACCCCTTTTTTTCCTCAAGAACCTGGTGGACCTTTTCCAGATCCACCCTGTCCTGCAAGCCTTTAGAGTAAATTTTTTCCCGGGTATAATATGCTATGTCCGAAATCCGGTCGTAAATATCCGGGTGGGCCTCCATGAAAATCAAGTCGCCCCTGATTCCGAGTTTGACTGGTTCGTATACGATCTCCACCTTGGTTCCGGGCCGGGTTTCATTGTAGAATTGCTGGGCATGCTCCGGATACAGCCGGATGCAGCCGCGGCTAACCTGTCGCCCTATTCCCCAGGCAAAATTGGTCCCGTGAATTCCTATTTGGCTCCCGGATAAACCTACCCAGTAATCTCCCAGGGGATTGTCCGGTCCGGGTGGCACTATGCTTCTGCCGTACTGTTCCATCGCTTCTTGGGGTACTGTCCAGGAAGGGTTTTTAACCCGCTGGGCCACACGGGTTTCCTTGACTGGGGTGTTAAATTCGTCCCGTCCCACTGCAACCGGATAGGTCTTGACCATGTTTACTTCCTGAAAAAATCGGTATAAACGCATTTCCGGAATATTGATCACAACCTCCTGGTGCTCTGTAGAAGGTAGCACCCATTGAGTGGGTATGTCTATACTTTTTCCCTCTTCCGGCATCCAGGGATCCAGGTCGTGATGGTATAAAACAATCTCGTTATATCCAAGACTGTGCTCCCTGGCTATGTCAAGCAGGGTCTCGCCTTCTCGCACCTGATGGGAGTCCACAAAACCGATAACCGGCATCAGGGCTATGCCGGTATCCTCGTCCCGGTGAATGTGGTAGGGATGAGCAGCACCAAATGCATGGGATTGGGGCAAACCCAAAAACATAAATATAATGGGCAGCAGAAAGAACAAAAAAAATCGTTTCATTTTATAAAACAAGTTGTGTCAAAATTTTTTTGCGGGACTCGAGAAATCTCCAATTTTAAAAAGAGCATTTCTTCTGCGAGAGATACACGGGAATTATTGCCTCATACCTGTGCTTAAGTCAATACTAATAAGGGATTTTTTTTCTTTAGCTAATCAGAAAGTATATTTTTTTCGTAACTACTCACCATCTCGAGAGTTAAAAGTATAGGCAAAGAAGTCAAGAGGTTAAATCAGCTATCGCTACGGAAACGTTAAACCATGCAAATGGTTAATAAAACAGGATGTTGTCAGAGAGATTTCGCTGGCAAGTCACCATTGCTGCGGTATGGGAGGAATAATGGGTTTTAAAAGAGAGTTTCACGGACCTTCCCTGGAGATGGGAAGGCCGCTTATGGAAAGGATCAAGACCCTGGATCCGGATATGATTGCCTGCGATTGCCTGAGCTGCCGGATGCAGTTCTCCTACAATCTTTCCCTGCCGGTAGTGCATCCGGTGGAACTGCTCCGTGAGGCTTATCAGGACAGCTAACTTTTCAAATAATGCCACGTACAGAATAGTTGTCTAACTAAAGAGTTAACACTAACTTATCCAGAGGCCCGGGATTTTTCTAACAGGCAGGGAACATGCAACTGGAAGAGATACAGAGAAAAAGCAGGATCCTGAAAAGGGCAGAATTCGGGTGCCTGCGGGATTCTTTTTCCGTGAACATCACCCGGGGATGCAGCTTCAAATGCGTTTACTGCTACGCCCGGGGATACGCCCAGGCCCCGCAAGAGGGCAGGATCTATCTGTATGCTGATCTGCCCGCTAAATTGGCCCGGGAATTGGACAGTCCCCGGAGGAGACTTAAGGTCCAGCGCATTTCCTTCAATACCTCCACGGATTGTTTCCAGGAGCACCCCCGGATTCAGGAGGTAGCCTACCAGACCATGGAGGCGTGCCTGCGGCGCGGGATAACTATCTCCTTTTTAACCAAGGGAACTATTCCCGGATCTTTCCTGGAGCTTTTTTCCAGGTATCCGGGACTGGTTCGGGCTGCTGTGGGTCTGGTGAGCACCAGCGAGAGCTACCGAAAAGTTTTTGAACCCGGCACAGCCAGTATCCGGGATAGACTGGAGAATATCGCCAGGTTAAGAAGCTGCGGGATCCGGGTGCAGGTGCGGGTGGATCCGGTCCTGCCCTTTCTCACGGATGATCACGGCTCCATAGAAAGCCTTATGCAGGCCCTTAGCCGAAACGGGGCAAAGGAGATATCCCTTAGCTACCTGCATCTACGACCCAGGATCCTGGAGCAGCTCCAAAAGGAGCTGCCCCCTTTCCAGTTCCAGGTATTGCATAGCTGTTTCCAGGGCAAGGAATGGACACGGGTTGGGACTTCAACCCGGAGCAAGCTGGTGCCTGCTAGCCTGCGCCAAAAGGGATACACCAGGTTCCTTGGCTCGGCTAAGAGCTATGGCATCCGGGCCGTGATCTGCGCTTGCAAGAATCCGGATTTGTCGGGCGAAATATGCTCTTTTAATCCCGGGCCTAGCAGGTCTGATGCCCGTCCTGGCTATCAGGAGAGGCAACTCAGCTTTTTCGATTTATGATGCCTGCCAAATCCCTTTAGGATGAAGTGTCTGCCAGACCCAGGAAACCAAGCACCTGATCGATTCTTTCAAGTTCCTCCAGGGCTGCTTGGCACGCCAGCGCATCCAGGGATTTTTTTCCTCTTTGGGGAAGCAATTCTTTTAACCCCTGCTCAATGGCGAATGCAGCACCGGGCACGTCCAGGTCACGGCTTAAATGTTTTTCCGCTTGCACCCGCAGGTGCTGCATGTCCGGATTGCTCTTGCCCTGCTCCCGCGTGGAGGCCTGGGCAGCGCCTTGCTTTAGGGTCCGGATCCTGTCCTGGATATGGTTCAGCCTGTCTTTGGCCCTGGATAGCCGACTTGGGGTAAGGCTCATCTTGCTCCGGTAATGCACGGATAAAAGGTAAAAACGCAGCTCATCCGGTCTGGTCCCTTCCCGGAACATGTCCTGGGGATAGATGATATTGCCCTTGCTCTTGGACATCTTGGCGCCCCGGACCAACAGGTGTTCCGTGTGCATCCAGTAAGGGGCCAGTTCCTTGCCGCTTACTGCCTCCATTACAGCGATGTTGTAGTCATGGTGCCGGTACAGGTTGTCCACACCCCCGCAGCAGATATCCAGCTCATAACCCAGATGCTTGCTGATCATGGCCGGATCCTGGATGTTCCAGGCCGGACGTCCTCGGCCTATCTCGGTGTCCCAGGCATAGGCGCTTGATTCCCCGTGCCTGGCACCGTGCCAAAGAATAAAATCCCCCAGGTTCCAGCGCTGCCCGGGATAGGTATCTTTCCAAAACCGGATCCTTTTCCCGGGCCATCTACTTAGATCCAAACCGTACAGCCTGCCGAAGCCTGGCACGGTTAAGGGGTCGAAAAAAACGCAGTTCTGGTGCCAGTAGGCATGGCCTAGGGCTAAAAGTTGCTGAATCAAGTTTACCGCCTGCTGAACCGAGGTGGAGGATTTGGGGATCGCTTCCGGGAGCAGGATGCCCAGCTGGTCTGCATCCCTAAGGAAACGCTTTTCGTTCTCCCGGGTCAGATCCAAGAGATGGATTCCTCTGCGCTTGGCTTCAGCTACGGCCTTGTCCTCTATATCAGTGAAATTGATAACGCGCTGAACCGGTAGTCCCAGGTAGTGCAGATAGCGCTGCAGGATGTCCTGAAAGAGATAGGTCCGGAAATTTCCGATATGGGGCTGGTTGTACACGGAGGGGCCGCAGGTAAACATCCGTATCCCATCGCCCCTGGGCTGAAAGACCTCGAGCCTTCTGCTCATGGTGTTGTACAGGACAAGATCAGCCTGCTCCAAGCTCTCTGATGACATGCAAGCCCCTTTGTTTTATGGTTGGTAGCGCCATCTGCGAAAGACCCAAGAAGTAAAACACAGATTCCGGTTGCCGGGCAAGTCCCGGAAGGCAAAAAGTTAAAATAGTTTGGGCAAAACATGGTGAATAGTTGCATAGGGAATCTGAAGTGGCTAATTCACTAGGCAGATTATGCTATGTAGCCGAGTCCAGTTTCAGATTGGGTAAAGGATAAAGGTGTGATTCTTTCCTACCACCCCTTTTTTTATGGTCACGTGTTCCGCTTTTATGCCGGGCGCAGCATTAATGCCAGGGACAAATCCCTGATGAAAAAGGCCACTGGGATTATTTTGCCCCAGGGCCGCCTCCCGGAATTGCATGCGGAAGCGGTGCGGAACTGTACCCTGGTTTTCCCGGATTACTCCTGCCGGTACCTTTATCCCGGCAAGGTCGGGGATATCCAACTGTTTCAGGATCTGGGACTGCCTCATCCGCGCACGGATATTTTTGCCAGCCAAGATCAGTGTTCCCCAGAATATTGGGAACAGATAAATTATCCGGTAGTGATCAAACATAATACCGGCGGCGAGGGCAGATTAGTGTACTTTGTCCATAATCCGCAGGAGGCCCGGCAAATAATGGACATTTTTGCTGGAATGGAAAAAAGTGG
The DNA here is from genome assembly GCA_964577315.1 of uncultured Desulfovibrionales bacterium. GTDB lineage: Bacteria > Desulfobacterota > Desulfovibrionia > Desulfovibrionales > Desulfonatronovibrionaceae > Desulfonatronospira. The sequence continues at coordinate 4,785 of CAZNYT010000098.1, forward strand.
TTTCCTCGGCTTTTTGGTGCAGGAAGTGGTCAGGACGGACCACGGCACCCTGCGAGTGGTGGTGATGCACAACCATATCTATAGCTATTGGCGCGTGCAGCCCCAAGGGGAAAACTTCAAGCATAACTTGGCTCAAGGAGGAAAGATTGATTGGGAATCCAGCCCTGATCTTCAGGCCCGGGGCAGGGACCTGACCAGGAGACTCTGTGCCGGGTCCGGAATGAATCTGGCCGGAATAGATATCCTGTTTGATAGGGACTCGACTTCAGGGCCCAGTCCTTTGCTCCTGGAGATCAATTACTTTTTTGCCTACCATGGCCTGGGAGGGCTCCAGGGCTATCACGAGCTCCTTAAAAAGGCCCTCAGGGAGTGGCTTGTGGATCATGAACTTCCTCTGCCTCCCAAGGATTTCGGGTGAGATGGGAGAGAGCAGCCACCCCGAGGGATTTTTACTCCAGGATAAAGAGCCCTTGCAGCAAGTCCCAGAGTGGGCTAATGTGACTGCGAGGAAAACCGGTTCCCGCATGGGACCTATTCTTGGGACTGCCGGCTTGTGTAGGCCTCTGTGGTTTGTCTTTGGTCTGGAACATCCCGGCGGCAGTGTAAACCTCGGGTTCCAACAGGAGATCTTAAATGGTAAGTGATGAATATGGCAGAGGGGTTAGCTATCTTCGTCTCAGCCTGACCGACCGCTGCAATCTGAACTGCTTTTATTGTCAACCGGGCAAGGAGGCAGAGTTCATCCCCCATAAGAATATATTGAGCTATGAGGACATGTTGTATCTTCTGAAGGCAGCTTCAGATATGGAGGTGCAAAAGGTAAGATTAACAGGTGGAGAGCCCTTTGCCCGCAAGGATGTCCTATATTTTCTGCATAGGCTGAAAAGCGAGTTTCAGGATCTGGATCTGAGGCTGACCACCAACGCTACCCTGATCGCGGGAAAAATTCGAGCTCTCCGGGATATCGGGATTCGGGGCCTGAATATTTCCCTGGATTCTTTGAACCGGGATAAGTATCAGCGCATAACCGGGCAGGACTGTTTGAACAACGTCCTGACCAGCATAGATCGCTGTCTGGAGGAGGATATTCGGGTCAAGGTGAACGTGGTAGCCTTGAGAGGGGTTAATGACGACGAGCTTAAAGATTTTATAAACCTAGCCGTGCAAAAGCCCCTGGATGTCAGGTTTATCGAATTTATGCCCATCGGGGAAAAAACTTTGTGGAAAAAAAAGTATTATTGGCCTTCAAACGCACTTTTGCAGGAGGCTCAAGCCCTGGTGGACTTGGAACAGGTAGACACCCGGAGCTTGAATCACGGTCCGGCCAGAATGTTTCAGCCTTCGGGGGGTCTGGGCAGGATAGGAGTAATCTCCCCATTGAGCGAGCACTTCTGTGAAACCTGCAACCGTTTGCGGGTCACAGCCAACGGTCGTCTGCGCACATGCCTTTTTTCGGATAAAGAGTACAATCTGTTGCCTTTGATCCGCTCCCCCAAGATTGGCAGGGATAAGCTGCGCCGGGTTATGGAAAGGGCGGTGCGGCAAAAACCCATGGGGTACAGGTTGTGGGAGCAGGATAAAAGCAAAAGCTTGTGCTACCGGGTGATGTCTTCTATCGGGGGATAATTCCCAGACCTCTCGCAAATTCAAGGCTAGGTGAGCCTCCCGGCGAAAGCCCGCAAAAAGATCTAGAGAATATTTTGAGTAAAATAGAGTGAATAACTACAACGAAACTTATTGTCCAGAGGTCCGAGAATTCTGCAAACAGGCCGTAAAAACACAGTTTACGCCCAGTTTGCAGAACCCTCGGACCCAGGGAAAGAGTTGCTGCC
>CAZNYT010000099.1:0-6491 GCA_964577315.1 uncultured Desulfovibrionales bacterium
TCTTATTTTGGGGCTAGCTGGATGAGAGAGCTTTGAAATGGGATGGTCTTTAAAATTGCTAAACATGGGCGGTCTAGTACCCCACAAGTCTGAAAATCCTCATTTGAAATATGTAATCCTCATTTTTTCCCTCACCAGGAACAGAAGTGAGTCCAGCAAAATGAGCAGGGGCAGAATTACCGCTCTTTTTTCTGCCCCCCACATTTTTGGATTATCCCTTTCAATCTGAAATCAACTATTCAATTCGGACTGTGTTTTCAACAATAACATCACCATCGGCTTCTGAGACCAGGATCTTATATTTGCCGGGATCAAAGAATGTCAAAGGATAATAAAAAGTATCCCACTCAGGATTGATTTGCTCCTGCACACTATCCATAATTTCTTCATGACCGTTATGCACCTGGTACATGGAAATTTGCACTGATGATGTGTCCAGGCTGGAACTGGACTGAAGCACCATCTTGATTTCACCAGTAGTAAAAACACTTCCTGGATTGACAGGATTAAGGTCTTCATCCACTGACTCACAGAAAACCAGCTCCTGTTCACCTCCACACCCAGACAAGACAAGAACTAACAGTAGAATAGGCACAGCTATTGCGGTCCGCAGCTTCCAATCCCTATTCTTGCTCCTAATGCCGGGAAGAATGGCACCCTTAAACCCTTCGGTTTGCTCTAGCGAACTGCTGCAACCTTCACATTCAGCAGCATCATTCAGGATTTTTTGGCTGCAATACGAACACCTCATAAAATTACCTCCTTTATCTCAGTTCTTCGCGGGTTTTAAGGTACAGGCGACCAGCTTGGTACTATGAAACGGAGCTGAAAAATGTTTATTTATCCCTAGTACAACGAAACTTGGCTCTGTAACCATGGCTCTATAAACAGTCTTACTATTATGGCAGCAACTCTTTCCCTGGGTCCGAGGGTTCTGCAAACTGGGCGTAAACTGTGTGAGCGACGTAGGCAGCGTTCATCAAAATCGTAGGCCTATAAAAAGCTCACGGTCCCTATTCAAGCACTTCCTGAAATAAGGGAACCCAAAAATATAGATTTTGATATACGCTGCCTTGGAGCTCGCCCTGGATAATCCCGGAGTCTGTAGGCTAACATTGATATAAATATACCTATATTCGACTTTTATAACAAGCTTTCTGTTTCCCTGGACCTTCAGTTTATTTCTTCAACAAGGTATGCGTTTAGACAAATCCTTCTGCTTTAGTCCACTTTAAAGAAACCTCGATACATAACATACTGAAATCACGGAATGTAGAGTTTTTTGAAAAACATGCAAAAACATGCTCATACAAACCATTTTGACCCCAATTTTGACCCCGGTTTGGATGTCGGCTTGTAAACTGATACGCCGACGACCAGGACACGAATTACTATTAAATATTTGACCCCACCTTTAAAAACCCAAGCCAGTGCTGACATACAGCCTTATAGGCGGGGTCAAATAGTTCCCGCAAACAGGCGAGCAATGCCCTGTCCCCTTGTCCCTTAACCCTTAACCCTTAACACTTAACACTTAATCACTTAACACTTAAAACTTAACACTCGTTTACCTTCGCACCTTTAACTTTCGTACTTTTAACCTGCACACCTTGCGTCAGCACAAATAACGAACAACAACGAACGAAGAACGACGAACGGTTAACCGATAACCACTTAAAACTTAACACTTAACACTTAACACTTAACACTCGTTTACCTTCCCACCTTTAACTTTCGTACTTTTAACCTGCACACCTTGCGCCAGCACAAATAACGAACAACAACGAACGAGGAACTAAGAACGAGATACGACCAGAACCATCTTGCATTTTAGGAAGATATAAGTTAGTTGGATTCTGATCGATTATCAGGAGACAGCAAACAAAACCGGGGCCAAGAATAGATCATGCTCAAACAGTTCTCCAACTATAAGTTCTGGCTGGTTGTGGCCACGGATGCTGTCCTGCTTGCGGTCGCGCATATCCTGGGCTATGCGGCCCGCTTCGATGCCGATCTGACCGGCGCCCACTGGGTGAATATCAAAAACGTGCTCCTATGGTTCATCCCGGCTCAGCTCCTCATTTTCTACTATTTCGGGCTGTACCGGGGCTTGTGGCGCTATTTCAGCATGACGGACATGCTGAACGTGGTCAAAGCCACCCTGATTTCTTCTGCCGGGGTGGTTACCGTCATACTCACCTTCACCCGCTTTGAGGGTTTTGCCAGGGGCGTCTTCTTTATGGACGGGGTGTTCACCTTCCTGTTCATTTCCGGGCACAGGGTGCTTATCCGCCTCTGCCATCAGCGTTTTGCCCGCAGAATGCTTCCAGATTCCCAAAAACCTTCCTCCCGGAAAAAGCTCCTCATCCTGGGCGCCGGGGACGCCGGGGAACAGGTGGCCAGGGAGGTCCTGGAAAACCCCAAGCTGCCTTACCAGATCGTGGGGTTCGTGGATGATGATACCGGAAAAATCGGCAAGCGCATCCACGGCTTTCCTATTATGGGCTCCACAGACGATTTGCCTGACATTCTCCGGCGGACAAAGGCCCAGGAGCTTCTCATAGCCATGCCTGCTGCGCACAAGGAGCAAATAAGCCAGGTGGTGGAGAAATGCCAGGCTACCGGGCTGCCTTACAAGACCCTCCCCGGCATGGGCGAAATTATTGATGACAAGGTCAGCATCCGCTCCATCCGGGAAGTGTCCTACCAGGACCTCTTGGGCCGCCCCCCGGTAAGGCTGGAGACGGACAGGATCCAGGGCATAGTCAGGGGCAGGACCATCCTGATCACCGGAGCCGGAGGCACTATAGGCTCGGAGCTGTGCAGGCAGATCCTGCGCTTTGAGCCGGGGTTGCTGGTGTTCATGGACAGCAGTGAGGAGAATTTGTACCGCATTGAGATGGATGTCTTGTACGAACACGGTTTCGACAAATACGTCACCGTGCTGGGCAAAGTCCAGGACAGGGAGCTTCTGGAGAGCTTGTTTCAACAGTACAGACCGGATGTAGTCTTCCATGCCGCCGCATACAAGCATGTGCCCATGATCGAGCGCAATCCCTGGCAAGCGGTATACAACAACATCTTTGCCAGCCATCGCCTGATCCAGGCCGCCCAGAAATACAAAACCGAACGCTTCGTGCTGGTGTCCACGGACAAGGCGGTGCGGCCCACCAATGTCATGGGGGCCAGCAAACGGCTAACCGAGATGCTCATGCTGTCTCACGCCAAGGAGGGGGAGACCAAATTCATGGCGGTGCGCTTCGGCAATGTCCTGGGCTCCTCCGGCTCGGTCATCCCCATGTTCAGAAAGCAGATCGAGAGGGGAGGCCCAATTACTGTGACCCATCCAGATGTAACCCGTTACTTCATGTCCATAAACGAGGCTGCCCAGCTCATTCTGCAAGCCGGAACTATGGGAAAAGGCGGCGAGATCTTTATCCTGGAGATGGGCACCCCGGTGCGCATCAACCAGATGGCCAGGGATTACATCCGCTTGTGCGGCAAGGAGCCGGACCAAGAGATTGAGATAAAGTATATCGGGCTGCGCTGCGGAGAAAAACTTTATGAAGAGCTCATCACCCAGGGGGAAGGGATCGTGTCCACCTACCATGAAAAGATCATGGTTCTGCACAGCGAAAGCCCGGACATGGCCAGCCTGCGCCCGGGGCTGGACCGTCTAAAGAAGTATGCTGCCGAGCACAACTCAGAAGGTATCAAGAAGCTTCTCAGAGAGATGATCCCCGAGTATACTCCCTGCGACACCATGCCTGTTCTGAGAAACAGCCCTACAGAGAAGGACACGCAGCAGGCTGTATCCCCGGCTGAATCCAAGCCTGCCCGGGTTCTTCCCCTGTCAGACAGGTCCGGATAGCCGGCGGCTTAAACACCGGCTGCCATACAGGATCCAATCTTCTCTTGAGACCGGTTTTGTTCGATTATCTCCATTAAGATCTCCCTGCCCCGGTCCGCAATATTCTCTGTTGTGATCTTTTGTTCTTCAAAAGGACACTGTGGTTTTCCAGAATTGGCCAGGACTTTTTTAGCCTACTGGACTCCCTGGGCAAACAAGTTTTTGATATCTTTATCCGAGTTCCCGTACAGGTTCAAGAAGTCCACAAAATATTCATGCCTTGAGGGGCTATTTTGAAATAAAAATAGCCGTAACCTTTAGGTTTGAGCAACTCCCTAAATCCGAATATTACCATTGTCCCTCCAGTATTTACTTGAGAAACTGTGTCTTTGCTGCTCTTCATGGTGAATAACTCTTTTTCATGAGCCATGAAGGCCCGCCTGGCTATACTCGGGCAGGCCCGCCTGCTGCTGCACGGACAGTTCATGAAAAACAGGAAGTTTTAGGCCTGAATCCTGTGTTCTACCCTTCGGCCTCGGACCACAGGCTACCGACCACTGGTAAGCCTTCACGGGGTTCGTTCTGCGGCAGGAAGAGTAGCCCACCGCCGAGGCGCGGAGAACGCAGAGGGGAGGACGGGGAGGAAAAAGCCTTATCCTTTGCCCTGAGACGGGGCAAAGGATAATAGGGCTCCGCTTGGCTAGAGACCTGATCAGCTTTCACGCCGGGGCTGATGCCTTTTGCTTTGCGGCATCTCACCGCAAAGCAAAAAAAATATCTCTCTGCGCCTCCTCAGCGTCCTCTGCGGTGAGAAAAAATGCTCTCTCAGGCTTTGCAGTCCGTTTATTCTGCCCCCCTGAATGGTTACATCGTGGATCAACCGGTATCTCATTCCAGAAACCTTCCGCCATTCAATATCCGGTTGCATTGCTTTGATATCTTCGGGCAGTTTCTTCGTGGCTTCCCCGAGGACCTCGATGCTGCGAACAAAGGCCCTCTTGAGAGATTTCATCCCGGACAAAAGAATCGTAGTCCATATTTGAAATCCGGCTCAGGATGTAATCAATTTCATCAAGTATATCCGCCCCAGTGAAATGGAAGAAATTTCACCCCAGTGTATTGGAAGAGAATACACGGGGCAAGCGGGGTAAACTGATTGCGTCCTGGTGAAACCCTGCCCCACATAAACACCCACAGGGTACCCTGTTTAAGGGGGTAAACTTCGCAGGATGCCTTCGGCATGTTTCACTGGATAAACTGATCTTCGCTGATCAAGGGAGATTGCATCAGTAGATACAGGCATCCAGGATGGAGAGCACTTCAGATAAAAGCTCCGGGCTGCTTTTCTGGATAAACTTGGCTTTTCTGGCCCGAAAATCCACGGATTTTATCTGCTTCACCATGACAAAGCCGGTGAGGCCGCTGTCTGCCGGAACAGGAACATGGAACGGAGATCTGCGGTCCGTGTTGGTTACCGGGCAGACAAAAGCCATGCCGGTTGCCCGGTTGAACAGCTCCCTGCTCACCACGAAAGCCGGACGCCGTCCACTTTGTTCATGCCCGGACTGCGGATCGAAAGAAAGCGCTACAATATCCCCCTGGTCGGGAACGTAGCCAGGCAATCTACCACGCCTCCTTTCCCGCGGGCTCTCCCCAATCAACTTCTTCAGGCTGATAATCCCCGGGAATGCTGGCCACCAGATCCTCGAGCCTGTATCTGCCGCGTACTTTCTTCACCGGCGTAATTACCAGGGCGCCGTCCTGCAGGCTGACATCCACTTCGTCTCCCACCTCGAGGCTGGCGTTGGCGAGCAGGTCCTTGCTGATGCGAAGCCCCTGGCTGTTTCCCCATCTTTGTATTTTTGTCTGCATCCTATTTCCTCCCTCAAGTGTATACAAAGGATATACTTGAAATCTGCACAAGTCAAGGAGGGCATATCAGCGAGCAATCTGTTTACCCCGTGAACTCCATGGCCTGTTAAACCATCTCCTGTCCCGCCTGCCCCGTGTACTTTCTGCCTTGTGAAACAAATCCGAAGGTTTACCCGGTTAAACCGGGACCCTCCGGGTGCCTGCCTGGTGAAACATGCCTTGGCATCTTGCGCAGCAAGGTTTCACTTGGTTTAACCTGGGATTTCCTGCTTGGCAGGGTTTCACTGGGTCTTCCAGTACACTGGGGTTAAATCCTTGCCCTGAATCTCTTCTTATTCAACCGGGGTCTTGTTATTTAGCTGGGGTCTGTTTAACCGGGCTTCCTCTGCTTCACTGGGACGGTTGAAGCTCTTCTTTTGATTTCGGGCTGGATTACCCATTTTAGGTCAAGCGCAGGGTGTGTAGAGTCTATTTCTTTGGCACTGGCAGCTTCGCTGCACGCGGGCGGCCTGCGGCTGCGCACGGTTTTATTAATGCCTGTCATGCAAGGTCTCTTGCCTGACAGGCAGAAAGCGCCTGCTGGCGCAGGATTAAATATCAATAACTCCCAGTAAAGCCGTGGGTGCGTAAGCACCAGCATGAAGCCGACAGGCTTCCTGTGCAAAAACATGTCTTTGGCTTTCTTCCCTTGCCCCTCTCCCCTCTGGCCTAACAAAACCAGCCAGCGCCTTTGACAGCCCTTCTGACAATCCGAAAAACATCATCAAAC
>CAZNYT010000100.1:0-6467 GCA_964577315.1 uncultured Desulfovibrionales bacterium
CACATCATCAGCGTTTTTGCAGTTGAATACCGGGATTTCCATAAATTAACCTCCTAAATCTGGGATCAATATTTTTATCTTACCGGGATACATTTTTTGGGCCAAAAATAATTTTTCCAGCATCACCAATAGGATATACCTGCGATGTTCTGGGACAAAGGCTCAAACCCCCAGATTATTTCACAAAATCGTTATTTAGCTTTATTTTTTATTAACGAAAATGTTACAGCAGTATGAACTACGCAGGCAATCCAACTATTCCATATGGCCCCGTACAAAAGCCTTAAACAATAGCTCCATCCTGCCTGAATGCGTCTAATCTGTATTTCAGGCTAGTTGCGCATCAATTCTTTTGGGCCTTACATCCACGTTCTTCCTTTAGCTACAAAATTGCAAACACTTGCCCTCAAAATGCATTTTCAGACCTGTGAAGGCTTGGCTGGAGCAGTTTAAGCCATGTAAGTGTAAGATTCTAGCCTTTTCTAGGGTCAAAGCATCTATGTGTCAGCTAAAGGCATAGCCTTTCACAATTTTGTTAGTTTTGTTTGGATTTACTATGTGGGCTCGGGGTGGTCAGCCAGGGCTTCAGTGCTGTTTGATGTGTTGTTCAGGGTTTAGCAGGAGTATCGCGTGGACAAGAAGAGAATCTGATGTCATTTGGGGCTGGTGTGTTTGTCCTGGTAAGGTAGATTTAATCCCAGCAAGAATATTTACAAAATTGTGCATAATCTTTCAAGAATTGGCACAAAATTGTTAAAAAATGCTTGGGTTCTTCCGGGCATGCAAGAAAGACCTGAAGCGTATCTAACTGTTATTGTTGCATAAACATTACATGGCTCGGTACATGCTCAAGTCTACATATGGCTAAATCTATTATAAGGAGGAAAGAGTACAGCATTTCGGGCAACACAGTGTTCTGCTTTCTTGGGTATACTGATTCCTGCGGTTTTCGCCTGCTGTGTGGCTCATCACCTTGTTCTGGATAATGCTGCCCCAAGGGGAGCACTGTAAAGTTAAAACTAGGAGCAACCAAAAGGGGCTAGGGGTATATGTTGACTTCTTTGGAGCAAAACTTTCGCAACTATGATCCGGGGCATTTCTTTGACGAGATGTTCGAGTCATTTCAAAGACCAAGGCCGGGATCCAGAGTCTTGCTGGACAAGCTGGACTCCCTTTCCTTCCAGGAGATCCAAGCTATGCAGGCTGCTGCAATACAATCCTTTTTTGACCAGGGAATAACCTTTGCGGTTTACGGCGAGGGACAGGGATCGGAAAGGATATTCCCCTTTGATATCGTGCCCAGGATCATAGAGGGCCAGGAATGGGTGGGCCTGGAGCAGGGTCTCAAGCAGAGAATACACGCTCTGAACCTCTTTTTGGACGATATCTACCACAACCAGAAAATTCTCCGGGATAAGATCATTCCCAGGGACGTGATAGAGACCTCTGCAGGCTATAATCCCAAGTGCCAGGGCCTGAACCCGCCCCAGGGGATATGGTGTCATATATCCGGGACCGACCTGGTCCGGGACGAAAACGGCAAGTTCATGGTCTTGGAAGACAACCTCAGAGCGCCTTCCGGGGTATCCTACGTCCTGGCCAATCGCCAGGTTATGAAGAACATTTTCCCCTCAGCCTTCAGTGAAGCCCGGGTTCGACCGGTGGAGAACTATCCTTCGCTCTTGTTGGACATGCTCTATTCCGTAGCCCCGTCCAGGGACGTTACCCCCAACGTGGCCCTACTCACGCCGGGAATTTACAACGCAGCTTTTTTTGAGCATACCTATCTGGCCCAGCAAGCAGGGATGGCTCTAGTGGAGGGGGCGGACCTGGTGGTGTGGGACGGGTACGTGCATATGCGCACCACTCAGGGACTGGTCCGCGTGGATGTTATTTATCGCCGGATAGATGACGATTTCCTGGATCCGCTTTGTTTCCGAGAGGATTCCCTGCTAGGTGTTCCGGGAATAATGGAGGCCTACCGCAATTCCCGGGTGGCCATAGCCAACGCCCCTGGAACCGGCGTAGCCGATGACAAGGTGGTCTACGCCTATGTACCGGAGATAATAAGGTACTACCTGGGCCAGGACCCTATTATTCCCAATGTTCCCACCTACCTCTGCAGGGAGCCCAAGCAAATGCATCACGTTATTTCCAACCTTGAGCATTTTGTGGTCAAGCCTGCCCATGAGTCCGGGGGATATGGTATGCTGGTGGGACCGGACTCCACCCGGGAAGAAAGGGAAAATTTTGCAGCCAGGATACAAAACAATCCCCGCAATTATATAGCGCAGCCAGTGGTTTCCCTGTCCCGATCCCCGGTAATAGTCAACGATCGCTTTGAGGGCAGGCATGTGGATCTTAGACCCTATATACTTTACGGCCAGGATATCCAGGTAATGCCCGGGGGACTGACCCGGGTAGCACTGAAAGAAAATTCCCTGGTGGTCAACTCTTCCCAGGGGGGTGGCAGCAAGGACACATGGGTACTATGCGAATAGGAGGTGATCAACTTATGCTCAGCCGAGCCGCAGATGCAGTGTACTGGATGAGTAGATACCTGGAACGAGCCGGAAACATAGCCAGGTTCTTGGATGTCAACTGGCATTTGACCTTGGATATCCAGGAGCAGTACCTGGATCAATGGAAGCCCCTGGTGGTTACCACAGGGGACTACCAGGATTTCCAGTCCAGGTATCAGGAAGAAAGCAAGGAAAGCTTCATTTATTTCTTGACCGCGGATCCGGTCAATCCCAATTCCATACTGTCCTGCACCAGGGCTGCCAGGAAAAATGCCATCTTTGTCCGGGATGTTCTGCCCGCGGACATGTGGGAGGCAATTAATATTTTGTATCACCAGGTCCACGATGCGTGTGACAAGCCGGAGATAATTCAGGAGATCCCCAATAGCTTCTGCGCGGACGTGAAGTGGAAGAACCTGACCATAGGCGGGATTGCCTGGGAAACCATGTCCCACAATGAGCCCTGGCGTTTTTTTCGCCTGGGAGCCTTACTGGAAAGAGCGGATAAAACTTCCCGGATTTTGGACGTTAAATACTTTATGCTCCTGCCCAGCATCAACCATGTGGGATCCACACTGGATTATATCCAGTGGGGGGCATTGCTCAAGGCTGTTAGCGGCTTTCAGGCCTTTAGGCACGATTATGGCAGGATAGTCCCGGAAAAAGTAGCCGAGTTCCTGATACTGGACCGGGTGTTTCCCCGCTCCATCCTGTACTGCTTGTCCCAGGCCCAATCATGCCTGCACGAGCTTACCGGAAACAATCTGGGATTCTTCACTACTTCCGCGGAGAGATACTTGGGGCAAATCTGCTCCAGCCTCTCCTACCAAACCATAGAGGAGATATTCCAGCAGGGCCTGCATGAATTCACCGAGGATCTGCAAATGAGGATGAACAAGCTGGACACTGCGGTGTTTGACACCTTCTTCTCTTTATGGCCGGGTGTACAGCAAGCTCCTGTACAGGAGCAAATCAGTGTTAGCGCCTAACTTATATTAAAAGGAGTGCATTACATGACATTCTGCCTAGGAATAGCAGTAGAAGAGGGACTAGTGGGGATTGCTGATACCAGGATCACCTCGGGCAAGGAACTTACTAGTGCTCCCAAGATTACTTGTTACAATTTTGCCAACGGCAATGGGGCCTTCTTCATGATGAGTTCCGGGTTGCGTTCCATCCGGGACAAGGTGATCATCTATTTCGATGAAGAGCTTGGGCAAAGGGAGGAGCCGTTCGACCGGCTTTACAAGGCAGTTAATGCCATATCCAGGCATATAAGAACTGTGGCTGAGGAGGACGGGACCTACTTGAAACAGAACGGGCTGTCCTTCAACATGCACATGCTGGTAGGGGGACAGCTGAAAAACGATGCCGAGCATCAGCTTTTCCTGGTTTATCCGGAAGGAAACTGGGTGATAATAACCCCGGGAACCCCGTATCACATAATAGGCGAAAGCGGGTACGGCAAGCCGGTGCTGGACAGGACCCTGAAGTATACAGACGATCTTTCTTTCGCGTTGAAGGTGGGCTGCCTGGCCTTCGATTCCACCCGAATAAGCGCTTCTGATGTGGACTTTCCTGTGGATGTTATCCTGTACTACCACAATGCCGGAAATATGGTCACTCACCGCTACGAAAAGGATGATCTCTCCGAGATCTCCACCTGGTGGCAGGAAAAGCTGAGGTCCTTGGTGCACGAACTCCCCTCGGAATGGGTGGACAACATAGCTGCCAAGCTAACCAAGGTAAACTCCAAAACCCGAGGGCCAATAGAGATCTCAGGTGGTTACCAGAGTTGATCTACTCCATCAATAACACCACTGTTTACCATTTTACCAGGGAAGTCTTTTTTGAGCCTCATTATTTAAGGCTTTACCCGCGCAATGATCCCGGGCAAAAGGTGCTCAAGCACAAGATCAGCATCGATCCCCGGCCTGCGGGCTATTCCACTGGACTGGACGTGTGGGGAAATTCCTTTGTATTGGCTTGGTTTGACGGGTGTCATTCTCGAATGCAGATAAGTAGTACCTCTACAGTCCAAACCCTGCGCTCCAATCCCTTTGATTTTGTCTTGCCCAGATCCAGCCAAAGGATCCCTCCTGAGCTTAGCCCCCAGGAGAAAACCGACCTAATGTCCTGTCTCAGTCCCCGATTTTCGAGGCTCAATAATTTCTTTTTCTGGTTTGACCCAGGCACTTGCAGCGAAGATAGAAACTATATCGTAAGTTTTCTATTTCAACTGACCAACTGGATCTTTGAGCATGTTAAGCTGGAGCAGCGCTGGGATACCGGGATAATACCCCCTTCCAAACTCATGGAAACCAGACAGGGATGCTGCAGGGATCTAGCTGCACTATTCGTGGAGGTTTGCAGGCAGATGGGCATAGCCTCCAGATTCGTGAGCGGGTACCAGGAAGGGGATGAAGACACTTCCCAGGCCGAGTTGCACGCCTGGGCCGAGGTCTATCTTCCCGGAGCGGGCTGGCGGGGATATGACCCTTCCCACGGCTTGGCAGTGGCAGACCGCCACGTAGCCCTGGCAGCTGCCCCGGAGCTGGAGAACACCATGCCGGTGATAGGCACCTACCGTGGAAACGAAGCTCGCTCCAGCATAGAGCACAGCGTGCGCCTGAAGAGGCTTAAATAATCAACTACCGCTCCTTTAAGGGCCTGGATCAGCCCTCCTGGGCCGTGGTGCAGCAGGAGTATTACCGGACAAGAGAAATTGGTGACTTTATGTTGCGAGTTTAACAAGGTAGACCCATAAAGACTCCAATAGGCGAAAATATCTCCTTTACAAGCTGCAATCAATCCTATATAATAACTATCATTACTATCTAGCAACGCCTAAACCAAGGGAGGTATCATGAAAATAAACATTGACAACAACCTAGTGGAATTTGCCCCTGAAAACACTGATGAAGCCCAGGACCTGGAAAAATTGTGGAAGTTGATTGTGGAGTGTATGCATGAGAACAAAAGGCTTAATCCTGTAGGTGAATATCATCCTCAGAAAAACAACCAGGCCCGCTTTCATATAGAAGATATCCCCGCCCCCGAGCCTCAAAAAACTCAATGGTCAACCAGCAAGGCCTCTGAAGACAACACCTTCTACTGCTCTACGTGCAACAAGTACATTCATAGAGTTAAAGGCCAAGAAATACCTCTGTGCTGCGGCCGGGAGATGGAACCCATAGAATAAAAATAATCCCTTGTTGAGGCTCCCATCCTGACAAGGATGAAGATAGGCTAAGGCCCGCTTGGGTATCCTAGCGGGCCTGTGGCAGATAGTGCGCAAATGGACTCGTTATCGACACTGCCTGGAGTTCCCAGAGCTGGGATGAAACAAAAAACCACCCCTTGTGAAACAACCTTTATAAGCCCCGGTAAACAATAAACAGACCGTATTTATACACAACTGAGATAGGCAGAAAAAAGCACGCCGGAGGGGATAAAAGCAGATCCCCCTCCGGCGTGCCTAAAAGATACTGGATTTCCAACTACTGCTTAACCATGGGTTGGCCGCAACAAACCAGTTCTCCTCCCCCGGCTTCCTTGACCTCTACCATGTTACCGCAAGCCTCGCATTTGTACATTTCTCCCACTTCAGTCATAACTAACCTCCATTGGCATAAGCGTTCCACACCCCCTGGAGAGTTCCCAAGGCACCTATTACATTAAAAACATAGTAAAATACTTATAAAAGCAGGGCAAGATCAAAAAAATATTTGGATATCCATGGAAAATATGATAGCAAGCTGAGCAATTCAGCGCATCTATCCGCTAGGGCTAGCCCCTGCCCCCTGCTCCAAACCCCATGTGTTCCAGGGAGATTAATATGTATCGTTTTTTGAGTTCATTCGAGGGCTTCAAGGTTTCTGTGCCCGTTCTTATAGTGCTGTTCACTTTCCTGGCTGCTGGGCTGGTGCATTTTCAGCCCCAGCC
>CAZNYT010000101.1:0-3684 GCA_964577315.1 uncultured Desulfovibrionales bacterium
CTAACCCTCAAAACCGATTTATACTTTCACACTTTCGTACCTTCGTACTTTTTACTTTTAACTTTAATACAAATAAACCAAAATCCCAAACTAGAGGAGTTAAAATGCGTTTATCAATCTTAACCATAATTTTGTTTTTTCTTTTTTCCCTGGGCAACGCATCCGCTCAGGGAGTACCAGATTATAAATCCTGGGATAGACATCCCCAACATATGCCTAGGATTACCGCAGAAGAAGTAAGACAATTAATGCTATCAGGTGAAAACATTCTATTTGTTTATGCCGGATATGAAGTTGAAGAGGTTGTATGCGGCTCGGTTTTTATTTCTTACCTCTGGGTTCCGCCTTCTGGAGACGGTTCAATGGTACGACCCACCTTTCCCAAGGACTGGTGGGTATTGGCTTACTGACCGTGACCCTCGGAAGAGGATGCCACCCGTGTGGTGCAATACTTTTTACATTTGGGCTATTCAAAAGCTAGGGCAGTTATTGGTGGCAATGGTGCTTTAAGAAGACTAGGTCTTTCTTTCTGTCCATTTGAGACAATGACCAGAGTTGATCGATAAAATGATCCCGACTTGTCTTATCTCTTTGAATGTTTAGTGGAAATTTGAAATCCAAAAATACATTCTATTCCGGCTTCGAGCCGGCCACTGGTGCTGACTGGGGAGTTCTGGATCTTGTTGACTCTTTATTGAAGTCTGAAGGTCCAGAAGGGCTAGAAAATCACATAAAGGCCCGGTTCAAAGCCAGGCAAGTTTTGGCCACTAATCTTGGACGCACCGCTATTTTTCTTGCCCTCAAGTCCCTGGGTATAAAAGAGGGACAAAAAGTTGCTCTGCCTTCGATTATATGTCCCACTGTTATTAATATGTTCATTGTAGCCGGGATCAGGCCAGTTATTCTTGATGTTGAGGATGACTTGCATATGACTTCAAGACAGATTCAGAATGACAAAACGAATTTTTCCTGTGTGCTGGTTCCTCATCTTTATGGTTTGTCCGCACCCATTGATGAATGGGAGAATTGGACCAATGATCATGGCATAAAGTTGATTGATGATGCAGCCCAGGCTGTAGGCCTATCGCGGAACGGCAGATATCTGGGGACATTTGGAGATGCCGGCATATTCAGCTTCGGCCCGTCCAAAAACCTGGGAGCAATCAGGGGAGGAGCCTTGATTGTCAGGGACAGACATATGGATGCTTTGGCTAGAAGTTGGTTCATGACCCGTGAACCTCTAAAGTATGTGCTGAGGCGAATCTGCAGTTGTTTATTGCGTTACCAGTTTTCCATCAGAATTAAAAAACCTACAATAAACCGGCATAGTAAAGATCAAAACGACATCACAGCAAATGACAACTCTGACCTCAGGAAGCTTCCGGAAGAAGCTCATGATCATTTTTTATTGTCCCATGTAGAAGCCGGACTGGTATGTCGTGTTTTGCAGAAGATGTCCGATATCCTGACCGTGCGCAGCAAGGCTGCAAAGGAACTCAGGCATACCCTGAACGGTTTTGATCATATACAGAATATCGGGGATCAAAATGCTCCATCCAGAATGATACCTGTAGGAATAGATCCTCGCATCGGGGCGGAAGCAGCAGTGCAATATTTAAGGAATAAAGGTATAGGTGCCAGGCGGATTTACAGGCCTTTGCATTTGAAAAATCCAAAGTGGCAGCAATTTGCTCCCTACCCTCTGCCAGGGGCGGAGTCATGCTGGAGACAGGTCTTTTTGCTCCCTAATCCGGCATTAGCAGGTTCAAACTATATGGACAGGGTATTGCAGCACATCTCTGACCTGAAAGGATAGTCAAAATAATTCATCCACTCTTCCTTCCTCCAGCAAAGCCGACAATTGCACTGGCACATACACAGCCACAGTCACTGATACTCCTCCAGATAAGCCTGCACTTGCACTGTCACAGACACAGGCACTGACCACTTGTTATCACTTTCAACCCTTGAACTCTTAAGTGAATTAAGCAGGATCCAGCAAGCCGGAACATGTTTTCTGAACTGAAAAGACTTCTGCGACATTCTGCTGTCTACGGCTCAGCCAGTGTCCTGCAGAAGGGTATCGGGTTCTTCATGATCCCGGTGTATACCCATTATCTCTCCCCTGCTGATTACGGCATTCTTGAACTGCTGGATCTAACCATTAATGTGATCACTATGCTCATAGGCATGCGCCTGGGAGCTGCCTTGATCCGGTATTATCATCGCTATGAATCTGAGCAGGACAGACAGGAGGTGTTTTCCACTGCTCTCATGTTCATTGTGCCCATGGTTTTCATGGTTGTCGTGCTGTTGGAGATTTTCGCCAAACCCATTGCCGGGCTTATCCTTGGAGATCAGGATTATTATCTTTATTTCCAGATCATGTTCGTGGCCATGGGCCTGCAGACCATTGCCGCAGTACCCGAAAGCCTATTGAAGGCCCAGGTGAAGTCTGTTCATTATTCTGTAATAACTATTTTAACCCTGGTAAGTTACCTGACCTTGAACATACTATTTCTGGTGGTTTTCGGATGGGGGCTTATCGGGCTTTTGTTTAGCATTCTGATTACCAAGATATTCAACAATCTCATGCTGTTTATTGTGGTGCGTGCAGATCTCGTGCTTCGTTTCTCCTGGCAGAAGCTCAAAGGCATGATTCTTTTTAGCGCTCCTTTGATCCCGGCCTCTATGGCCATGTTTGCCATTCACTTCTCGGATCGCTTCTTTGTTTCCCATTATTGCACCCTGGATGATCTGGGCATCTATTCTTTGGGTTACAAGTTCGGCATGATGATTGGCTTCCTGGTTTCAGCCCCTTTTTTCAAGATCTGGAACACGCAGCGTTTTGAAATAGCCAAGCGGAATAATCCCGGTCCTACTCTGTCCAGGTTTTTTTCATTTTACACCTTGCTGGTTGTCTTTATTGGCCTGGGCATCAGCGTATTCAGTGATGAAGTGGTCCAGATAATGGCCCCTGCCGAGTATGCCGGAGCCAGCAGTGTTATCGCCCTGATAGTTCTCAGCTATATTTTTAGCGGAATGGCTACTTTTTTTACCCTGGGCACCATGCTCATGTATAAAAATATCTATACCGCTTATATCCAGGTATCTACTGCAGGCTTGAACATTGTTCTCAACCTGCTGCTTATACCTCAGTTCGGCATCATGGGTGCGGCTCTGTCCACTGTTTTAACCTTTCTGGTGCTTTGGATTGTGACCATGCTTAATTCTCAAAGGCTGTATTACCTGCCACTGGAAATAAGGAGATTGGCCTCACTGGTTCTGGTAGCTTTGCTTGTCTATAGCGCTGCCTTTTTTGTGGAACAAAGCCTTTTGGTTTCTATAGGGTTTAAAGCGCTGTTAATGCTCAGCTTCCCGCTGCTCCTCTGGATCCTTGGCTTTTTTTATGCTGAGGAACTGACCAGGATCAAAGAATTATTATACGATTTCAGGGCCAAGGTTATGCGTCCAGGTCCCAATGCCAATCCTTGATTATTCGGAAAAAACCTTAGTGAATTGGAAACTTGATATACTAACCTTCCACCGTATCCTTCCCAGAGGTGCAAACTATTTTATCCCTCCCATGTCCATGGCCAGGGAGACTTTCTCCAGCCTGATGCAGGTTCTGGCTTCCAGGTATCAGGTGGTTTCACTGGAAGATGCAGCTGTAAGCATCAGGAG
>CAZNYT010000101.1:3784-6451 GCA_964577315.1 uncultured Desulfovibrionales bacterium
ATTCCGGTTTTGAGATCGGATCGCACACGATATCGCATACTCCTTTGACGGATCTGGATTTGGATCAGGCCAGGGATGAGATTTTCAGCTCCAGGGAAAGATTGCATAAAATGTTATCAAAAGAGGTTAATACCTTTTGTTATCCCAGGGGAGCTTGGAGCTATGAGCTTGCCGGGATGGTTGAACAAGCAGGTTACTCCTGCGCAGTGACTACAGCTTTTGGTTCAAACATGTCGGCGGAGGATCTTTTTTTTCTGAAAAGGAGGAACATGGCGGATTACCAAGGCATAAGGTCAAGGTTTCCTGTAGCAATGAGCAGGATTGAGCTGTCCGGGTGGATGGATTCAATTCTGGCTTCCAGGAGAAGCTGAATGCTTCCTTTACGTACAATGGCTTACCTGGGCCTGTTCGGCCTGGCCATGTTGGGTGCTATATTTTATCACCCCATAGTCGGTCTGTATGCTTACCTGGTCACCTACAACATCAACCCCATGGGGCAGTGGTGGGGCGGGTTCCTGCCGGAATGGGCCATGCGCTACAGTTACTGGCTGGTCATTGCTACTACCCTTGGAGTTATAATTCACTGGTCCAAGCTCAAGTTCGTTACCTTCCTGGAAAGGCAGGAAGTACTGCTTTTGCTTTTTCTGGGCATTATCTGGCTGTCTGTCCTGGTGGGGCAGGGATGGGAGGTTCACTACAACGTAACCAAGATGACCAAGGTGGTCTTCGTTCTTTTGTTAGCCTCACATCTAGTTACTACCTACCGTTTTTATGAAGGCATGCTCTGGATTTTGATAATTGCAGGATTTTATCTTGGTTATGAGATGTATTCCGGGGCTGGAACTTATTGGGGAGGAAGGTTTCATGCCGGAGTAGGCGGTTCCGACTTTGGAGAAGGCAATTTCCTGGCTGCTCACTTCGCTTTTATTCTGCCTTTCATAGGAGTCATGTTCCTCAAGGGTGCCTGGAAAGTCAGGGGGTTATGCCTGTTATCAGCTGTATTTATTATAAATGCTATTGTCATTACCCGCTCCAGGGGCGCTTTTCTGGCCCTGGCTGTCGGAGCGTTGGCTGCGCTTTTTTGGGGTATGTGGTTGAAAGGTCATCGCAAAAAGGTTCTGGTCCTGATTACCTTGGGAATAGTGGGTGGTGTGTATTTGACCGATCCCGGCTTCTGGGGGCGCATGGAGACCATTCAGCCCAGCAGTGATGAGGTTATGCAGACCCGGGATGCTTCCGCCGAAGGCAGGCTGGATGCCTGGCGGGGAGCGTGGGCCATGGTCCAGGATTATCCCCTGGGAGTTGGAGTAAATGAGTCCTTCAATTTTATGGGCTATTACATGCCTCATCTCGAGGGGCGTGATATTCACAATACTTATTTTCGTTGTCTTGCAGAACTTGGTTTTCATGGGCTGTTTCTGCTGGTGCTCCTTATAGGCAATGCCTTTATTATGCTTTTTGCTATAGAAAGATCCGCCAAAACACTGGATACAAACAGAGCACAAGCCTACCACCTGCACGCATTTGCCTTGAAAATCTCTTTGGTTATCTATCTCAGCGCTGCAATGTTTATCTCTTCAGTTTTTATTGAAGAGTTTTACTGGATGCTCATGATGCCGGTATTTCTGAAGCGGGCTTTGGACAATGAAATACAGGAATTAGGAATACAACCTGATGCTTACCGCACCTGACATTAGCAGTAGATGAAAAAACAAAACATCACCTGTAAGATTTGTTTGGTATCTCCATATCCACCTCCCTACGGCGGCATGGCAGTCCAGGCGGAGAAGCTGGCCTCTTTGCTTGCTGCTGACGGCTGTCAGGTCTCAAGAGTCAAAACAAATCCGTCAGATTATCCAGGATCAGGAGTTATTTCCCGCATCCCTGTTCTTCGCACCGTGGTTAACCTGGCTGTTTTTTTGAAAAATTTGCGCAAAGAACTGAAAGAAGCTGAACTGGTCTACTTTTTTACTGGTTTTTTTAACTTCTTCTTCTGGATCACTTACCCAGCTTTGCTGCTGATCAAGCTCTACCGCAAGCCTGTAATACTAAGCGCCAGGGGCGGAGATGCCCGCAGGTTTTTCCAAAAATATCAAAAATTGGTCCTTCCCGTACTGAAAAAAGTGAATTTGATAACCACCCCTTCGGGCTTTCTTCAGGATGCTTTCAAAGATGTTCTGGAAATTGATACAGTTGTCATTCCCAATATTGCGGATCTGAAGCAGTTCGAGTTCAAAGAGAGAAGCGTGTTCAGGCCAAAGTTCCTAGTCACCAGAAGTCTTGAACCTATTTATGATGTTGAAATAGTCATCAGAGCCTTTGAAATTGTGGCCAGGAACAATGAGGATGCCTTTCTGGGCATTGCAGGCCATGGCAGCCAGAGGGGAAGGCTGGAACAGCTCGTTTCTGAGCTTGGCCTGGAAACCAGGGTGAAGTTTTACGGACAGGTCAGCCATGAGCAGATTCAAAAGCTTTACCAGGATTATGACATTTATATCAACGCCTCCCAAGTGGACAACCTGCCAGGTGTTCTTCTTGAAGCCTTTGCCTGCGGTTTGCCCATAGTCTCCACCCATGCCGGGGGCATCCCATACATTATTGATCATGGAAGAACTGGCCTTTTATCAAAAGTTAGAGATCATGAATCTCTGGCACAAAATGTGCTTA
>CAZNYT010000102.1:0-6432 GCA_964577315.1 uncultured Desulfovibrionales bacterium
TCCCATCGTCCATCCGAACAGGGGTTCTCACTGACAACTCTCGAAACGATGTATTGAGCCATTGTCGTAATGCATCGTCAAGCTCCATAACATCTGCTGCACGGTCAAACTGCATTACTGAGGCTTTATGGCAATCAGTAGGGGAACTGGATTCTAGAGTATGTTTCATAATGCTTCCTTAATGTTTAATATTTAGTCAGCCGAACCGGCTGACTTGCTTCCCACTCAGCAGCCAGGCTCTCCGTGATTGCCGCAGCAGGACTGCAGTTTCCTTATTTTCACAAAGTTATTGCGCACGTAAAGACCTATCTTGCGAGTTAAAGGCATGGGCTTTTTCAGGTTACCCAGAAAATCCTTTAGATCCGGCTTTTTGTTGGAACACATAACCACCCCTTCTCCTTAAAACCAATACATCTTACATTTTCGTAAAATTCATTACATGCAGGCTTTTTGTGTTTTCTTAGAGAGCATAAATCCACAATACCCCTAGACTGTACTTTCTTTTAGCTAAGTTTCTTTCCTGCAGTTCAAGCCAAGAAAATTCATTCATACCGGAGCAATCCTCTTACAAGTGGCCTGCTTACTTGTTTTGCATGAACAATAGTGCTTGACATATTTTTTGTCCAGCTATAAAAAATCCATACAATACTGCAAAGTTTCATTGCCCTGAGCTTCGATCCAGTGAAGTCCGTTTTTCATCCACCCTGTCAAAGTTGGCAGTCAACCACCCCCTAACTCAGGAGAGAGCCCGTTTATGGACGTTTTAAGGAACGTACCCCCCTTGTATTTCCCCTGGATAGTGCCCCTACAAAAAATCCTTTTTCCAGTAGCAGGAGTCAGTGCTCAGGGGGCAGGAGTCAGGGAACAGCTTCCCCTGGAGTTTGGGATTTGCTCCAATACTTGGTTCTTTACTTCGGGAACGCAGAAAGTTTCGCAGTAGACTATTGACATTACCCCCAGGAAGGTTTACCTAAATATTTATGCATTTAGTATTAACTATTATTATCAAAAGGAGGCTTTAATGAAAAATGATCGCAAGTTCACAACCAACGATGCAGGCATGCCGGTATCCAGCGATGAGTTCTCGCTTACGGTGGGCCCTGATGGTCCCATTCTGCTCCAGGACCATTACCTCTTGGAGCAGATGGCCAATTTCAACCGGGAGATGATCCCGGACCGCCAGCCCCATGCCAAGGGATCCGGTGCCTTTGGGCACTTCGAGGTTACCCAGGACGTGAGCGCCTACACCAAGGCGTCCCTGTTTCAGCCCGGCGCTAAAACCGAAGTTCTGGCGCGTTTCTCCACTGTGGCAGGTGAGGCAGGCAGCCCGGACACCTGGCGGGACGTGCGCGGTTTTGCTCTCAAATTCTACACCAACGAGGGCAACTATGACATGGTAGGGAACAACACCCCGGTGTTCTTCGTGCGCGATCCCATGAAGTTCCAGCATTTTATCCACTCCCAGAAGCGCCGTGCTGACAGCGGCCTGCGGGACCATGACATGCAGTGGGACTTCTGGACCCAGTCTCCGGAATCCGCTCACCAGGTGACCATCCTCATGAGCGATCGCGGGGTTCCCAAGACCTACAGACACATGAACGGCTATACTAGCCACACCTACATGTGGGTGAATGCTAAAGGGGAGAAATTCTGGGTGAAATACCACTTTAAAACCGATCAGGGCATCGATTTTCTCACAGACGAGGAAGCGGACAGGCTTGCGGGCACCAGTCCGGATTATCACAGGCACGACCTTTTCCAAGCCATCCAAAAGGGTGATTACCCCAGTTGGACCCTTTATGTACAGCTCATGCCCTTCAAGGATGCTGAGACTTACCGCTTCAACCCCTTCGACCTGACCAAGGTCTGGCCGCAAGGGGACTACCCCCTGCATGAGGTGGGACGCCTCACCCTGAACCAAAATCCCACGGACTTTCACACCCAGATCGAACAGGCTGCCTTCGAGCCCAACAGCTTCGTCCCCGGAATCGGCCCCAGCCCGGACAAGATGCTCCAGGCCAGGCTTTTTTCCTACGCCGATGCCCACCGGGCCCGCCTGGGGGTCAACTACAAGCAGATCCCGGTCAACCGCCCCAAGGTTCCGGTACACAGCTACAGCCAACGCGGCAGGATGCGCATGGACAACGTTACAGATCCTGTTTACGCCCCGAACACCAAGGGCGGTGCCCAGGCAGACCCAGAACGCTATCCTGAAGAAACTGTGTGGGAAGCCAGCGGCGAGTTCATCCGGAACGCCTACACCCTGCGCAGGGACGACGATGATTTTGGCCAGCCCGGCACCCTGGTCCGGGAAGTAATGGACGAGGCCCAGCGCGAGAGACTGGTGTCCAACGTGGTGGGACATCTCACAAAAGGAGTGTCCGAACCTGTCCTGGAGCGGGCCTTGGAGTATTGGAAAAACATTGACCCAGACGTTGGCGAGCGCATTGCCAAAGGCGTAAAAGGCAGCTGATCCGCCTCAAGACCTCCCCGGCCCACCGCGATTCCGCACGCTGGTGGGCCGGAACAAACTGTAGGAGAACTTTTCTTGTCCATCTGGGGCAGTTAGTTCCGTCTCTTCCTATTGCCAAAAAATCACCCCATCCAGGTCCCTATGGCCTCCCTCAACTCTATCCTCACCTTCCGGCTTGACGAGCTAAGCTTCTGGACATTTTCATTAGACTGGAAAATCTCCGGACAAAGCTCCCCGCAGGAAAGGCAAATCCCGAACAAAAGATCAGCGCAGCACGAGTAGAGCTAACAGTGGCAGCACTCACGCCCAGTTTTGCTGCAATACATGCAAAAAGCAAAACCGGATGTTAACTTTTTTGGCAAATACGCCCCGGAATCAATTCTGGATCTCGACCTCCACCGTGTTGCTCCGGGCGAGAATAATCTCCCTGCCCTGGCCCTGGATATAAACGTGCATGAACCCCATGACTTCGTACCTGCCGTTTTCCAGCTCAGTGGTATCCCACCGAACAGGGAAATTGTTCTTCTCATCTTGGGACTCTCCGATCTTGACCCAGGAGCCTTGGTCCTTTTTCCGGAAATACCAGGGATTGGATATCTGCACGATACTGCCCTGGATGCTTAGCTCTGAGAGCTCCTGACGCAAAAGATCCCTGTCCAGGTATTCCCGGAGCAGTACCCTACCGGAATAACTCTGCAACACCTCGGAAGGAACAATGTAGTGCGGTCCCCAGTTGTATGCCATGCGCCACCTCCTTGGTTATGCGCCTAAAGGTTGTAATTTGGTTTATTTCCAAACATACCACCCCAGTTGGACAAAATTGCACAAGTCTTGGTTTTGCTTTTTTCAAATATTTTTGCAAATTCCGGACCTAGACACAATTGCCAAGCTACCCGAGCAAGTTATAACCCCAGGCTGTACAGCAAAGCCGGTTTGCACGGAAACAGATTGTACATTCTTGTCAAAATGATCCTTGTAGTTTTACAAAAATGCAAAGGATTTTCAGGCAGGGGAAACAGCGAAATTGACAGGCGAGGACCGGCCTGACATACAAAAATGTCAAGCAGGCCAGGAGGCAAGACATGTATCCCATGCCTGGGCTAGACGAAACATATTGCCTCAGGGGGAACGCAACGCAAAAACCCAGGCAAGGGCCTTACTTTTCAATTCCGAAATCGGGCTGACAAAGATGACAGATCCCGGCCACCTTCTTCAGCTCTACCATGAAAGCAATGCCTGCCCCGGGCTTGTCCAGCTCACAGTCCCGGACAATGGTATCCAGGACATTGTCGCTGATGTCCTGGGAAACAATGGTGAGGACCACCTCCTTTTCCGGCTCTATAGGGATCCCGAACAGGGTCTTGGTTTCCCGCACCCCGGTTCCCCGGCCGTAAATGATGGTCCCACCCTCTGCTCCCGCCCTTTTGGAGGCCTTGATAATATTCTCGGAAGAATTCTTGTTCACTATGCTCACAATAAGGTCAAAATTTTCAGTATTCATCCCTCTCTCCTTTTCTTGAGATTCAAGAGCACACCCACGGTCATGACGGACAAGATCGGAGCCAGGGCCACCAGGGCTATCAGACCGAACCCGTCCTGCACTGCGCTGCGCCCCTCCATGGCCTCGGCCAGGCCCAGGGCAATGGCCATGACAAAGGTCACGGTCATGGGGCCGGTAGCCACACCACCGGCGTCAAAAGCAATGGAGATAAAAGACTGCTCGCTGAACTTCATCATTATCAGGGCCAATATATAGCCCGGCACCAGAATATAATAAATCGAGAGCCCGTAAATGATCTTGCCCATGCCCAGGGCCACGAATATACCCACACCCAGGGAGAGGGTAAGCAGCATGAACATTTGCCTTAGCCCTCCGGCGGAGGCCCTTTCCACGTTGTAGCACAATATGCGCACTGCAGGCTCGGCAATGGTGGCCACCAGACCCAGGACAAAACCTATGGGCATAAGTATCCACAATTGCTCAAACTGGTTCATGATCTCGCCCATCTCGGAACCCACCGGCAAAAAGCCCACCTGGACCCCCTGCAGGAAAAGGCAGAGACCGAGTATTGCCAGCAGCACCCCCTTGAACAGGTTGATCACATATTCCCGGGACAATCTCAGGTACACCACCTGGAAAAAGACAAAAAAAGCGATCAAGGGGCCCACAGCCACCAGGACCTCGGACAGGACGTGCCTGAAATCCAGAAATTCCAGAATCAATTCGGTCATGAGTACAACATCCCCAGAATCATTACGCTAAGTACCGGTCCAATGGAAGCCAGCCCAATGAGGCCGAACCCGTCGGAAAAACTGGACCGCCCTCCCAGCACAGCGGTCACCCCCAGTCCCAGGGCCAGGATAAAGGGCACAGTAACCGGGCCAGTGGTCACACCGCCGGCATCGAAGGAGATGGGCACAAAATCTGCTGGAGTGAAATAGGAAAGGATCAGGATCAGGGCATAACCCCCGGCGAAAATGTAGGCAATGGGAATGTTCAGCACTATGCGCAGCATGGCCAGGGTAACAAAAATAGAAACCCCGATGGCCACGAACAGGACCAGTATGTAGCGGCTAACCATGCCCTCGGATACTGTATCCACGTACGAGGCCAGCACCCATACGTCCGGCTCGGCCATGGTCACTGTAAAGCCCAGGATGTAGGCAAAAAAGAGCAAAAAAACCATGGAGCCCCGCTTGGGAAGCTCAGCCCCAATGGCTTCCCCCATGGGCAAAAGCCCGATCTTCACGCCCTGCAGGAAAAAAAGCAGCCCGGCCATTACCAGGAGCACTCCGAACAAGAAACGCGCGAATTCTTCCCAGGGCATAGAAATAAGGAGCACCTGCAGCAGGATAACCACCCCGGTAATGGGCAGCACTGCTTGAACAACCTCGGTAAGTCCCTCTTTGAAATTGTCTGCCATGAGTTCTTGCCTACTTGAAATCAAAACAGTTTTCAACAAAACAGAACTTTTGGATTCAACCTCCCGGGTGCCCCTGCTAAAAGTCAGAGTGAAAGATTTTCAACAAAAGGCAACTATTCACCAAATCTCTTTGGCTCTTCAGCTCAAGTGTACGTAGCCGAAAAAGCCAAAAAACTTATATGAATCCTCTACTACTGGCTTGAACTTTTCCCGGCACTCAGCTTCTCTGGGTGCCGGATGCCAGAAATATTGATCCCTGACTACAGCCTACTGGGCATCCTGGATTGCCCCCCAGGAAATAAAAGGTTATGATCCAGGCAAACAAAAGACCTTGTTAAACTGCAGCTATTCACCATATTTTACGTTAAACTTTAGGACATTTCACTCACCGCAAAAACCAGGAGCAGCGCTCGTTATGACCGAAATCGTTGCGGTCAGCACCTGGGAGCAAATGCAAAGCGTATCCAGGCTGGCCTTCAGGATCTGGAAGGAGCACTATACCCCTATAATAGGACAGTCCCAAGTAGATTACATGCTGGGCAATCTGCAAACCCCTGAAGCTATCCGGGAACAAATCCGGGAGGGATACTGGTACTACCTGGTTTACCACCAGGGCCGGGAGGCGGGATATCTAGCCCTTAAACCGGAAAAGGACAGCGCCCAGCTGAGCAAGATTTATGTTATATCCGATTTGCGAGGCCTGGGACTGGGCAGGAAGGCCTTGGAACACGCCCAAAACGTCTGCCTGGAGGCAGGACTGACAAGGCTGTGGCTCACCGTGAACAAGAACAACCACGGCGCTATATCCTTTTACGAACGCACGGGTTTTTTCAACTCCGGCTCCGTGGTCCAGGATATCGGCGGGGGTTTCGTAATGGACGGCTACAAGATGGTCAAAAGTCTCAGTCCAGGATGATGTAAAGCAAGCTTTTCTGAATAACTGCATTGCAATTGAATAGTAGATGCCTGTTGTCAGTTCTTCAATGGCTTTTAAGCGGGATCAGGGAGGTTAGTCAAAATGATCCACCCAGGAGG
>CAZNYT010000103.1:0-6204 GCA_964577315.1 uncultured Desulfovibrionales bacterium
AGTCGGATCATGAATTATTCAGCAATGAATCAAACTCATAACTCTTTGCTTTTACTGACTACTGACCCCTGTCTCCTGACTCCTGTGACTGCAAAAATGACTTTTTGCAGTCACATCCAAGAAGGTGCACAGAGCCAAGAGTCCGGTGGGGGCAGGAATGCCCCCGTAAGCCGAGCCTAGAAAAGCGCGAGCCGGGAGGCACGGCACGCAAAAAGATTTGGTGAATAGTTACAGTTAAAGTTAAAAGGTTACGCAATTTTTAACTCAAGCTCTCCACGATTCGCAAGGTATCCCTAGTGGCCCGGACGTCGTGCACCCTGTGAATACCTACGTTCCTGGAAGCCATCAGGGCTGTGGCCACCTGGGTGGGCAGTCCCCGATCCTGAAGCTCCAGGTCCAGGAGCTTCCCCCACAGGGATTTGTAGGACAGCCCCATAAACAAAGGGCGACCCAATCGGTGGAACTGGTTTATATTTCTTAGGATTTCCAGATTGTGCTCCAAGGTCTTGCCGAATCCGATGCCCGGATCCAGTACAATATTCTCCTCGGGCAGACCCGCCCGGACCAAGTAGGCAAGCCGCTCTTCAAAAAAGGACATGAGCTCCGAAATCACGTCCCGGTACCGGGGATTCTTCTGCATGTTCTCCGGGTGGTCCAGGGTGTGCATAAGCACGTATCCAGGCTGGTACTGAAGCAGCACATCCAGCAAAGGGGGATCAAAACGGCAGGCCGAAATATCGTTAATGGCTACTGCCCCCGCTTGCAGGCATTGATCCGCCACCTCCGCCTTGTAGGTGTCGATGGAGATACGGGCGTCCGGATAGGTTTCCAGAATTTTCTCCTGAACCGGGAGCACACGGCCCAGTTCAGTTTCAGAATCTATGGGCTGGGAAAAGGGACGGGTGCTTTCGCCGCCCAAATCCAGTACATGCGCGCCCTCTTCCCAAAGCTGGCATCCGTGTTCTGCCCCGACTAAGGAGTCTTGGTAAAGCCCCCCGTCGTAAAAAGAGTCCGGGGTGATATTAACTATCCCTGCTATCAAGAAGGGGGCGGGACCGATGGTTTCCCCTCCGCGTACAGACCATTCAGGCATAACGCGCCCTTGCAATTCGGCATTTAGGCTTCAAGGTTCTATCTTGAATCCGCCATCTTCCCGGTGCTGTTCATCACTGTCTTGATCCTGCCCGGAATCCCCGGAGTCATCTCCGCCCTGCTCCGTATCCCTGGATCCATCTTTGTCTGATGAGTCCTTGTCAGTATCCTTGGAAAGCTTTTCCTCCAAGGGAGGCAACTCCTCTCCCCGAATCAGGGCATCTACCTCGGATCCGGACAAGGTTTCCCTGTCCAACAGGGCCTCGGACATCTTGTGCAATACCTCCATGTTCTCCTTGAGCAGCATCTGGGCCTGGTCGTAGGCTTCCTGGACTATCTTTTTCACCTCTGCGTCGATGAGCTTGGCAGTATCCTCGCTGTACTCCTTGTGCTGCACAAATTCCCTGCCCAGGAAAACTTCGTCTCCCTTGCCCCCAAAGGAAAGCGGCCCCAGGGTCTCGCTCATACCCCACTCGCAAACCATCTTTCTGGCCATCTTGGAAGCGCGCTCTATGTCGTTGCCCGCCCCGGTGGTCATCTGATTGAACACCAGCTGTTCTGCCACGCGGCCTCCCAGAAGAACAGCCAGGCTGTTTTCCAGGTAGCTCTTGGAATAATTGTGTTTTTCCGCCTCAGGCAGCTGCATGGTTACCCCCAGAGCCTGACCCCGGGGTATAATAGAAACCTTGTGCACAGGATCCGTTCGCGGCAGCAGCTTGGCAACCAGGGCGTGTCCTGCCTCGTGATAGGCGGTGGTCTTCTTTTCCTCTTCGCTTAGGATCACGCTTCTCCTTTCCTTGCCCATCAAGACCTTGTCCTTGGCTTCCTCGAAGTCCTCCATACCCACCTGTTCCTTGCCCTGCCTGGCCGCATTCAGGGCTGCCTCGTTGACCAGGTTTTCCAGATCCGCACCGGAAAATCCCGGAGTGCCGCGGGCTATCACCTCCATGTTCACCCCTGGGGCAAGGGGGGTCCTGCGGCTATGGACTTCCAGAATGTGTTTGCGCCCAGCCAAATCCGGGTTGGGCACCACGACCTGGCGGTCGAAGCGACCGGGCCTGAGAAGTGCAGGATCCAGCACATCCGGGCGGTTGGTTGCGGCTATGAGAATAACCCCTTCATTGGACTCGAACCCGTCCATTTCCACCAGGAGTTGGTTCAGGGTCTGTTCCCTCTCGTCATGTCCGCCACCCAGGCCAGCCCCTCTTTGACGTCCCACAGCATCGATCTCATCCACGAATATCAGGCAAGGGGCATTTTTCTTGCCCTGAGAGAATAAATCCCGGACTCTGGAAGCCCCTACTCCCACGAACATTTCCACAAAATCCGATCCGGATATGGAGAAAAAGGGCACCCCGGCCTCGCCTGCCACTGCTCTTGCCAAAAGGGTTTTGCCGCTGCCAGGTCCGCCTACCAGAAGAACCCCCTTGGGAATGCGACCACCCAGACGGGTGAACTTCTTGGGATCGCTAAGGAAATCCACCACCTCGGTCAGTTCCTCCTTGGCCTCGTCCACTCCTGCCACATCGGCAAATCTCACATTGGAATCCTCTTGGGACATCAACTTGGCCTTGGATTTGCCGAAGGACATGGCCTTGCCGCCTCCTCCGCCGCCCTGCATCTGGCGCATGAAGAAAATCCAGACCGCGATGAGCAGAAGTATGGGGAACCAGGAAATAAGGACAGTCATAAGCATGGAGCCTTCATCCTTGGGCTCCGCCTCCACCTGGACATTGTTTGCCAGGAGCTTATCCACAAAGTTGGGATCATCAGGGTGATAAGAGGTAAACCTTTGTTCATCCGTTAACACCCCGGTAACTTCCTGGCCCTTGATCTTGGCTGCGACCACCTCTCCCTGCTCCACCTTTTGCAGCAATTCTGTATATGTTAGCCTGAGCTGCTCTTCCTGGGGCTGGTTGAACATGTTAAATACAAGGATCAACACCAGGGAGATGGTGGCCCAGAGCAAAAGGTTTTTATAGAAAGTGCTCAACTTTTAACCTCCAAAAAACAGGTAAAATCTATTTTGACTTGCACCGCATACATGGGTTCCACATTTTGCTCACACCCGATTCAATATCTCTTGCCTAAAAACCGAGTTAGTGTTACATTACAAAATTGCGGAAGCGTTACGTCACCGGTGTGGCGCCTGGACTTCAAATCCAGTGGAACGGTTAGCGCCGTTCGGTAGGTTCGACTCCTATACGCTTCCGCCATTTTTTTTATCCAACCAATTTCTTAAGTCCCGGATCTGGACCTCCACCGGCTCCGGCCCGGTTCCTCCGGGGCTCTTTCTGCGCGCTACCGCCTCCTGGTAATCCAGGACCAGAAATACGTCTCCCTCTATCCATTCGGAAAAATACCGCAATTCCTCCAAGGACAAATCCTCTAGACCCTGCCCTTTCTGCTCCGCATAAGCCACGGCTTGGCCGGTGATTTGATGGGCGCTGCGGAAGGGCACCCCTCGGGACGTGAGATAGTCCGCCAACTCGGTGGCGTTCAAAAAACCTTTTTTAAGGGCCTGCAGCATTCGATTAGAGTCAAACTCCACCTCTGCCATCATTCCGGATACAACCTGCATGGAGGCGCTCACGCTCTTGTGGGCCTGGATGAAGGGCGCCTTGTCTTCCTGCATGTCCCGGTTATAGGTCAGGGGGAGGGCCTTCATGGTGGTAAACAGGGCCATGAGACTACCTAAAACCCCGCCGGTCTTACCCCGGACGATCTCGGCCACATCGGGGTTTTTCTTCTGGGGCATTATCGAGGAACCGGTGGCGTAGGCTTCAGGGAGTATTATAAATCCGAAACCCGGATTTGACCAGAGTATAATTTCTTCTCCCAGCCGACTCAAATGCGTCATGATCATGGAGGCAATAAAAAGGCCTTCCAAAACAAAATCCCGATCACTTACCGCATCCATGCTGTTGGCAAAAACCCCGTGAAATCCAAGCTCTTCTGCCACCTGATGCGGATCCAGGGAATAAGTGGTCCCAGCCAGGGCGGCAGCCCCCAGAGGAGAAACCTTTATGCCGGGCATGGCCCCTTGTATGCGTTCATAATCCCTGCGAAACATCTGGGCATAAGCAAGCAAATGCTGGGCCAGGGAAACCGGCTGGGCGGGTTGTAGATGGGTGTATCCTGGCAACAAGGTCTCCCGGTGCTTCTCGGCCTGCCGGAGCAGAACCGCTATCAGTCCCTGAAGCTCACCCTGCCAGTGCTCCAGGGCCTGGGAGACGTATAGCCTGAAATCCAGAGCCACCTGATCGTTGCGGCTTCTGCCGGTATGCAGCTTTTGCCCTGCCGAACCCACCAACTGGGTCAGGCGCTTTTCAACGTTCATGTGCACGTCTTCCAGGCCGGGATCCCACTGGAACTCGCCCAGTTCAATCTCTTCCCGGATCTTGTCCAGCCCGGACAATATACTGTCCAGATCCTCTGGAGCCAGTATGCCCTGGTCGGCCAGCATACGGGCGTGCGCCCTGGAACCAGCTATATCCTGCAAAGCCAGGTACACGTCCTGATCCAGGGATTGCGTGAAATCCTCCACCAGGGAGGAAGTCTCTTTTGCAAACCTGCCGCCCCAGAGCTTCTCACCTTTTTTTTCGTGCATTGTCATCAATCAAGTATAATTTTATGCTCCCAGGATCATAAATCCTAGGTTCTTTTCCTGACGCTGTTCACGGTCCTTAGCCTTAGACCCTGGAGCCGGATAAAACCGGCTGCATCCTGCTGATCAAAAACCTGGTCCTTCTCGAAAGTGGCAAGCTCCGGCTGGTACAAGGAATACCTGGAGCGCCTGCCCAGGGGGTATATCCCGCCTTTGTAAAGCTTGAGGCGCACCTCGCCGGTAACGTTTTCCTGGATCTTGTCCATCTGGGCTTGCATGGCCTCCCTTTCCGGAGAAAACCAGAATCCGTTGTAAATCAACCGGGAATATTTGGGCACCATCTCATTGCGGATATGCAAGCTCTCCCGGTCCAGGCAGAGTCCCTCCAGGTCCCGGTGGGCCTGGTATATGATGGTCCCGCCCGGAGTTTCATAAACACCCCTGGACTTCATGCCAATAAACCTGTTTTCCACCATGTCCAGCCGCCCGATGCCGTGCTTGCCTCCCAGTTGGTTAAGCCTTTTTATCAGCTGCACCGGCTCCAGGCGCTCTCCATCCAGGCTGACTGGATTGCCCCCTTGGAACCCCAGAGTGATCACCTCCGGACTATCCGGTGCTTCTTCCGGGGGAACCGCCAGGTAGTAGCTCCCCCTGCCCGGCTCGCTCCAGGGATCCTCCAGCTCCTCGCCCTCAAAGGAAAGGTGCATTAGATTCCGGTCACAGCTGTACAGCTTTTCCTGGTCCCCGGAGACGGCAATATTGTTTTTCCGGGCAAAATCCAACAACTCGGTCCTGGAGTGCAGGTCCCACTCCCGCCAGGGAGCGATTATCTGCAAAGAAGGTTCCAGGGCCATGGCTGCCAGTTCAAAGCGTATCTGGTCATTGCCCTTTCCTGTGGCCCCGTGGGCCAGGGCCTGGGCACCCTCTTCCCGGGCGATTTCAGCCATGCGCTTGGCTATCAGGGGCCTGGCAATGGATGTGCCCAGGAGGTACTTGTCCTCATACCGAGCCGCGCCCCGGAACATGGGGAAGACAAAATCCCTAACGAACTCCTCCTGCAAATTCTCGATATAGGCCTTGGAAGCCCCGGTGGCCAGAGCCTTTTCCTCCAGCCCCTCCAGTTCCTCTTCCTGGCCCAGATCCGCGGTAAAAGTGATCACCTCGCAATTGTACCGGTTCTGGATCCACTTAAGTATTACCGAGGTATCCAAACCTCCGGAATAGGCCAGTACCACCTTGTTTATCTCGCCCATAATCCTGAGTCCTTCATCTTGTCTGAACAGTCCAAAATTTTCTTGCCACTCTCCGGATTTATTGCATTTGTAGAACCCGAATTTATCAACTACCACTCCTGCGGTCATTCCTGCCCCCAAGCGCAAGGGCAATCAATCCCGAAATTCCTGCATACCTGAATTCCAGAATTTTGAATTTGAGACAACTATTCACCAAACTATTCACCGGATCTTTTTGCGTGCATTTGCCGGGAGGCTCACCGGTTTTCTTGG
>CAZNYT010000104.1:0-6174 GCA_964577315.1 uncultured Desulfovibrionales bacterium
GTGTTCACCAGTACCGCCACCCAGCACGGAGGGCAGGAAAGCACTATCTTAAGCTTTCATATCACCCTGCTCCACCACGGCATGCTCGTGGCCGGGCTGCCCTACTCCTTCCCCGGCCAGATGAAACAGGACGAAATCACCGGGTGCTCACCGTACGGGGCCTCCACCATAGCCGGGAGCGGAGGTGAAAGGATACCCTCGGAGAATGAGCTGGAAGGAGCCCGCTTCCAGGGCAGGCATGTGGCAGAAATCGCCAAGAAGCTCGCGGAATAATGCGATTGCGCTGAATCTTTATGGGTTAGACTGGTTAGACTTGAACTGCGGGACCGGGATTGATATTCTGCTTTAATTATGCCTGAATTCATCCACGCCGCAGATATCCACTTGGATAGTCCCCTGCACGGGCTAAGCAGGTACGAGGGGGCACCGGCCCGGGAAATCCGGGAGGCCACCCGCAAGGCCCTGTCCAACCTGATAGAGTATATCCTGGAGCACCGCATCCCGCTTTTGCTCATAGCCGGGGACTTATACGACGGTGATTGCCCGGATTTTCAGACCCTTCTGCATTTTTCCGGGCAAATGTCCAGACTCAGGGAAGCCGGCACCCGGGTGGCGCTCATCCGAGGCAATCACGATGCCCAGAACCGGATGACCAAGTCCCTGAATCTACCGGACAACGTGTATACCTTTTCCTCCCGGCATCCGGAAACCTGGAAGCTCCCGGATCTGGGAGTGGCTGTACACGGCCAAAGCTACGACCGGGAAGCGGTCCTGGACAACCTGGTCCCGGATTACCCGGACCCGGTACCTGGCATGTTCAACATCGGCCTTTTGCATACTTCGCTGTCCGGCACCCCGGAACACAGCGGCTACGCCCCGTGCACCCCGGACCAGCTCCTGGCCAAGGGCTACGACTACTGGGCCCTGGGCCATATCCACCGCCACGACATCATTAATAGAGACCCTCCCATTATCTTCAGCGGCTGCATCCAGGGCCGCCACATCCGCGAACCCGGCGGCAAGGGCTGCATGCACATTATCACTCGCTCTTCTGGGGAGATGGATATAGAGCGCGTGGAGCTGGATGTCTTGCGCTGGGTGACCCTGGAGGTGGACGTATCTAACCTGGAGTCCCAATCCCAGGTACTCGAATTCCTGGGACAAAGACTAAAGGACTTAATAGACAACCGGGACCGGGAAAGACTCCTGGCAGTGCGGATAATCCTGGTTGGCCCCACTCCTGCTTATGCCCAGATCAACCACGACTTTTACCAGATCCAGGCCGAAATCCGGAACCTGGCCATGGATATCTCCGGGCAAACCATCTGGGTGGAAAAGATCCTGAACCAAACCACCCCGGCACTGGACTGGGAGGAGCTCCGGCAAAGCCATTCCCCGTTGGGAGATCTAATCCACTACATTGACCGCTTACAGCAGGATCCTGACAAGTTACAGGAACTGGGCCCGGATCTTACCGATCTAAGGGCCAAGCTGGCAGGCACCGGCATAGACCTGCCCGACCTGCAGGATCCGGAACAAAGGCAAATTTTCCTGTCCCGGGCCCGGGACATACTTATCACTCTCATGGCCCAAAAAATGCCCTGGGACAACTTCTAACTCCGCGTCACCCCATCTGGACTGTCAAAAGTTCTCGTGCAACACTTTGAATTTATTGCATTTTTAAAAATATCAAATCTCCTGATGTTCTTAGTATATAAACCCCTGAAATCATGAAGCTTTTTCTTCAACTATTAACAATTAACTGATAACTTTTAACTCTCCAGCACCCCATATGAAGATCGACAAACTAAGACTCAAGGCATACGGTCACTTCCGGGACAAGGAGCTGGATCTTGGCTCGGACGGCAAACTGCACATGGTATTCGGCCCCAACGAGGCCGGGAAAAGCACCGCCCTGCGCGCCCTGAGCCGCTTTTTCTTTGGATTCGAGCACCAGGCCAGGGACGGCTTCCTGCACCAGAACAAGGACCTGGCAGTGGGAGCCACCTTGAGGCTCCCAAGCGGCGAGATCCTGGACCTAACCCGCTACAAGAGGCGCAAGAACGATCTGGTGGACGCATCCAACCAGCCGGTGGATACCGGACGTATGTCCCGGCTTCTCTCCGGGATGAACAGCGAAATGTTCTCCAGCCTGTTCGGGATCAGCCACGACCGGTTGCGGGCCGGGGGCGAGGACCTCCTCCAGGCTGGAGGACAGCTGAGCCAGGCCCTGTTTTCCGCAGCCTCGGGGATTCTGCACATGCGCAAAATCCAGGAGGAACTGCAAAACCAAAGGGACAAGCTCTTCCGCCCCAGGGCATCCACCACCTCTGTTATGCAGAAGAAATCCCGCCTCTCCCAGCTAAACCAGGAACTGCGCCAGGTCTCGGTCCATCCGGAGCAGTGGCAGCGCCTTAACTCCGCACTGGAAGAAAAACAGGGACAAAAAAGGGAAACAATCTCCAGGCTAAGGGAGCTGGAGGCCAAGCGCAGCAAGTATTCCAGGTTCTTGAAGGCCCTGCCCTGCATGGCCAGGCGCTCGGAGCTTTTCAAGCAATGGGAGGAACTCAAGTCCGTGCCCCTGTTGGAGCAGGATTTCACCAGCCGCAGGCAGAAGATCCGCGCCGACCTGGAACACGGCTACCAGGAAAGAAAAAGGCTAAACCAGGAAATCCAGGGACTGAAGCGGGACCTGGAAAACATCACTATCCGCCAGGACCTGCTGGATCTACAGCCCCGCATCCATTCCCTGCAAAAGGAAGTGGCCCTGATCTCTCAGTCCCGGGAGGAATTGGAACAGATTAAAGCCCAGGAGCATAACCTGAACCTGACTATCCGGGAAAAGTGCGCTTTGCTGGGCAGATCTTTTTCCCACCGAGAACTGGAGAAACTGGGGCTTAGCCAGAAGCAGCATTCCCAAATCCAGAAACTGGCCCGGGAGCGGGCAGTCCTAATGGAACAGATGAACCAGGCCAGACAATCCCTGCGGGACTACGCCAAACAACTGAAAAACGCCCGCCTAGGCCTCAAATCCGTTCCCAGCATTCCCCGGATGGATTACCTGGAAACCACCTGCAGAAGGCTGGCATCCGCCGGGGACCTGGAAGAAAAAAGACGGGATCTTGAGCGGCAGATCCAGGACCTGGACCGGGAACTGGAAACCAGGATCAGTTCCCTGGGGCTGTGGACCGGGAAGGTAGAGCAGCTTTTATCCCTGCCCCTCCCCTTGCCCGAAACCGTTCAGCGCATGGAGGATGAGCTCCTGCAGGCCGGGCAGAACCAGGAATCCGCCCTCAGGGAAGTGCGGGAGACGGAAAAAAGTATTGCCTCCTACAGGGAGCAGTTGAACTCGCTGAGCCGGGAAGATCTGCCCCAGCCGGAGACCCTGCACTCTCTGCGCACCGTGAGGGATCAGGGCTGGCGGTTGGTTCAAAAGGCCTGGCTGGAAAAACACGAAGACCCCGCGGAAATCCGGGATTTCCTGGATAATATCGGCGGGGGCCGGGATCTGGCCTCGGGTTTTGAACAGATCATGCACCGGGTGGATGAAACCGCGGATTCCATGCTGGATAAATCCAAGGAACTGGCCAGGATTCAGTCCCTGCAGGAACAGATCAGGGCCTGGGAAGAAAAGCTGGAGCAAGCCAGGAAGGAATACCAAAAGGCCAGGCAGGAACATGATACAACACAGCAAAAGTGGCAGGACCTATGGGGCGAAGCTGGCATCACCCCCCTTTCCCCCAGGGAAATGCGGACCTGGTTGAGCAATGTCCAGGAGATCTCCCGGATATACCGGGAAAAACAGTCCTTGGCCGGGGACTTGGAACAGACCCGGGAGAGAATAAACAACCTGCACCGGGAAGGAATGCAGGCCCTGGAAGACACCGGCTATCAAGGCCCAGGTCCTGCTGAGCTATCCGCCCTGGCCGAGCTTTTGGAAAAAATAAGGGCAGAGGCCCGGGAAGCCAGATCCGCGCAGGAAAGTTGGGAGCATGAAATAAACAGTGCCAAGAGAAACTTGTTACAAGCGGGCAGCAAATCCAGACAAGCCAAACGAAAGCTTGGAAAATGGCGGGAAAAATGGGCCGGTTCCCTGGAACCGCTGGGGCTTGACCCGGCAAACGATACTGAATCCGTCTTGGAGGAGATCCAGATCCGCCAGGAGCTTTCATCCACCTGGAACCAGCTTCAAAACCTAAGGAACAAAAAAAGCGAACTGGAGAACAAGCTGCTGGACTTCCAGGCCCAGGTGGACGAAATTTGCCATGAGCTGGAATGGCAGCGGGACAAGGCCCAGCCCGAGGAGATGCTGGCCATCCTGGGACGTGAACTGGAGCAGGAGCAGGAAAAGACCTCCCTTAAGCGCCAGATGGAAAAAGAGTTGCGCCAGGGTCAGTCCAACTTGGAAAAACTGGAATCCAGGATCCAGGCGTGGGAAAGGGAACTGGAGCAGCTGTGCCGGGAAGCGGGAACGGATGACCCGGAAGAGCTTCCCGGAGTGGAGGAAAAATCCAAACAAAAGGAGGATACACGCAAGGAGCTGCAGAGCCAGGAATCCTCCCTTCAGGAGCTGGCCGAAGGACAGGACCTGGAGACCTTCACTGCCGAGGCCGGGGCCTTCCAGTCCCATGAGCTGGAATCCCAGCTGCAGGAACTGGAACAAGAGAAACACGAACTGGAGAGGGAGCGGGACGAAATCACCAGCGAAATCGCCACCCTGCAAAAGGATCTCCGAGCCATGGACGGTACTTCCCGGGCGGCGGAGATCAAGCAGGAGATCCAGGAAATCCGGGCTGAGCTGGAGCAGGAAACCCGGGAGTACATCCAGCTGACCCTGGCCCAGACCATTCTGGATTCGGAGATGGAGCGCTTTCGGTCGGCCAACCAGGGACCGGTCCTGAATCAGGCCGGGGAATTCGTAAACCGGATAACCCTGGGTTCTCTGACCGGGATATACGCGGACTACGATTCCAGAGGTGATTTAGTTCTAAGGGCCCAGAGGCCGGATGGCTCCGGTCTCGGGGTAAGCGAGCTAAGCGACGGGACCAGGGATCAGCTCTTTCTGGCCCTGCGTCTTGGAGGGTTGATCCATTACCTGGAACGTAACCAGCCCTTCCCCTTCACTGTGGATGACATCCTGGTGCACTTCGACGACCAGCGCGCAGCAAAAACCTTGGGAGTACTGGCGGAGATGACCCCCAAGACCCAGGTAATCTTCTTTACCCACCACAGCCACCTGGTGGACCTGGCTAATCAGACCCTGGACCCGGACCAGCTTCAGATCCACGAGCTGTGACCCACGGCACTGCAGACCCTGGAACTTTAGGGAAACTTTCTTCATTCCCGACCTGAAGAAGAAAGTAAAAGGTTCCGCAACTATTCACCATGTTTTTTGTGTGCTTTTGCCGGGAGGATCACCACGCCCCCAACACAGCACTTAAAAAGATTTGGTGATAGCTACTATGAAACAAGCTATCCCTTTGCCGTTAAGATTGCTGCGGGCAAAATCTGTGCAGTCACAGGCCAAGCATGGTCTGATGGAATATCCAGGAGTCCGCAGAACTACCTGGTCATCCCTGAACAGCCCTGGCTGGACGGATACTGCATTGAAAAAGGGATTATCCGGCAGTTTGTGGCTATGCCCAAGGTAAAGATCCTTTGCCTGAAAATGATTCAGCGGCCCCGGAAAAGATCATTAAGATTCAAGGAAAAAAACGCTCGAATCAGGTTCGGGAATGGAAAAAAGCCAGTGAATGATCGAGAATAAGCATTCGACTTTTTGCAATTGTATTTTTTGGGGCTAATCCAATTGTAACCGTCCAACGACACAAAATGACGTTGCGGGTGTGCTACCCATGACTTGCAACCAAAATCAAAGGAGGTCCGGAAATGGGACTGCGCAGCATGTTGTATTTCATAGCCCGCATCCTGGGGGATATAAACGCGGTGCGCAAGAACAGCATCGGCCGCCGCGTGGGCCGCAGAGCCGCGGGTAAGGCCACTGGAAGGCTGTTTCGGGGGATTTTTAAGTAAGGGGTATCTAGCACTAACAGGTCTTCCTTGATGCAGAAGAGAAGCTGGATTGCTTTATAACATTTGATGAAAATTATGTTTTAAAATTGAAAGTATAACTGAAATATTTTAAGCAAATAACAAAGTGTTGCTAGAAAAAAA
>CAZNYT010000105.1:0-6080 GCA_964577315.1 uncultured Desulfovibrionales bacterium
TTGCAAGCTGAATTTGAAGGGGGCAGGCATCAAAAAAGGGTGGAGTTGTTGGAGGCTAACTATCCATAGGAAAATCCACCTTGATCTTGAACATCCTCTTGGCCGGGAGGTTCAGGATCTCAATCCCGGTCTTTTCTGTTATTTCCCTTAGCTTTTTTTGTACCTCTTCCCGGGAGGGGCCGATATAGGTAAACCAGACATTGTTTTTGTGATTACGGAGATAATTGTGGGTTACTCCGGTGTGCCTGTTAACTTCCTGGATGAACTCCCTTAGCTTGTGTTCCGGGACCGAGGCGGCGCATAGGGTACTGTGCCAGCCCAGTTTCCGGGACTGGAAATTGGCACCGATACGCCTGATTACCCCCTTTTGTTTCAGGGCCCGAACCCGGGCCAGGGTTTCCGCCTGGGTAAGACCCACCTGTTCGCCCACGCGGAGGTAAGGCCTTTGTTCGACGGGAAAATCGGTCTGGATGATATCCAGGATCTTTTTGTCAGTCTCGCTTAGCCCTTGCTTATTGCCTTTCATAGTAGCCCTGTTTTTTGGGAATATATGGTATTTTTATTCCCTGGGTTTTAGCTTTTCCGGCTGATAGGAGCATAAGGGCTCCTCCTCCAGGTAATCCCCGCTCATGGTATAGGCCCTAGCCCGGCAGCCCCCGCATACCTTGTGGAATTCACAAGCTCCGCACTTGCCCTTGTACTGGCCCTGATCCCTTAGCTCCTGAAAGCGATGGGAGCCTCGCCATATTTCCGGGAAAGGGACATTTTTAATATTGCCGCAGTCCAGTTCCAGGTATCCGCAGGGCTGAACCTGGCCCACGTGGGATATGAAACAGAAGCCTATCCCGCCCAGACAGCCCCGGGTCATGGCATCCAGGCCAAAGTTTTCCCGGGTTACGGCCATGTTTTCCTCGTGGGCTCGCTGGCGCATTATCCGGTAGTAGTGCG
The DNA here is from genome assembly GCA_964577315.1 of uncultured Desulfovibrionales bacterium. Lineage (GTDB taxonomy): Bacteria > Desulfobacterota > Desulfovibrionia > Desulfovibrionales > Desulfonatronovibrionaceae > Desulfonatronospira. Next base: position 949 of record CAZNYT010000105.1, read on the forward strand.
GGGCGCAGGTGGCTTTCAAGTGCATATCCGTGGTCTTGCGGAAATCGTAGAACCAATTAAGGACCTCTTCGTACTGCCGGGCGGTAATGAACTGATCCGTGATCTTGGCCCCGCGGCCGGTGGGGACCAGCATGAATATGTGCCAGGCTACTGCTCCCAAGTTCTGGGCCAGGTGAAAGATGTCCTTGAACTTGTCTAGGTTGTCCCGGGTTACAGTGGTGTTTATCTGGAACTCCACCCCAGCGGATTTAAGGTATTCTATTCCTGCCATGGCCTGGTCAAACGCCCCGCTCACACCGCGCAGGGAGTCGTGTTCCCGGGCAGTGGGGCCGTCAATGGAAATGCTGCAGCGCTGGATCCCGGCATCCTTGATCTCCCGGGCGTTTTCCGGGGTGATCAGGGTGCCGTTGGGAGCCATGACGCAACGAAGACCCAGGTCCCGGCCATGGGCGGCGAGCTCAAATATATCCGGCCGCAACAGGGGTTCACCCCCGGTGAAAATGACCACTGGGTTCCCGGTTTCGGGGAAGGTGTTCATGAGCTCCTTGGCCTGGGAGGTATCCAGCTCTCCCGGGTAGGGGTCCATGTGCGCCTCGGCCCGGCAGTGCTTGCAGGCCAGATTGCAGGACTTGGTTATCTCCCAGGCGATTAGCCTCAGGGGCGGGGCGCTTTGTTCCCCCGTAGATGTGTGCTGCTGCATATTAATCCGCCTCCGCTAGCCAACTCAAGATATCCCGGGTGAAGTAGCTGAGAATGATTCCCGCCCCTGCACGTTTCATGGCGGTCGCGGACTCCAGGACCACGCTCTTTTCGTCCAGCCAGCCCTGTAGCCCGGCTGCCTTGATCTGGCTGTATTCCCCGCTGACTTGGTAGGCGGCCACCGGAGTGTTAAAAGCATGGCGCAAGGAACTTATTATGTCCAGATAGGGCAGGGCGGGCTTGACCATGAGCATGTCCGCCCCTTCCTGGATATCAGCCTCTGCCTCGCGCAGGGCCTCCCGGGAATTGGCTGGGTCCATCTGGTAGGTTCTCCTGTCCCCGAAAGCGGGTGCACTTTGGGCAGCGTCCCGGAAGGGACCGTAGTAGGACGAGGCGTATTTCACAGCATAGGATAGAATGGGGAGGTTCTGAAATCCTTCCTGGTCCAGGCTGTCGCGGATGGCCTGGACCCTTCCGTCCATCATGTCCGAGGGAGCTACCATGTCCGCTCCGGCCCGGGCGTGGGAAAGGGCGGTTTGGGCCAGGAGTCTGAGACTGGGATCGTTTTGTATCCTATGGTCCTGGATGACCCCGCAGTGCCCGTGATCCATGTATTCGCACAGGCATACGTCCGTGATGACCACCAGCTCCGGGAACTTGTACTTGAGCCTGGATACGGCGCGTTGAATAATCCCGTTTTCAGCGTAAGCCTGGCTGGCTTGGTCGTCCTTTTGTTCCGGGATTCCGAACAGGATAATACTTTTCAGTCCTAGCTCCAGGGCCTGAGAAACCTCCTGTTCCAGGCTTTTTAGGCCTACCTGGTTTTGTCCCGGCATAGAGGGGATGGGCCGGGAGATGTCCTCCTGGTCGGACTCCAGGACAAAAAAGGGTTGGACCAGATCCCCGGGGCTTAGTTCAGTTTCCCGGACCAGATCCCGTATTCCTTGCGATCCGCGCAGCCTTCTACCGCGGTGAAATTTTGACAATCTCCTCCTCCTATTAGTTATTCTATGCCTATTTCCTTGTCCGTTAGATAGCAGGCCGGGTCCGGGGCCCAGATGTCCCCGTAGTAAGCCTCGGCCCGGGCCCGAAAATTCCCGGCGCATACCTGCAGGAATTGGCACTGGGAGCATCTGCCCTTGACGTGTTTTTTCTTGTCCTTGAGCTTGGCGAGGAGCTCAATCCCCGGGTCCTCCCAGATTTCCGAGAAAGGCCTCTCTAGGACATTGCCGAAAACCTGGTGCCTCCAGAACTGATCTGGGAGTACGCTACCGTCCCAGGAGATACAACCTATCCCTCGGCCGGAGTTGTTGCCCTCGTTGAGTTGTAGAAGCTCGTGCACCTCTTGGGCCCGCTCCGGGTTTTCCTTCAAGAGCCGCAAATAGATGTAAGGACCGTCCGCGTGATTGTCCACGGTGAGCACTTCCTTGGGCCGGCCAGCGTCGAAGAGCTCCTGGGTATTGTCCAGGATCAGATCCACTAGCTCCCTGGTTCCCTGGTGGTCCAAGGCTTCCCCAATAAGTTCCGAACCCCGCCCGGAATAAACCAGGTGGTAAAAACACACCCTGGGAATATCCATGTCCTTAAGGATCTGAAAAATTCGGGGCACTTCAGCCACGTTTCTCTTGTTAACCGTGAAGCGCAGGCCCACTTTCAATCCCTCGGCCTGGCAGTTTTCCACTCCTTGCATGGCCTTATCAAATGAACCCGGAACACCGCGGAAACGGTCATGTACTTCCCGTCCCCCGTCCAAAGAGATTCCCACGTAGGAGAGCCCGATTTCCTTGAGCTCCTGGGCCTTGGCTTTGGTGATCAAAGTTCCGTTGGTGGAGATGACCGCGCGCATGCCGCACTCTACCGCATGGCTGGCCAGTTCTGTCAAGTCCCTGCGCACCAGGGGCTCGCCCCCGGAAAAGAGCATGACCGGGGAGCCGTAGGCAGCCAGGTCATCGATGATTTCCTTGGCCTGCTGAGTTCCTATTTCATCCACTCCTTGGGTGTCTACGGCCTGGGCATAGCAGTGCACGCACTTCAGGTTGCAGCGCTGGGTCATGTTCCAGACCACCACCGGTTTTTTGTCCTTGGAGAACTGCAACAGATGCGAAGGCATGCGCTTGGCTTCCCGGCTGTAGCGCAAGGCGTCCGAGGCTTCAACTGCCCCGCAGTATAGCTTGGATATTCCGATCATATCTTGTCCTTAGGGTTGGGATTGTAACGGCGAAAATTGATACTGGCTCTGTCAGTGGGGCCTCTTATAGTAATAAATCCTTGTTCAGGCCCGAGGATTCGTCAAACAGGCCGTAAAAACTCTCTCCAAGGCAGCGTAGATCAAAATCTAGTGTACCTGGACAGCCCGATTCAGGATCAGGATGGAGCTACATAGAAACGGTGAGCTTCTTTTAAACCTACGATTTTGATGAACGCTGCCTACGTCGCTCACACAGTTTACGCCCAGTTTGAAGAACCCTCGGGCCTTTTCTGCAATAAGTTTCGTTGTTGTTTTAGGTCCTCTTATAGTAATAACTCCTTGTTTTTATTCAAGCTGTATTTTTTCGTGCCGTGCCTTACGGAAAAAGCCGGCATAAGATACGGTGAATATTATGGGTAAAATACCATAAACAGTTGCAAACTGTTAACGTTAGCTTTGAGCTTTCAGAATTGAAAGCTAATTATATATTCCCGCCATGAAAGTTCCTAGCAATACAACGATCAGCACCGGAGCGATCAAGGCCAGGACCACCCGGCTGTAATAGGTGTCGTGAATGCACTTGTACCCGATGACTGTTACCACCAGGGACCAGAGGGCTCCTATAAAAGGGCCTATTAAGGGCAGAACCGCCAGGAGCAACGGGGCGCTGCCGTAGGCAGTGGCCCGGAAAGTTCCTTCAAATCCGCTTTTGCCTGCCTGAAAGGCCAAGAGGAAAGCATGGGTGACCCCGGAAGCCACAAAAACCCAAGCCGCCATAAACAGGGGGTAAAAGATCAGGATCAAAATAGAGCCAGCTCCCATCATGCCCATGCCCATACCCGGAGCGCCGTGTTCGGCAGTGGCCGGGAATATCCCGGACATGTTCCAAATAAAGGTAGCCAGGGCCTGGATCAAGGATACCAGTATGAAAAAGGCCAGAGGCATGCCCAGTCCCCAAAGCGATAACCTTTGAAAGAAGGCGTGAGGGGTGAGCATTATTCTCTTTACTGTTTGATAAAAACCCGGAAAGAAGCCGTAGTATTGAAGGTTTTCCCACGGTGATGCAGAGCTCTCTTTGGTTGCATGTGCTCTTTGATCCCAGGGAGATTCTTCGGGGCCTTCTCCCATATCCTCCAGGGTGGACCATAGGCTGTGTTCTTGGTGTTTGGACTCGGATTCCCCGGTATGAGGGGTTGGATCCTGCTCCGACTGGGAAGAGTCTTGCTCCGATGTAGCAGGTTCATCTTCCAGTATGAATTCTTCTGATGGTTCTATTTGCCGAAATTTGAATTTATGCTTGCACTTGGGGCAAGTGGCCCTTTGAGCATGGGGCGGAATCTTTTCATCAGGAACGTTTTGCTCAAACATGCAGTTGGGACAGGTAATGCGCATACAAGGGTCCTTAATGGATATATGGTTTGGTAACTCGAAGTTACCGAACTTAATGACATAAAAAAAGGATTGTATCCATATAAGGACCTGGAATCAAGTCCTGATATTCGGCGGGGTGGAGCCAGTCACGGGAAGGGAGGAAGAATAGGGGATAGAATAAAAGGTGGCAAGGGGTCCTGCTTGCCACCTTTTATTTTACTCCTGTGAAGGTCGACTGATCTCCTTGAAGCTGGAGCAGAGCCTTTCCAGTATGGATTTGACCTCGTCGATAATCTCGGTATCCAGTTTCAAGCTAGCAGTCAGCAATCTCTTGCGGCAATACAAGTACAGGGAGTGCAGGTTGTTTGCTATTTCCCCGCCCTGCTGCCAATTCAGGCTGGAGTCCAATTCGTTTATGATGTTCAGCGCCCGATTGATGCGGTCCCCTTTTCCTGAATAGTCCTTGGCCTCGATATCGTCCTTGGCTTGTTGCAGGAACCTGATCGCGGCTTCAAAAAGCTGAACTACGAGATCTTCTTTGGAAGTGGTTTTTACTTGGGTCTGGAAATAGGCCTTCACTCCGGTGGTATACATGGCATCCCTCCTGAAAGTATGCTTGTAGCAATTTGTCCTTGTTACACAATTTATCGTCCTGTAGAGAAAGAACTTTAGGGGATAGATTTGAATTTTAGCTATTTGTCGCAGATTCGGGAGCAAGCAGCTCCAAAATTTTTTGTTGCCAAGAACCGGGGAATTTATTAATTAAGCCTAGCTCATGTTTTTTATAACGGGCTTTTCTGGTATCGGCTCTGTCTGCCGTTTATCGTCCTGTAGAGAAAGAACTTTAGGGGATAGATTTGAATTTTAGCTATTT
>CAZNYT010000106.1:0-6004 GCA_964577315.1 uncultured Desulfovibrionales bacterium
CTGGCAAGTGCATGGGGATCTTAACGGGCATAATCCATCTCCGCGGGATGAGCTGATTTTATTTTCCTTTTACTTTAGCTCTCAAGTACCGGAGACTCGCCAAGAAAACCGGTGAGCCTCCCGGCAGAAGCACACAAAAAGACCCGGTGAATATTTTGGATAAAATATGATGAGTAGTTTCAGTTATTATACCTTAGCAGCCTTCTATGTAAAAGATATAAATATCCGGCCTATAAAAGCGCCGGGTATTTTAAGTTCTCCCGTGCGTCCGGGTAAAAAGATTGGATCCGACTTGCTGGTAAGCTTTGTTCTTTCATCCTTGGCAGTTTGCCTGTTTGCGGACTGAGGAGGCTCTATCAAAAGTCTTAAAATACTCTAGGATTAGCATAATTTTTTGGTCAGTATCTGGATCAGTATTTTATTAGATATCAAACCAAATACTGAGGCTAATAATTTAGTATGATGGAATTAGATGAAAAATCATTCTTTTAGTTGATTTACAAGTAACCCGATTGTGAGAAGATGGCATCAATCAAAAAATCTAAGCTAAGAGTGGAGGCAAACAAGGATGTTTATAATTATATTCAAAAGAATAGCCTGCTATTTTTTGTTTTTCGTGATCATTATGGGATGGCAGATTCAAGCCAATGCACATTCAAAGTCCTCCACGGCTCAAGCTAAAGTGAATTATGCAACTGAACTGGCTGTTCAAGCCATGGAGCCTACAATATTGCTGGATTTTTCTGGTATGGGAAGAATTGATTGTGATGTGGTGTTCACAGTTATAGCTAATACTGAAGAAGTCCAAATGTATGTGGAGGCCACGGATTTGCACTTTTCTGACTCAACCAAGAATGTATCGGCAATTCCGCTCAACACATCCGCTGGAATCAAGATTGATCCAGTAGGTGCCGAAGGCAGCCGTAATGCGGCATTTGTGGGCTCTGGTGACACCATCCAAGGTCTTAGTTCCCATAAGACAGAAATCTTGAAATTTGCCAGCCAGGACTCTTTGACTTTCAATCACGAGGTTTTTGTGTCCCTGGAGTGGAATCAAAAAGAGGAGCAAAAGCCTGCAGGTGAGTATACAGCCAATATCAGGTTAACCTGTTTTATAACTCCTTGAACCTGATTTTATGAAATAGTGTTTATCAGTCCAACGTCCTAACAGTTAAATCAGGAGGTGTTGAAATGAAAAAGGTCTTGATTCTTATGGTTATGCTCATGGGATTCTTCCTTGTGAGCTCCCAAGCAGCATTGGCTGCGGAAGAGGCTTCGGCTACCAGTCATGTCTTTGCCCAAGTAAATCCTAATGTGTCCCTCTCTGGAATGGCGCATGTGGATGCAGGCACTGTGCAGACCGGTGACTTCACTGCCGAGTGTGTGTTCAGAGTGGATGCCAACACCCAGCAAATCAAGATTTGGGCCGAGGCCTCTGATCTGTGGAAAGGCAATGATCCCAACTACGAGGGCAACGATGCAGTAGCTCCCATTCCTTTAAATAGGGCTGTCCCTGTTGATGTTTATGTTACCCACGGCAGTCCGCTCGGAACAGCCGCTTCTGCTTTGGCCTACAATGGCGGCGAAAATGGCAATGGCGATATTAATGGTTTCCCCACCTATGTAACCCAACAGCTTGGCCTGGAGAGCTCCCAGAACAATCACTTCAGCCAAGACGTGATTTTGACTTTTACCTGGAACCAGGACGATCCGCAAAAGCCCCGGGGCGAATACAGCGGTTTTGTAAAAATGTCCGCAATGGTAATGCCTTAACCTTAAACGGTTTTATGGCTACCAATGTAAATGTCCGGCGTTGGACTGAATAAATAATAGAGGGCCGTGGATCAAAATACACATTTTATCGCGGCCCTCTTTTTCTATGGAGTGTTTTGGCAACCTTGTTAATACTGGGGAGGCAGTGATGGTCAAATATATCAGATATCTGCTAAGCTTTTGTTTTTGTTGTTTGTTTTGCGTTTTTCAAGGGGCGGAGGTGGCACACGGATCCTTGTCCATTTCCCCTGCTTTTTTGGAGATCAGCCTCGATAGGGGGAGGCCTTCAGGGCAGTTTGTCATCAGTAATACTGGAGACAACACTGTTAGATACCGGATTCAGGCCAGTCATTTTACCTTCGGGGCTGACGGTAGCTTTCAGGTCATTCCCCCGGATGAGAACTCCTTGTCCGAATGGATCAAATTTAATCCCAGAGAACTTTCCCTGCCCCCCAAAAGCAGCCAAAGGGTGCGTTTTGTGATCATTCCCAGGGGGCAACTCCGGGATCAGCTGTACTGGGGCGCAATGGAGTTGGAATCTTTGCAGCCCAATATATCTCGAGGTGAAGACCAGCACGGCAGAAGCATGACCTTGGCGGTTATTCCGGCCATTGTAGTGCCTATTTTTGCCAGTCACGGCGACTTGAAGTATGATTTTGAAATCAAAGATCTTAAGGTCCATAAAACAGAACAAGCCCTGACATTCGAAACCATGGTACATAATACAGGCACGGGGCAGTTAATGACAGAAGGCTATTATGATTTGGTTGATGCTGCCGGGGATGAGGTTGCAAGCGGAAAATTCCTGCACACCTATATCATGCCCAATACCAGGGTTCAGGTAGAGAATCTGATCAACCACGAGCTTCCCTCAGGGGAGTATCAGCTTCGGGTTGAATGCAGAGCCAAGAATCTGGAAAGATTGGAAAGCACAACAATTTATATTCCTTAATCACATAGTTTGGAGCTCGGCATTATGGGGAAATTCCTTTGTTGGGCAATTTTTTTTCTGCTCATTCTCCATGCCGCTCCACTGTGGACATCCCTGGACATGGTTTCTGCAGCCTTGCCGCCAGTGTCGGAATCTTCAGAACAGAATGCATCACAGACCGGGTGGCAGCATACAGTAGAGAGTTCTTCGCGAGAGCACAATGGCTCTGATCAGGAGTGGACAGAGGCGGAAACCGAGGTGATGGGTTTTTCCCTCCAGGGCAAGCAGTTCTGGCATAGAGTCAATATGTATGACCTGGATGTGCTCGTTAACCATGAGGGCAGGCACTACTTGCCCTTTCTAAGACTCTTGAGGATTCTGGGAGTAGAGCACGAGATTCAGGAGAACCTGGTTGTGTACAGCACCCCACACGTACAGGACGGGATTTTGGATCTCGATAGGAGTCTGGCTGGAATTGAAGGTGACCTTGAACCGGTGCAATTCATTGAGGCCCTCTCGGATATTAGTCTCAAGAGGGAGATTTATCTCCCTCCGGAAAGAGTTGCTGAAATCCTGGACATGGATATTTCCTGGGAGCCTCAACTTTATGAGTATGTAGCAGAAACAGAACGTTTTTTTCCGGTGTGGCAAACAAGAGATAGGGAATCTTTGCTTGCAGTTCAAACCAGGGAGTTAGAAATGGAGCTCCCAGAGAGGAGGCCTCCCGCTGAACCGGAAGAGAGATTCTGGGCGCTGGATTTTGTGCAAACCAGGGCCAGGATCAACTATCAGCCGGTGGATCAGTATTACCCGGACCGAGTTGTTCTGGATTCTCTGGAACAGACGTTTTGGGGGAACTTGGTCCGGGGACGTTACCTTTTGAGGATTTCCCAGCCTGCCCACGTGTGGAATGATCCTGGTTATTCGGACACCTCTTTTGATATAAAGCTGAATAGAGTCGAATGGACAAAAGATGTTGGGAGCTCCAGATTTTGGCTGGGAGATTCCACTTTTGGCCTGAACGATATTGTTTTTCCTACAGTGCAGATGACGGGACTTCGTTTTGACAGTCGCCTGAGATCAGCATCTCCGGATCTTAAAGCGGGAATTGAGCGTAGTCAGCAAAGATATCAAAGCTTTGAAGGCATGGCTCGGGTGGGCTCGACTGTCGAGCTCTATGTCAATGAGCGCTTGATTGAAACAGAGGAGGTTTATATCCCTTTATCCGAGGATCCGGAGCTGGGTTTGTACCAATTTCCAGCAGTAAGTTTGGCCCCTGGCAGCCTGAACACTATAAAGATTGTTGTTACCGAGCCCGATGGCACAAGAACCGTTACCGAGAAAAAAATCGTGGCCACGGACGCTCTTTTACGTCGCGGAAACATGGCTTTGCTGGGAGGTGTTGGAGCCAACAGGGATTTTCAGGAGTGGTCCACTAGCGGTTTCTTTTCCGGGGGGCGGTTTCAGTTCGGTCTGACGGACAGCATTACACTGGGCAGCACGGCCGCATATCAACAGGATTTTTATGATCCTGTATATTCAGATTACGCTTATAATCAGGACCGGGATTTTCCGTTGGAAAGCTCTCACTTGGGGATGCAACTGGCTTGGCAGCCATTCAGCAGGGCCTTGGCCATGGGAGATTTTGCATTTATCAATGCCAAGGAAGAGTTAGGCCAGGAATATTCCGACTGGGGATCATACCTGGATCTGTATTTGTTTCCAGCCAGTAATAACACTCTGCACAGCAGGTATTTTCTTTATCAGCCTGACTTTTTCGATGGGACCAACCGAACTTTGCAGGATCGTACCGGTTATGTTGTTCACGGCAATTTTGAGCTCCATCCCAAATTGAATCTGGTTGGCGCTTATTCCCATATCCAGGACAATGTACAAGGGCAAAGACCAGATACCTTGTCCGCAGAAATTGCCCGGGCTGAGCTACGTACCGGCATTATCCCCAAGACCAGATTAGGAGGTGGAGTGGACCGACTTTATCCGGACTGGGAAGATGAGGCCAAGAACCTTTACTTCATGGAAATGAATAGCCATTTGTTGCCTAGATTAAATATCCACGGCTACCATTCTACTGGTCAGGATATTTTTCTTAGCGACAAAACGGACTTTTTTCAGGGGCTTCGTCTACCTGGAATATCCCTATGGGAAACTCGTCACACCACTGGTTCTGTTTCAACTCACCTGTCAAGGCTGGGAACTTTACGTGCAAACTACCGCAGGACAGAAACCAGGGAAAGGGTTTCAGGCATTCATTCCATGGGTAGAATTGGGGGTATTCCTCTTCATATTAGGACTGAATTGGGAAGGGATCTCACTACTGACCAGTTTTTCGCGGATCAGAGATGTCATTATCGTTTTAGACGTTCTCAGGGTACACATTTGGGAGTGAATTCCAGATACGAGAGCCAGGAATGGAGGGTGGGTGTTTTTTTGAGTGTTACTGAGCTCTTTAGAAGAGACCGGTTTTCTCTGAGCAGGGTGGAAGACCGCAGGATCAATCCTGATATGGGAGGCATATATGGCAAGGTGTTCGTGGACAGCAATGTTGATTACCAACTTGGTCCAGATGAACCAGGTGTGGAAGGGGTAAGTATCCTGTTGAATGGCCGGGTGCAAGCTACTACCGATGCAGATGGTTCTTTCATGCTTCCATATGTTCCCAGGGGAAAAAGTTTCAGAGTTTCCCTGGACCCGGATACAGTCCCTGCAATTTACAATGTGGTACACGGGATTCAAACAGCAAACCAGGAACAAGGGAAGTGGACACAGGTTAATCTAGCTGTAGCACCGGTGCATTCCATAACCGGGAAATTATTGGCCCGGGACGAAAAGCAAGATTTTCAACCTGTTTCAGGTGTACGGGTTACAGCAGTTTCCCAGAAAGACCCAGAAACTGTTGTTCAATCTATTACCGCAGGGGATGGCAGTTTTTATTTGGATCAAGTCAGGCCTGGAGAGGTTATTGTCAGTCTGGATCCTGATACTTTACCTGGGGATTTTGTTTTTCCTAGCCAGGAACAACGGGTGAGAATTCCGTTGTCTCCTGAACCCCAGGATATTAGGGATTTGGACTTTCTAGGGAGTATTGAAGGTAGATGATGGATTAGAGTGTAGGTAACGGGAGCATTGCTTGTTTGTTGTCCAAGTTTATTTTTTTGGCGCGGGTGCCGGTTGAGCGGCACACACAGGCGCTTTGCGCTCGCGGCAAAAACCTGCTTCGCAGGGGGATGAAAGATTTGGTGTGAAGCGGTAAGACTTCTTGTGCCGGAAAAGTTTTAAACA
>CAZNYT010000107.1:0-5876 GCA_964577315.1 uncultured Desulfovibrionales bacterium
CCCGGTCACCGTCCATGGCGTAAGCGGTCAGGGCGATTATGGGAATTCGGGGATTCCAGGATTCAGGAACCTGGGAATTCTGGGATTCTGGTATTGAGGTATACTGGGATTCTGATCCCTCAGTCTCTCCATCGCTTAGTCTCTCCCTCGCTACACCTCCCTCTCGCTCTGCGGCGCGAATGCGCCGGGTAGCCTCCACCCCGTCCAAAACCGGCATCTGTACGTCCATGAGTACACAGTCAAAGCTTTCCATGGCCAGCATATAAAGGGCCTGTTCTCCATCCTGGGCCACGCTTACTATAGCTCCCTGGTGTTCAACCAAACGCCTGATATGAATCTGCGTCACCTCGTCATCATCCACCAAAAGAACACGATGCCCCTGCAATCGGGAATATTTTTTTCGGGTATGAGTGTCCTGTTCTTGCTGCAGGGACTCCGGGATCTTAAATGGCAGGCTGACATATACAGTGGTTCCTTGCCCGGGTTGGCTTGTTATAGAAATTTTGCCTTCCATTAAATCCATCAGCCTCTGGACCAAGGGCAGGCCCAGACCGGCTCCATCATACTGCCGGGTATAGGGAGAATCGGAATCACTGGCCTGGGAAAAGGTATCAAAAACCTGATCCATCTTGTTATCCGGGATTCCGGGGCCGTTGTCTTCCACCACGAACAGTACGCGGCAATATTGCTGTTTTGTCCCGGCTATAGAGGAAATCTGCAAACTGACCTCGCCGTTACGGGTGTATTTCAGGGCATTGCCCACCAGGTTGAACAGGACCTGGGTCAGGCGTGTGCCGTCCCCGATCAATTTTCCCGGGAGGTTATCATCCAGGGTTATTTTCAAGACATTGTTGTTTTCCTGGCAGGTGTGTCTGAAGATGTCTTCCACGGACTGTTTAACCTCGTCCAGCATGATCTCTTCCTCTCTCAGCTCCATTTTACCGGATTCCACCTTGGATAGATCCAGGATATCGCTTAAGAGCCTGCTCAGGCGCTGAGTGGATTTTTGGGCCATTTCCAGGTAATCACTCTGTTCCTGGTTCAGGTCAGTAGTTTGCAGTACTCGGTGCATTCCCATAATCCCATTCAGAGGAGTCCTTATCTCATGGCTCATGTTGGCCAAAAACTCGGACTTGGCCCGGTTGGCAGCCTCTGCCTGCTCCCTGGCCTGAATGAGATCCAGCTGGGTTCTCTCCAGGTCGGTAATATCTATAGCAACCCCCAAAGTGCCCTGCTCGTCATAGACTTGGAAGGGATACACTGTGAACAGGGCAGGAAAGGTTTCCCCGCTCTTGTTTACTAGCCGGGCATAGCCGTGCCAAGACTGATTTTCTGCTATTCTCTCTTGGATCTCTGGACACTTCTCTACCAAACTTTCCCGGGTGTGCAGCAGGGAAACAGGCCTACCCAGAACCTCCCCATTTGTGTAGCCAAAGAGGTTTTCCGCGCCCGGGCTGAACTCCTGGATCAAGTCTTCTCGTCTGTCCTGAGAAGGCCGAGTTATAACAAAAGCTACGTTCTGAGGAGCTTCCAGGATAAGCTCCAGCTTCTGCTGCTGAAGCTTTATATCCGTGATATCCAGAGCGCTGCCCACGATCTTTTCTACACCCTGGTTCACTATAACCGGTGCTAGACTGGTGATCCAGAATCTTTCTCCTTCCGGCAGATCCAGCTTTTCCTGATAGGTGATGACCTCCTTTCCTTCCAGACAGCGCCTATAGTTCTCCTCTATCTCTCTGCCCAGCTTTTCCCCCAATACTTGCACAGGTGTCCTTCCCCTGATCTGTTCTGTTTTCAGCCCTGTTAATCTTTCATGAGCGGGATTCAGCCTCTCGAAGGTAAAACTGCCCTCTGAATCCACGTCCACCAGGAAAATACCACTCTGGGAGTTGTTGAGCATGATCTCGTATTCTTGGGTCAGCCTTCTCAGGTCATCCTCTGCCTTTTTACGATCAGTAATATCCCTGATCAATGCTACGACTTCATGATCCTGAGCAGGAACAATCCGTCCTTCAAACCAGTACTTTTTTGACGAAATTTCGAGTTCATATTCAACACATTGAAGAGATTGAGTTTCTATAGCCTTGTGCACAGCTTCCATAAACAGAAAAGCCGGGTCTGCAGGCAGAATATCCGGGATTTTTTTACCCATTACTTCATTTTTAGGCTGATATAATTTTTCTTCAGAAGAGACAATTACATCCAGACATTTGCCTGCGTAATTGGTCCTGATAATGATGTCCGGTATAACTTCAATCAGGTAGCGCTTATATTCCTCGCTCTCACGAAGCGCCTGTTCCGTCTCCTTGCGCTCGGTAATGTTATGCTGGACCCCAAAGTGGCCGCTTACTCGTCCCTGCTCGTCGTATAGACAAAAATAATCACCATCTATAATGATGGGCGTGCCGTCCATGCGGCGCTCCAGGCTTTCCACGTGAGCGCGGCCCTGATCTAACAATCTCTTCAACAGCTCCCGACAGGATTCCAGGTCGTGGGCGAAAAGGTCTGCCGGGGTCAGTCCGATGAAATCCTCCTCTTTGGCTCCATACTGGTCCAGCAGGGCCTGGTTAACCTTGGTCACGCGCAGATGAGTCATGACATAATCCAGCAGCACTTCCTTGTCGGCCTCTTCATTCCATGCGATAGGCTCGTCCAGCATCACGAAGAAGAACCCGCTTAGAGACTGGGAAAAGAACATGTCCAGCTGAGCCTGGCTCTCCAGCAATGTTTCCTCTAAGTGTTTACGTTCTGTTATTTCCGTTACAAAGCCTTGGTAATGAACAACATTTCCTTCCTTACCACGTACTGCCTTGGCATTCTTGGATATCCAGAAAATGCTTCCGTCCCTGTGGCGCATCCGGCATTCATAATTCACCAACTCGCCCTTTTCGCTCAAAAGAAGTTTGAACTCTTCCCTGTCAGCAGGATCGGCATATAATTGTGACGCAATGTCCGTGACCGACTCCACCATGTCCTGCGGTGAATCATACCCGAACATTCTGGCCATGGCGGGATTGACAGAGAGTAACTTCCCCTCCGGCGTGGAAGTGTAAATACCTTCGGGAGAGTTCAAGAAGAGATCCTGACATTGTTCCGGGGAGGGGACGGAAAAGTCTTGGAAAGCGGGATCCTGTGGCATGGATTGCTCCAAACGGGTTTAGGTAAGACAATAAAAATAACGGAAACTTCACACCAGACTATGTGCCAGTCATATCAGTTGTCATGGCACCTGACCAGAATAACGCCATCTCAAGATAGTCTACAAACAGCACTATTCTTAAACATCTAAATCTTACGCGTTAAAGACCTTGTTCTATCAGCATTTCGGCCTAAGCGTATTCCTGTATGTTACGCACCATTTAACAGTCCAAGTACCGAACAAAGGTTGCCTTTACTTCCTGGATACAAGCCATCAGCCAATTTTTGGACTTTTTTCCACTGTTTCCGGGTCCTCCGGTCCAAGGCTTTTCCTGCTCAAATTTTTCTTTCAAGGGCATAAGCGGAATCAAGCTTGGAGTTTGCTTTTGGTAATCTGCACTTTATCCAGGCTGGACTACCCTCGCTACCAACAGCCCTATTTCTCAGCATATCAGAATCAAACTCTTGTTTTTATAGCACATTTCAAAATAATTATGGGTACAAACAAACTCACTCCACCCTCTCCCTCAAAGCCGCTAGCAAGCGCTGGGACTCTTGTTCCAGCTCCGCCATCAATGCTCTGCAGCCGGATAGGTTCTCATTACTAGCTATTTCCTCCATCCTGTAGGCAACATCTGCTAATCCTGGAGCGGAAATATTCCTGGCAATTCCTTTTATAGCATGAGCATACCTATGGGCAGCCTTCATCTTCTCATCCTCCAAACTATTCCTTAGATCTTGGATCCTAACAGGTATTTCCTGGAGACAATTTATTATAATCTCTCGAAAGAACTCCTGGTCCCCGGCCACCCGGCTTAAAAGATCGGACTCCTGAAATACATTTCCTTCTGTTTTCGGTATATCCTCCTGACCATCCACCGCGTGCGACTCTTCCAGGTCCTTGTCTTTATAAGTACAAATCGGCAAATAGTTTCTTAGCAATCCAGCTAGGACACTAGGCTGAATCGGCTTGGAAAGATAGTCGTCCATTCCTGCCCCTAGGCATTTTTCCCGATCCTCCTTCATGGCCCTGGCGGTCATGGCGATAATTGGAATGCGGGAATTTTTACCCGGTTGAACCGGGGTCCCCTCTGGGGTGTTCAACTCTGGCTGGGATTCAGGGATTCCGGAATTAAGAGATTCAGGCATTGAGGAATCCAAGGATTCTGATCCCTCAGTCTCTCCATCGCTTAGTCTCTCCCTCGCTACACCGCCCTCTCGCTCTGCGGCGCGAATGCGCCGGGTGGCTTCCAGCCCGTCCAGGACAGGCATCTGTACATCCATAAACACCAAATCATAGGAAGCCTTCTGCAGGGCCTCCAAAGCCTGCTCTCCGTCTGCGGCCACTTCCGCGCTTAGGCCCAGCTTGTTCAACATGCCCAGAACAACCTGCTGATTCACAGTACTATCCTCTACTACCAGAACCCGGCCATGGAACCTTAGCTGCTCGGTTTGTCTACGGACTCTCTCCTTGGCCGAATGCCGGGTAATTATGGGACTGGTATCCGAGGGCTGGTGTTCCTGGGAGATTACCGCACTCAAGGTGTCAAGAAGCTCCGACTTGAGCACCGGTTTGTTCAAATAGGCATTGAACCCTATTTCCGCGAAGCGATGAACATCTCCGGGACTGCCTATTGAGGTCAGGACTATCAGGGGCAGATCCTGGAAGAGACGGTCGGCCCGAATGGCGTAACACAAGTCCGCTCCGTCCTTTCCGGGCATGTCCATGTCCGTAATGACCAGATCCTGAGGCTCCCCTGCCTCATATGCAGCCTGCAAAAGTTGTAGGGCAGTCTCTGCATCCCCGCATTCCTGAGAGAGCACTTCACAGGCTGAGAGCTGCTGCACCAGGACTTCGCGGTTGGTGGAGTTGTCATCCACCACCAAAGCCTTTAGCCCCTTAAGCTCCCTGGGATGAGTGTGAGCCGGCTCAACCTGCTCTGGTTGGACCTTGAAGCGGGCTGTGAACCAGAACTCCGAGCCCTGGCCCTCCTGGCTGCGCACCCCGATCTCTCCGCCCATCATTTCTGCCAGCTGCTTGGAAATGGCCAGACCCAGCCCAGTGCCTCCGAACCTGCGGGCAGTGGAGGATTCTGCTTGGGTGAACTTGTCAAACAGGTACTCGTTCCAGTCCTGGGGTATACCCATTCCTGTATCCTGGACCGAGAAACGAAGAAGCACTTCTCCCTCAAAGCTCTCCAGAAGGCTGACCCGTATTACTATCTCTCCGGATTCTGTAAACTTGATCGCATTTCCTACCAGGTTGTTTAGCACCTGGCGTAAGCGAGTGGGATCACCTTGCAAGAATTCCGGAACATTCGGACCGGGATGGCAGATAAGCTCCAAGCCCTTTTCCTGGGCGCGCATACCCATTGTGGACGCCAAATCCTCCAGGAGATAGAGGAGATTGAAATCCAGACACTCCATCTCCAAACGGCCGGCCTCGATCTTGGAGAAATCCAGGATGTCGTTTATCAGGCTCATCAGGGTTTGCCCGCTGGAATGCACCAGATTGCAGTAATTTTTCTGCTCCGGCCCCATCTCCATATCCAAAAGCAGGCTGGACAGCCCGATAATACCATTCAGGGGCGTACGGATCTCGTGGCTCATGTTGGCCAAAAATTCGGATTTGGCCTGGTTGGCCTGCTCTGCCTGGTCCTTGGCCTCTGCCAACTCCTTTTCCATCTGCTTCCTTGCCGTAATATCCGTGACCATAGCGAAGGATCCAGCAAAACCTC
>CAZNYT010000108.1:0-5833 GCA_964577315.1 uncultured Desulfovibrionales bacterium
CTCTGTGGGCTTTCTGTGGTTTCAATTAACATGATCTCCCTCTACATATTCCACCAGCATTTCTAATTTCAAAAAATTCTCAGCCCACCTCTATACATCTCTATACACTTCCGTTGTTAATATCAGGTATCAATCCCTAGAGGATCTACCTTTACTTTTATAGTGATTATTGACCTTGGTGTTTTTCTATAATAAATATAAATTTCAAAATTTAAGAATTACTTAGATTTTTAAACACCTCTTTGGTTATTTCCCTTGAAGGACTAGATTTTGGTCAAGGCACCCAACTGCAAGCCCTTTCCCTAAGAGATTTTCATGGCCCGTTCTGTCGGCTCCCCCTTGGCCCCCGGGGCCAGAATCCTTGTCCGGGACACCGAGTGGCTGGTAAGGAGGGTAGATCCTTCTTCCGCAGGAGGAAAGGCCCTGACCTGCGTGGGCCTATCAGAGCTGGTCCGGGACAGGGAGGCGGTTTTTCTAACCGAGATAGAATCCTTGCTGAGACACATCCAGGTGCTTGAACCGGAACAGACCAATCTTGTGCCAGACGGTTCCAGTGAATACCAAGACAGCCTCCTCTACCTGGAGAGCATGCTGCGTCAGACCCCTCCCACGGACTCCAATCTATACATAGGTCACCAGGCGGCCATGGATATGGTCCCGTACCAGCTGGACCCGGCGCTTCAAGCCCTGGATCAGCCCAGACAGCGCATTCTTATTGCGGATGCAGTGGGCCTGGGCAAAACCATGGAGGCCGGGGTGCTTCTCAGTGAGCTCATCCGCCGCGGACGGGGCAAACGTATCCTGGTGGTGACCATGAAAAGCATGCTCACCCAGTTCCAGAAGGAGCTCTGGAGCAGGTTCACCATACCCTTGACCCGGCTGGATTCCATCGGGCTGCAGCGGGTGCGGTCCCGAATTCCCAGCAATCACAATCCTTTCTACTATTTCGACAAATCCATAATCTCCATAGACACCTTGAAACAGGACAATGAATTCCGGGTGCACCTGGAAAAGGCTTACTGGGATATAATAGTTATAGATGAGGCACAAAACGTGGCCGAGAGGGGACACGGCCGCACCCAGCGTTCCCGCCTGGCCAGGCTCCTTTCCGGAAGGTCGGATTCCCTGATCATGCTCTCTGCCACACCCCACGACGGCAGAGCCAGAAGCTTCGCCAGCCTCATGAACATGTTGGATCCCACGGCCATTGCCAATCCGGACGACTATGGTCCTGAGGACATTCAGGGCCTGTTTATCCGCAGATTCAAAAAGGACATCCAGCACCAGGTGCAGTCTTCCTTTCAGGAACGACGCATCGGGGTTTGTCGGGTGGAGGCTTCAACCCAGGAAGAAAGGGCCTATGACAAACTTTCATCCCTAAATATCCGGACGCTGGACAAGAAAAGCAAAGGGGGACAGCTTTTTAAAACCACCCTGGAAAAGGCGCTCTTCTCCAGTCCGGCTGCTTGCCTGGAAACCATAGATGCCCGCTTGGAGCAGCTAAAAAAACGTGGGGAGGAAACCAGTTCCAGTGATAAAGAGGAGCTTGAGAGCCTTCGTCAGGCAGTGGCTCGGATCGGACCTGGGGAATTCAGCCGCTTTCAGAAGCTCATCCAGTTGCTCCAGGAGCCTGGCAGTGATCTGTACTGGACTGGCAAAGACCCAGAGGACCGCTTGGTAATTTTCACCGAGCGCATCGCCACGCTGGAGTTCCTCAGGGAACACCTGCCCGGGAAGTTGGGACTCAAGGAGGAGCAGGTGGCTCTTCTGCACGGAGGCCTCTCGGATATAGAGCAGCAAAGGATTGTGGAGGATTTCGGGCGGCAGAAGTCCCCCCTGCGCCTGCTCCTGGCCTCGGATGTGGCTTCGGAGGGGATAAATCTGCACTATTTGAGTCACAGGCTCATACATTTCGACATCCCTTGGTCCCTGATGGTCTTTCAGCAGCGAAACGGCCGCATTGACCGCTACGGCCAGGAGCGCACTCCCCTCATACATTATTTGGTAACCCAAAGCAGTAATCCCGGGATACAGGGGGACATGCGCATCCTGGAGTTGCTTATTCAAAAAGATGAGGAAGCGGTCAAAAATATCGGGGATCCGCCAGCTCTTATGGGGGAATACGATGTGGATGCCGAGGAGGTGAGGACAGCCAGAGCGCTGGAGCAGGGCCTCTCCCCGGAGGAATTCGCTTCCAGGGATCTCTCTGCCCTGGATACTTCCGCTCCGGACTTGCTTGCCTTTCTGGAGCAGGGCCAGGCCGCCCCGCAGGAGCAATCCTCCCTGGACCGGTTGCGGAGCATGCCCACTCTTTTCAATGATGATTTCGAGTACGTTTGCAAAGGCCTCTCAAGGTTGGCTCAAAAACAGGATCTGGGTCTGGAAATTGATTCCTACAAACGCATTCTGGATATGAGTGTGCCAGAGGATCTTAATTATCGTTTCCAGTTTCTGCCCCGGGAGATTCAGCCCAGCAATGGGCGCCTTACCTTTACCGACGATGCCAAGGTAATGCAGGAGGAGATCAAGCGCTGCCGCAAGGACGAAGAGGCCTGGCCGAATCTGCACTATCTCTGGCCCCTGCACCCGGCAGTGCAGTGGTTAAGCGACCGGGTCCAGGCCGGGTTCCGCCGCCACGAGGCCCCTGTACTTACTATACCCGCGCTGGATCCAGAGGAAATAATATATATCTTGACCGGAATTATTCCCAATCGCAAGGGACAGCCCCTGATCCAGAACTGGTTCGGGGGCAGGGTTCTAAACGGGGCCTGGAAAGGCATACAACCCTTGGAAAATATCCTGGAGCGCACCGGGTTGGGGAACAGGACCTTTTCCAATCCCGGGGACGTCAAAGTGAACGCATCTGCGATAGAGCTTTTGCCGGATGCTGTGCAGAAGGCCCGTTCCTGGATGAAGGATGTACGCAGGTCTTTCGAGGACGAAGTCAACCCCAAGCTAAATGAGCAACTCCGAAGGCTTGAAGAGCTGAAGGACCGTCACATGCGGGAAGTCAAACAACACGTGGATTCTCAGAATATTGCCGAGAGCCGTAAAGGAAACCGCAGACAAGAGCGCATGCGGGAGGTGGAAAGACTGTTTGATGAATATATGAAGTGGATGGAGGAAACCATGAGTACCGAGGAGCAAGCCTATATCAAGGTGGCTGCAGTGCTGCAGGGATCCTGAAGAAAAAATCCAATGTTACAAAGATTATGCCTGCATAACCGTAGAGATTTTCTATGCCTCTGGACCTGACCGGTATCACCAACGAAAACGAGTTCTATACTCACCACTACCTTACAGCCATCCTGGAAAGCGATCTCAAGGATCTGTTCAAGGAATGGAACCGCAGACAGAAGGAGGAAAACATCCCTGTTCCTTCTTCGCTTCTGGCCGGGCTGTCCAGGGAGTATTTCCGCATGCGCAGCAACCTGGCTGCGGAAAAGGACCCCGAAACCAGGCTTCGAATCCAGTCCGAGTTCCTGGAAAAAATCCTCTCCGCCCTGGGATACCCTTATCATCCCCAGTTGTGTGAAGGGCAGGGCGGGGAGCAGATCCCTGTGGTCGGAGAGATCCGCAAGGGATCAGGCGCCCCTGAGCTCTGGGTACTCCAGGTCCTGGACGGAGTGGGCGGGGAGGAATTCGATCCCCTGGAAATCACCCCTGAACCGGTTCAATACGCACACTCCCCGGAATCCCAGGATCTTTCCGATACTTCCTGGCAGACCGTGTTCACCAGGGCCGTTTTTACCCGGGATGAGCCGCCCCGCTGGGTGATCATGGTCTCGGCTTCCCAGATCCTGCTTCTAGACCGGGCCAAATGGCCCCAGAAAAGACTTCTGCGCTTTGATCTGGAGGAGATTTTCGGCCGCAGGGAGGATTCCACGCTCAAGGCTACGGCAGCGCTTCTGCACCGGGAGAGCGTCTGCCCGGAGGACGGCATACCACTTCTGGATACCTTGGAGGAAAATTCCCACAAGCACGCCTATGCCGTATCCGAGGACCTAAAGTACGCCCTGCGCGAATGCATAGAGCTTCTAGGCAATGAGGCGGTGTGGTACATCCGCAATAAAATTCACGGGGGGCTTTATTCTGGGGAGGAAAAGTTGGATCCGGACCAGCTTTCCCGGGAGTGCTTGCGCTATATGTACCGGCTTCTGTTCCTGTTCTACATCGAGTCCAGGCCGGATCTGGAGTACGTCCCCATGCAGGCCGAGGCCTACCGCAGCGGCTACAGCCTGGAGAGCCTGCGCGATCTGGAGATGGTCCCCCTGACTACGCAGGAATCCCAGGAGGGGTATTTCATCCACGATTCCCTGCAACTTCTCTTTGACCTGATATACAACGGCTTTCCCAGACCGAGCTCCCAGAAGGATCAGGAAAAATTACCCTCGCAAGAGTCCCTGCACAACGCATTTTCCATTACCCCCTTGCGCTCGCATCTCTTTGATCCGGAGCGCACCCCGATCCTGAAAAGGGTCCGGTTCAGGAACAAGGTTTTGCAGCAGATCATCCGTCTCATGTCCCTGAGCCGTCCGGGAAGAGGGCGCAGCAGCAGGCGGGGGCGCATATCCTACGCCCAGTTGGGCATTAATCAGCTGGGTGCGGTATACGAGGGCCTTCTTTCCTACCGGGGATTTTTCGTGGAAAATGCTGAGGGCGTATATGAGGTCAAAAAGGCCGGGGAATCCTGGGATCCCTTGTCTGTGGCTTATTTTGTCCGGCCAGAGGAATTGCCCGCCTATACCGAACAGGAGAAGGTATATAATGAGGACGGCACCCTGACCCATTACCCCAAGGGGAACTTCATCTATCGCATGTCCGGGCGGGACCGCCAGAAGACGGCTTCCTATTATACCCCGGAATCCTTGACCAAGTGTCTGGTCCAATACAGTCTCAAGGAACTGATACAGGATAAGTCCCCTGATGAGATCCTGGAGCTGACCATCTGCGAGCCGGCCATGGGTTCAGCTGCCTTTCTCAACGAGGCCGTGACCCAGCTGGCCGAGGCCTACCTGGAGCGCAAGCAGCGGGAGCTGGGGAAACACTTGGGCGTGGAAGAGCAAGCCAGGGAGAAGCAGAAGGTCAAAACCTATATCGCAGACAACAATGTCTTCGGGGTGGATCTCAATCCCGTGGCAGTGGAGCTGGCCGAGGTCTCCCTATGGCTGAATACCATCCATTCCGGGGGCTACGTGCCCTGGTTCGGCAACCAGCTGGTCTGCGGCAACTCCCTGATAGGCGCCGGCCGCAACGTTTATCCCTCCGAGCTGCTTCGGCGCAAGTCCAATAAGGATCCCCTGTGGCTGGACCGGGTTCCGGAACGCATAGAGCCCGGAGGGAGCCGTCCCAGAGGCGGGGTTTATCATTTCCTGCTTCCGGATAAAAATATGGCCGGGTACGGGGATAAGAACGTGAAGAGGCTGGTCCCCGAGGCCTTTGAGACCATTAAGGAATGGAAAAAGGAGTTCTTAAAGCCCTTTTCCGCAGCAGATGTAAAGCAACTGCAAAAGCTCTCCGCAGCAGTAGATTCCTTGTGGGACGAGCATATCAAAAGACAGCGAACACTGCGCAATAAAACCAGGGATCCGCTGAGTTTTTTCGGTCACGAGGTTCCTGAAGGGGAGCAAGGGGAACTGGATTTCAAGGACCGCATCTTGCGCCAGGAGAAATGGGCCGAGGGCCTGCGTCATTCCACCCCGTACAAACGCCTCAAGCTGGCCATGGACTATTGGTGCGCCCTGTGGTTCTGGCCCCTGGAAAAGGCCGAGATTTTGCCTTCCAGGGAGGCCTTTCTCCTGGAGTTGTCCTTGATCCTGGAAGGAGAGGTCTA
>CAZNYT010000109.1:0-5679 GCA_964577315.1 uncultured Desulfovibrionales bacterium
CTCCTGTCTCCTGACCCCTGTCTCCTGACTCCTGTCTCCTGACCCCTGTCTCCTGGCTCTTCACCCGGAAATCTTATTAGCCCGGCGTACCTCTGCCCACTGATCCCAGAATCCGGGGAAGGATTTGTTCACGCATTCCGGATGGTCCAATACCACCCGTATGCCGGCCAGCTCCAATAAGGAAAGACTCATGGCCATGCGGTGATCCCCGTAGGTGCAAAATTCTATCCTTTCCCCAGTAGGAACCTCTCCCGGCTCTATCACCAAACCGTCCTCCTGGAGAATGCAGTTGCATCCGGTTCTTTCCAGCTCCTGCTTCACTCCGGCCAGACGATCGCTTTCCTTGATTCTTAAATGACCCACATTGCTTATCCTGGTTCTGCCCCTAGCCAAGGCGGCCAGCACCGCCACCGTGGGGACCAGGTCCGGGCAGGACCCCATGTCCAGATCCACTCCCAGAAGTTCCTTGCCCACTACCGCAATTCCCTGCTCGTCTCCTGAGACTTCCGCCCCCATGCCTTGCAGTATATCCAGAATGCGCCTATCTCCCTGCCTGGAATCCTTGTCCAGGCCGCCCACCAGCACCGGGATTTTCCCGGCGGCCCCAGCAGCCAAAAGATAGGATGCGTTGCTGAAGTCCCCTTCCACTTGGTAATCTACGGGATGAAAAACCCCTGGCTCAATCCGGAAGCGGATCCTGCCGGGCTCCACTCTATCCACCTCATCCGGGCTAACCTGGCTCCAAGCCCCGTCCTGCAAGAGCTCCAACATCGGGGCGTTTCCAAAACTATCCATAACCTTCAGGGTGAGGTGGACGTATGGCCAGGAAACCACCTTGTCCCCGCAGACACTTATCACCAGGGGAGCCCGGGCCATGGTCCCGGCCAGAAGCAATCCGGACAGGTACTGGCTGCTCTCCTGCAGGGAAACGGAAATATTTCCCCCGGCCAGGCCGCCGGTTTCTATGCGCACCGGAGGACAACCGGGCTGCTCCAGGTAGTTGAACACCACGCCCTGGCTCTCAAGGCTTTGTCCCAGGCTTTGTATGGGGCGCTGGTGCATCCTGCCCCGTCCCGAGATTTGGAAACTACCCCTGCCAGCGGAGACTATGGCCGCGATCAGTCGGCAAGTGGTGCCGGATTCGCCCACATCCAACTGGACCGGTTCCCCTGTAGGGGACATAATGTTCCCGGCGATCCCCTGGACCTCGAGCCGGGAATCCTCCCCCCATATCTGAGATCCCAGGGCCTGTAAACAATCTTTGGTCCGCAAAAGATCCTCGCTGGCCAGGACGTTCTTAAGCCTGGACCGGCCTTGGGCCAGCCCTGAAGCCAAGAGCGCCCGGTGCGAAACAGACTTGGAAGGCGGGGCATTCAGCCGAATAAAATCGCTCATACCTAAAGCCAATATCAAGATTAGGCCATTATCCGGGGACCATTGGGATAGCTGCCCAGAACGCGCAGATAATAGCAGTTTTCGCTGAGTTCCTCCAAGACGTTGCCGTATTCCTGGGCTGTGAGATCGCACTCCACGTCCACAAAGAAAACGTATCTCCATTTTTCCGCCCGCAAGGGCCTAGACTCCAGTTTGCGCATGTTGATTCTTTCCTTGGACAGCACATTCAATGCGCTGACCAAAGACCCCGGTTTGTCCAGTACGGTAAAGAGCAGGGAAGTCTTGTCCCGGTTGCCGGCTTCCGGGGGATGGGCGCTTATGACCAGGAAACGCGTCCAGTTGTCCGGGAGGTCCTCGATGGAGTTGCTGATCACGTTCAGCTCGAAAAACTTGGTCAGTTTCTTGTGCCCTATGGCTGCGACGCCTTCTTCCCGGGCGGCCCTGGAAGCGGCCCGGGCGGTGCTCTCGTCCGGGATGACCTCCACTCCGGGAAGATTGGCCTTGACCCACCCCGAGCACTGTTGCAGGGCCAGAGGATGGGAATATATTCTTTGGACGCGGGAAATATCCGTTTCCCGGCTCAAGAGAAAATGGCTGATGCGGCAGAAGATCTCGGCATGGATAAAAACCTCGAACTTCAGGAACATATCCAAACTCTGCCCCACGCTGCCCTGCATGGAATTCTCCAGGGGAATAACCCCCAGCTCCGCCTCCCGCATATCCACTGCCCGGAACACATCCTCCAGGTTGTCCTTGGGTGAGAACTCCACGCTATGGCCTAGGTATTCCACCCCGGCAAAATAGGAGAACGTCCCTTCCGGACCCAGGTAAACCGCTGTTTGCGGCTGTTGAAGACTCCTGGAGGAAGAGAAGATTTCCCGGTAAATGTTGCGCAGGTGATCCTCGGGCAAAGGTCCGGAATTCTCCTGGACAAGGCCGTCCAGTACCTCCTGTTCCCGGAAGGGTTTAAACACGCTATCCTGGGAAGTGGACTTGATGCTTCCCACTTCCAGGCTGAGACTGGCCCTGCGGTTCAACAGGGCCAGGATCTCCCGGTCCAGTCTGCTGATTTCGGACCTTATCCTTTGTAAATTGGCGTTTTGATCCATATCTATTTTTCCCGAATATCTTCCTGTACCCTCATACCGAAATGGCGTCCGGCCTGGTCCGACCGGCAAAGCACCTGGTCCCCCACGCGAAGCTGCACCACGCTCACTGGATTCTTATCCGCTCCAATCAGCCGGATGGTCTCCGCATTCTGTACGATCACGCTGCCCCTGTGACCCTCGTATTCGGCGCTTATCAGGAGCATGGGCCGGACCTCGGTCTTGACGCGCCCCACCACTGCGGATTTGGCCTCGCCCTGGGGAGAGGCTATGAGTACTTCCTTGCCCGGGGCAAGCTCCTCCAGGTAGGTGGTTCTGTCCCCGGGCTGGCAGGCATAGGAATGCACCGCACCAGCATTGATCCTGAACGGCCTGGGGGCCACATAGGGATTGGATTCGGTTTCCGCGTTCACCAGGAAGGTGAAGGCGTTGGAGTTGCCCACCAGCATCCCCTGGCCCTTGTCCAGGAGGGAGATGGTGTCCACGCACACCCGGTGCCCCAGACCCAAGGGAGTGATCTCGGTGATAGTGCCCGGGAGCAAATCCAGGGTGCCATGCTCCTGCTTGACCATGGAGACCATCTTCTTGAGCTCCTGGGCGCCCTGGGCATCAGCGACCACGAAGTCCACGCCCCTCTCCAGGATACCCATGGCTGTACCAACCTCTTCCGGGGTGGCCACTTCTTTGCCCACCCCTTGAGCCTGGGCCACGATATTCTCCACCGGGATAATTTCCGCGTCCCTAGAAAGCACCACTTTTTCCCCGGATTTAAGAGACTGGACCACGCTTTCCTCGTCCTCCTTGCTCTGGACTGACGTGAACTTGAAGTCCTCTATATCCAGGGCCTGGGTCCTGCCCAGAGCGGTGATCTTGTCCAGGTCCTCCTTTTGGGCCAATATACCGTCCACCCCGGATTCCAGGGCCAGGGTAACCAGTTTCTTGTCAAAGGGAATCGCCTTGAAATATATTTTTTTGGTCATAACGTCCCTGTTGATTGGTTAGCCTTACTCCTAAATTATTGTCTTACTCCTCACAAAGCCGTGAACCTGTAATCAGCTACCTGCTGGCTAGCATATCCAGGGCCTCGTCCACACCCACGTCGTTGTGCACCACCTGGTTCAGGATCTGGACCAACCCGGTGACATCGTCGTGCTGGAACACGTTCCTGCCCACGGACAAACCAGCTCCTCCTGCTGCCACCGCGTCGTGAACCATCTGAACTAGTTCCCTGTCGCTTTCCATCTTGGGCCCGCCCGCGATAACCACAGGTATGCAACAGGACTCCACCACCTTGGAAAAGCTGTCCGGATCCCCGGTATATGCCACCTTGACCACATCCGCTCCCAGTTCTTCGCCCACTCTGGCAGTATGACGAACCATTTCCGGGTCGAACTCACCCTTCACATTGGGACCGCGGCCGTAAACCATGGCCAGCAAAGGCATGCCCCACTCGTTGCATTTGGTGGCCACCTCTCCGAAATCGCTAAGCATGGTCCTTTCGGATTCGTCTCCCAGGTTGACGTGCACGGACACTCCGTCCGCCCCCAGCTTTATGGCGTCCTCCACGCTAGCCACCAAAGTCTTGGTATTGGGGTATGGGGATACCTTGGTGCTTGCGGAAAGATGCACTATCAGCCCCACGTCATGGCCTTTGCCCCGGTGACCGCACCGAGTCAGGCCCTTGTGCATGAGCACAGCGTTTGCTCCCCCTTCCGCGATCTTGTCCACGGTATCCTTGAGATCGATTAGCCCGGCAATGGGCCCCACGGTTACCCCGTGATCCAGGGGCACGATTACGGTTCTGCCCGTGTTGCGATTGAAAAGCCTTTCCAGTCGGACGGATTTTCCCAGGTGCATGTTGATACCTCCTGATTTTTGGGGCCGAAGGCTGGGGCGGACCTTTTAGGAACAAAAAAAGGGCCGCCGGCTTCCGCCTGCGGCCCTTGGGTTTTCTCTTAACTCTTGTAATGTAACATTAGACCAATCCCCACGGACCACAGGCCTTCTTAAAATAAAAATACCAAAAATAAAAATTGGTTAGGCTGGGTCGTAGGGATTCAGTTAACATGACAAGATTCTTTATCCTTGTTTTGCAAGTTTGTCAAGCACAAATTGCGCACTAATTAAAATTTTCTTAAAACTCCTGCTCTGCGCTGCCCAGAACGCTGTGCGCCATGCGGATATGGCCGATATCCCTCCAGGAGAGTCCCAAGAGCTCGGCTCCCTTGGCATCCACCGCCACCGGATCGAACCCGGCCACTAATTTTTCCACCGGGGGAGAACACCTGGGACCGCCCAGATGATACTGGGCCATGCCCACGCTGGCGTCAATTATGGACAGATCCGGGCTGCGGTACAGGTTTAACTCGAATATGGAGCGCTGCATCCGGGAGTGGAAAGCGGATTTCTTCCAGCTGCCGCCCTCTTGGTAGTAGCTGGGCGGGGCCAGGCCCAGCATATTCTTCATGGCCAGGGTGACCTGGGCCAGGGAATGGCGCTTGAGCACCGGTACTGACACCAGCATGCCGGAAAGGATGCCCTTGGGCAGATAAAGTTCCGGAAAGACTTCGCAGGCAGGATTGCTAAGTTTTTTCAGGGGCTGGGTGTTAAGATCCACCAGATCCGCCCCGTATTCCATTGCCAACTCAGTATAACCCAACTTTTCAAAAACAGCGCTGGTCTCCAGGTTGGGATCACCGCACCCTTCGGCTATCACGATCCTGGCCCGGGAGTGCCGCTGGATATAATCCAACAGGGCCCGGACAATCCCTGGATCCGTGGTTATGGGGAAACCCGCGGCATTTATAAGGTTGGGCTTGATCCAGACGAGCTTGCGCCGCCGGAATTCCTTCCCTGCCCCAATCTCGTCCAGGCAGGCAGATAGATTTTTTTGATAATCACCGCAGGGCTGTATTGAAACTTTCATGCGTATCATCCTGGTCGGTCCCAAGAAGACTCATCTTCCCGAAACCATGCGGTCCAAGAGCTTGGAGAGCATCCTGCGGGTAATAAGGATCTTGCTGCTCTTGTCGCCATAAAGATGGGCTACAAGCACCAGGCGGTCTTCTTTGGGATCGTAGCCCAGCCTTATGCGCTCTGTTTTGGGATAAGTGGTGGACATATTACTCTTGTTGCTCTTCCCTGGCCGCCTTGAGCTTTTCATCCAGGTTCTTCAGGC
>CAZNYT010000110.1:0-5562 GCA_964577315.1 uncultured Desulfovibrionales bacterium
CAACCAGGCTGTCCGAATTCCCAGGGAGTTCGAACTGGATGCCGATACTGCCCTCGTTCGCCGTGAGGATGACCGCTTGGTCATCGAGCCGGTCAGGAAAAAAGGGTTGCTGGCCACCCTGGCCACATTACCTGACATCCAGGAGGATTTTCCGGATATTGATTCCTTCCTAAAAGCTTTCGGCTATGAAATAGCCGGTGGGGTCTCACAGAAGTTGTAGCTGTAATTTGCTGTCATCATTGTGAATTTCTTCGAAAATAAGGGCTAGCCGTAGAAAGTACTGTTTAACAGTTGCAGTCTGCGCAGGTTTGCCGTAGACTTAAGTCTATGCAAAACTTACCTCTTCCCAACGCAAAGCCCCTTTTTGACGCCGCACGGAACTGGGGAGCCGATCTGGTAGCTGTAGCTGACACATCCCGTCTGGAAGGTATCGAAACTGATCCTTCGGATCTATTAGAGGGTTATCCTCGGGCAGTCTCCATAGCCGTACATCTGGCAGACGGAATCATGAACCCCATCACCAGCAGGCCCACCCCGCTGTATGCCAGGCATTACCAAAACGTGAACGCCCTTCTGGATTATATTGCTACCCGGGTCTCAGGCCTGCTGCAGTCCTGGGGGGGAAAGGCCCTGCCTGTCCCGGCTAGCCTGATCCTTTGTGAAGAACGCTTTGTAGCTTCCATATCGCACAAGGCTGTGGCTATCCAGTCAGGACTCGGCTGGCAGGGCAAATCTACGCTTTTGATTACTCCTCAGTTCGGCCCCCGGGTGCGCCTAACAACCGTGCTCACAGACCTGGCCCTTCCTGCGAATAAGCCCCTGAAGAATAAATGCGCCAAGTGCACCAACTGTGTGGAGGCCTGTCCTGCCGGGGCGATAAAAAATGCCTCCACGGCTTTGCACTATGACTCTCGTTCAGAGGCCCTTGATCTGGATGCATGCGTGGGACGGCTCCGCAGCAATGAACAGGAAAAACACATCCCTCCATATCTCTGCGGCGTCTGTGTCTCGGCCTGTCCATGGGGACAACCCAAAAGCTCTGCAAAACGTTAGCATCTTTTTTGGGGGCGGGTTGTAGTATTGGAGCAAGGCATCCATTTGAAATTCAGGAAACTGCCCGAGGATACACGGCATTTGATAGAATCTGCGGAATCCGAGTGCCTATGATCCATTCTGCATTCCAGAGCTCAGGCAGCAGAAAAAAGAGCCGGGCGTTTAGCTGTCACATTGGGATTGTTCTGGGGGGCTACAGAGGGACTGGATCCTGGATCTTGTACTTTATGATCACCTAATGGACCCACCTCTAGATTTAGATCTCCTCCTATGTTGCCTGTCCCAGCTAAAAGGGTTTTGCAGTTAGTTTTTCTCTATTCACTGCAAAATGTCCTTGGCAGAATGTAATTTATGTTATAAAGTTACTTTAAATAGACTACCATCCTCATGGAAAAGCAAGCCCGTTGTTCAGCAGCCTGAATACTTGAGCTTCTTCTGAAGGACATTCTTCGCACAGGCTGGAGGTTGGAATTCAGCCCATTCGTGGGGACCCTAGCCCGTAATCCCGGAGCAATATATGGCTTATGCCCAGATAGCCAAAATTATCCGCCCGGATATCCAGTGCATTGTCAAAAGAAGCAAGGTTTTCTCAGTGCTGGATTCAGCCCGTGATAAGCCCCTGATCTGGGTCTCTGCCCCGGCTGGCTCGGGAAAAACCACCCTGGTTTCCAGTTATCTTGAATCCCAAGGCATTCCCTGTCTCTGGTATCGGTTGGACGAAGGCGATAAGGATCCGGCCGCATTCTTTTACTACATCCGGCTGGCGGCTAGCAAAATCAGCCCGGAAGCAGGAATTCTTCTGCCCTTGCTGACCCCGGAATATGCTCATGGCCTGAATACATTTGCCAGAAGATACTGGGAGAGACTGTTCGCAATGCTTCTGGATGGGGGTGAGCCGGGAAGGTATGGGCAGGAGCCTGCCCATGAGGTCCTGACAGGAGAGGAACGGCCCGCTCCGGCAAAAGAAGAAGGGCTTTCCCAAGTCCCCCGGGTCTCCTTCCCTGGCTGCCCGTGCCTGGTTTTGGACAATTACCAACAAGTCCCGGAAAACTCGGTTTTTCACTCTCTTTTGGCCTCCGGGCTGGAGATGGTGCCCCAGGGGGGCAGGGTGATGATCATCAGCAGGCACCAGCCTCCGGCACAATACGTCAAATTCAGGGCCAACAACCTCATGTTCCTGGTGGGATGGGAACAAATCAGGTTCTCGCTTGAGGAGACCCGAGATTTGGTGAGGGGACTGGTTTTGCAAGACAGCCAGCTTGATTCCTTGGGAACTTGCCCACCGGTGGATGGGGATGCTTGGGCCGAATTGTTTCAGGAGGTCACCGACGGATGGGTCGCTGGGGTGGTGCTTCTGGCGGAGAGGCTCAGATGGGGCAATACCGAACATGTTTTCTCGAAATCCATTCAGACCACCCAGGAAATAATCGACTACTTTGCCGGGGAGGTTTGCAGCAGCATTGACCCGGACATATTGGATTTTTTGATCAAGACCTCTTTCTTGCCTCAAATGACCCTGTATACGGCCCAGGCCATTTCCGGGTACAGGCATGCGAGAAGCATTCTGTCCGAACTGTACCGCAGAAACTGCTTTACTGAAAAAAGGGCTGGTAAGCCTCTTGTATACCAGTATCACCCTCTGTTCAGGGATTATCTTAACAGCCGAGCCCGCACAACATTGACAGAAGATGAATATCTGAGCCTGCAGCAGCAAGCGGCAGAGCTTCTGGCCCAAACCGGACAGACAGAAGAAGCAGTGGAAGTGCTCCTGTCTGCGGACAGGCATGATGCAGCAGCCGAGTACATTCTGCGCAAGGCGGAATCCATGACAGCCGGAGGGAGGAGCCAGACCCTGGAGTCATGGCTGAGCATGTTGCCTGTTTCATTGCGGGATGAAAGGCCCTGGCTCCACTACTGGATGGGTGTGTGCCGCTATCCCTTTGCACCTCACGAGGCATTAAAACATTTTACCAAAGCCTTTGCTGTCTTCGTAAATGAAGGCGATGATGAAGGCTCCCTGATGGCCTGGTGCGGGGCAGTGGATTCCATTCTACTGGAGCGTGGCGATTTCAGGCAGCTGGACTTCTGGATTGATTGGCTGCATGAAAGGCTGGACCAGGGCCTGTTATTGTCAGGAGGCGAGTTGGAGGCCAGGGTGACAGCCAGCATGATCGGAGCGATTCTGTTCAGGTGCCCCGTTCATCCGCATGCATCAGCTTGGCTAGGGCGGGCGGAGGAATTGGTATATTTGGCCTGGACTCCCGAAAGTGTGCTACGCTTGTTTTATCTGGTCATGTACCTTCTCATGTTTGGGAGCACTCTTAAGGCAGGGCTTGTGCTCAAGAAGATGGAGCCGTTTGTCACCCCTGCCAGTCCTCCATTTCTGCGTATCAATTGGTGTTTGGTCAAGGCTATGTATGCGCACATGGCCAAAGGAGCCGGGGAGGAGGCTATTTCCTTTGTTGAAGAAGGCCTATCCATTGCAAATGATACCGGCATCCATGTTTTTGACATGTATCTGCTGGCCCAGGGTACCCATGGAAGCTTGACCACCTATGATCTGTACAGGGCGGAGCATTACCTGGAGACCATGAGCGCCTCCATAAGCGGGCACAGGCTTTGGGATGTGTCCTATTATCATTTCTTGTCCGCATGTAAGGAGTGGTGCAGGGACAATATTCGGGCCTTCAGCGAACATATGCAGCTGGCCCTGAACCTGGTGAAAAAAATCGGCTGCACTTTGTCCTGTGCTGTGGGCCATGCCGGGATGGCCCTGATCAGCCTGGAAAAAAACCGAATGGACGAAGTGGGAGAGCATTTGGCCAAAGCCAGGTTGCACCTCCCCGGAGATCAGGACACCCCGGAATTTCTTTACCTGCTCATTGAAGCCATTTGCTCTTTCCGTAACCTGGAGGAGCAGGCAGGGACAAGCTTGCTTGTCCGGGCATTGTCCATAGGACGCAGTCAGGGATTCTTTACCGCTCCTTTTTGGAAGAGAGAAACTATGAGCCTGGTCTGCGCCAAGGCCTTGGAACACGGCATTGAAACCGAATACGTCCGGGAGCTCATAAGCAGAAGAAATCTTTGTCCTTTACCTGGAAAAGCCTGGGGCATAAGTACTCTGGACTGGCCTTTCCCCCTGAAAATATTTGCCTTGGGCGGGTTCTGTGTCCAACTGAACGAACGGCCCCTTCAATCCGGGAAGAAAACCTGCAGCAAGCCCCTGCAAATGCTCAAGGTGCTGGTTGCCTGCGGGTGCAGGGAAGTATCCCACCAGAAGATGACGGACTTCCTGTATCCGGACATTGACGGAGACAGGGCCAACTATTCCTTTAAGTTCACCCTGTACCAGCTGCGCACTCTTCTGGGGTCAGGCAGCTTTTTGATTTCCCAGGGCGGCAAGCTGTCCTTGGATGAGCGCTACTGCTTTGTTGATGCCGAGGTGTTCCTGCAACTTTGTAACCGCATCAGAAAACTGTACGACTCCGGCAGTATTAGGCGGGCCTCAGTTGCCAAGGAGGGGGTGCCTCAGGATGATTTTCTTCAGCTTTGCCGCAAGGCCCTGGATCTGTATCGGGGCGATTTCCTGCAGCACGAAGTTGCTGATTTTGCGGTGGGTCCCAGAGAGATGTTCAGAAGCAGATTTTTGGGGCTTGTGGACATTGCCGGTGCGGTCCTGGAAGAGGATGGCCGCAGTCATGAAGCCGTGAACCTGTACGAGAGGGCTATAGAATCAGATCCCCTTCAGGAAAAGTTCTACCGGCGGCTTATGCGCTGTTACTCCAGGCAGGGACAGGAGGCTGCAGCCATTTCTGTGTATAGGCGCTGCCAGAGAGTCCTGGATTCAAAACTGGGGGTAAAGCCCTCTCCCAAGACCAGAAAAACATACAATGCCCTTATCCAGGGCTGAGAGACATTATTTTTCCATCCATTTGCTCCGCAGGTGTAAAGCCGGGATCGCTTCCGGCTGAAGCCTAGCAGAGCTTACCGCCATGTGCGCTGTCCCATTCAGTAGACATTTTTTCCACTCCCAAAGCAGTTGAGCAAAAAAAGTTACAAATTTTTTCTGAATCTATCCCAAATCTATCCTGCTAGTGTTTAATGTAAAGTGGATAAGCGCTGGGTGCATCATTTTTAATTTAAGAATATTTTCTGGGGAAGCAGTCAAGTGGGAAACTCTTCTTTAGCCAAGTTGACCTGCCCGGACAGCCATCAGGCTATTTCCAGGGAGCGGCTCTTTTCTGTGCTGGAAAAAAAGCTGGAATCACCTTTGGTCTGGATTGCAGCACCTGCTGGGGCAGGCAAGACCACGCTGGTTTCAAGTTATATGCAACAGCGTGAGTTCCGGGGTGTGTGGTATAATTGTGATGAGGAAGATGCGGATTTGCCCTCGTTTTTCTATTACCTGCGCCTGGCCGCCTCCCAATATTTTCCCAAAGGTGCTGATGCCCTTCCCCTGCTCACCCCGGAGTACCGTCAGGGAATTTTCGTCTTTGCCAGGCGCTACTT
>CAZNYT010000111.1:0-5559 GCA_964577315.1 uncultured Desulfovibrionales bacterium
AGTTTACGCCCAGTTTGCAGAACTCCTCGGACCCAGGGAAAGAGTTGCTGTCATAATAGTAAGGCGGTTTATAAAGCCATAGTTACAGAACTAAGTTTCGTTGTAGTTATAACCAAAAAACTTTATAAAGGACTCGACTATGCCCGAGCAGATCCAAAAAAGGGATGGTAGGCTGGAAACCTGGTCTTTGGACCGGATTGCTGAAGCTATATTAAAGGCGCTAAAGGCCGGCGGTATCCAGGATCCCCTCCTGGCCAAGCGTTTGGCGAGCAAAGTGGAAGATAAGCTTGCGGGCCTGGATGTGCCAGAGCAGGAGCAGGTGCAGGACATGGTAGAAATGGTGCTCATGGAGTCCAGATTGTTCCATATAGCCAAGAAGTACATTATCTACCGGGAGAAGAGAAGGGAGCTCAGGTTCCAGGATGAGGACTTTCTGAACGTCCGGGAGATCATTGATAGTTATGTTTACAAGTCGGATTGGCGGGTCAAGGAAAACGCTAACATGACCCACTCCTTTCAGGGGCTGATGCTTCATCTTTCCGGTTCGGTCCAGGCCAGGTACGCCCTGGAGAAGTACCCCGAGGAAGTGCGTCAAGCCCATGAACATGGCTACTTTCATATCCATGATCTCTCCTTTGGATTGGCCGGGTACTGCGCAGGCTGGAGCTTGCGGGATCTTTTGCTGGAAGGCTTCAATTTAGAGGGAAAATGTTCTTCAGGGCCGCCCAAGCATTTTGATTCCGCCCTGGGACAGATGGTAAATTTTCTAGGCACTCTGCAGAATGAATGGGCCGGGGCTCAGGCCTTCAATAACGTAGATACCTACTTGGCTCCCTTTGTGCGTTATGATGGCCTGGATTATTCCCAAGTCAAACAAGCCATGCAAAAATTCGTGTTCAACCTGAATACCACTTCCAGATGGGGCGGGCAGAGCCCCTTTACCAATCTTACTTTTGATCTGGTTCCGCCCAAGCATATAGCCGAGGAAGGAGCAATTATCGGAGGGGAGATCTCCAATGATGCCTACGGGGATTTCGTCCAGGAAATGGAAATGATCAATCAGGCTTTTCTGGAGGTTATGCTGGAAGGAGACTATCATGATCGGATTTTTTCCTTCCCCATACCTACATACAACATCACCCCAGATTTTCCTTGGGAGAGCCGAGTGGGCAGGCTGTTGTTGGAGCTTTCCGGCAAGTATGGAGCCCCCTACTTCCAGAACTTTATCGGCTCCGATCTGAATCCGGAGGATGTGCGTTCCATGTGCTGCAGGCTGCAGATGGACTTAAGGGAGCTTAGAAGACGTACCGGCGGTTTGTTCGGGGCAGGGGATCTTACCGGTTCCATCGGGGTGGTAACCCTGAATCTGCCCAAGTTGGCCTTTTTAGCCCAAGGCGAGGAGGATTTTCTGGATATTATAACCGAATATGCTGGTTTGGCCCGGGACTCTCTGGAATTCAAAAGAAAGCTTATTAACGGGAATATGGAATGGGGACTCTTCCCCTTTTCTCAAAGGTATCTCAAGCAGGGGCTTAGGAACCATTTTAGTACTATAGGGCTGATCGGAGGACATGAGGCTTGTATGAATCTTTTGGGCAAGGGGATAGAGACCGATTCCGGGACCAGGCTGATGCAAAGGGTGCTTAACCATTTGAGGGAGTTAACTGTCCAGTATCAGGAAAGTACCGGACACCTCTATAATTTGGAAGCCACCCCCGGGGAAGGAACCTGTTACCGGCTGGCCAAACTAGACAAGTCCCTGTATGGGGAAATTTACACTTCAGGGAACGGGGTGCCTTACTATACCAACTCCACCACATTGCCGGTAGGGGCTACCCAGGACGTGTTCCAAGCCCTGGAACATCAGGATAAGCTCCAGCCTCTATATACCGGGGGAACCGTCTTTCATACCTTCCTGGGGGAGGCGGTTGAGGACCTGGATGCCTTAAAGAATTTCATAGTCAAGGCCATGTCCAGAACCAAAGTGCCCTATATCTCCATAACTCCCACCTTCTCGGTGTGCAGGGAACACGGCTATCTTTCCGGGGAAAAGGAGCTTTGCCCGCATTGCAGCCGGGAAACCGAGATTTATACCCGGGTGGTGGGGTATTACCGGCCGGTTCAGACCTGGAATAAGGGTAAACGCTCCGAGTATCAGGACAGGGAAGTCTACCAGGTGGAAACGGTTTAGAGCCTTGCAAACACGGTTCCGGGTGTTTGTCCTAACTACCCCCAAAAGTTTATGAGGCAGAAACTCTAAAAAGCTTGTCCAGGAGAATGAATTATGAGCAAAAACCACAATGAACTAATTGAAATGCTTGGAGAAGAGGCGGATTATCTGCTTAAGCATCAATGCCGCACCATTCCCTGGGAACAGCTTTACCTACCTGGGGGAGATTTTGTGGATCGGGTGTATGCTCAGTCCGACAGGAACAACCGGGTACTGGTGAATCTAGAGCGGATTTTCAGTCAAGGGCGTCTGGGCGGTACAGGCTATCTGTCCATCTTGCCTGTAGATCAGGGGGTGGAGCATTCCGGGGGCGCCTCTTTTGCAAAAAATCCGGCCTATTTCGATCCGGAAAATATTGTAAAACTGGCTATGGAAGGCGGGTGCAACGCCGTGGTCTCCACCTTCGGGGTGCTTGGGGCGGTGGCGCGGAAATACGCCCACAAGATTCCGCTTGTGGTAAAGATCAACCATAACGAGCTTTTGACCTATCCCAATACCTTTGACCAGATCATGTTCGGAACCATTGATCAGGCCAGCGACATGGGGGCTGCCGCGGTTGGGGCCACTATATATTTCGGAGCAGATAACTCGGAGCGTCAGATAGTGGAAGTTTCCCGGGCCTTTGCCTATGCCCATGAGCTGGGCATGGCCACCATTCTGTGGTGCTACCTGCGAAACAGTGCCTTCAAGGCAGAAGGTGTGGATTATCACGTGGCAGCAGATCTTACCGGACAGGCCAATCATCTGGGGGTTACCCTGCAGGCGGATATTATCAAGCAGAAGCTGCCTGAGGTAAACGGCGGCTATAAGGCTCTGAATACCGGGGAGTCTTCTTACGGCAAGCTGGACGAACGAATTTATGAGGAACTGACAACGGATCATCCTATAGACCTGACCCGATACCAGGTAGCCAATTGTTACATGGGCAGGGCCGGGCTGATCAACTCCGGAGGGGGGTCCGGGAAAAACGACTATGCTGAAGCGGTGCGCACAGCCGTTATTAACAAGAGGGCCGGAGGCATGGGACTGATCAGTGGGCGCAAGGCCTTTCAAAAGTCCATGGGCGAAGGAGTGCAACTTTTGAATCTCATCCAGGATGTTTACCTGGACCAGGAAATAGCCTTGGCCTGAGGCAGGGGCAGAAGATAAAAAAGGGGCGAAAATCGCCCCTTTACCAATATCCCTATTTCTCGTGGGAGCTAATCAGCTTCCGGGGCCGTGTTCCGGCTGAGTGATGATCATGCGGCACTCCCCATTGAATATATTTCTCTTGAGGATCATGTCCCTGCAAGGGGATAAGTTTTTCTGATCTAGCAGATTGTAGAAATCGTTTTCATAGGTTACCCGCCCGAAATCCACAGTGGTCAGGAATTTGATCCTGGGCTTGATAAATTCCATGATCTTGGATTTGTTTTTGAACATGGTTTGGAAGAAAAGAACCTCACCGTCCGGCTTGATCCACTTCTTGGCCCTGTCCAAAACAGCTTGCTGATCATCCATGAGCATAAAGCTCATCCCGAAGAAAATATAGTCGAAGTAGCCTTCGTGCGGTGGGCTGTAATCGGTTACGGACTTGTGCTGCACGGTTACGTGATCTTCTAGCCCATAGGCCTGGATAAGTTTCCGGCAGTGCCGCAGATAGTCCTTGTTAATATCCAGTCCGGTTATGTGCAGGTTCTTGCTTTTGATAAGCTCATGGTTCTCTTTGAGCATGAGCCCGTTGCCTATGCCCACATCCAGAACCACAGAGTTAGCAGGATAATAATTTAGGCAGCTTTTGTAGCACAGCTTGGTGACATTGCACAGCATCATGTTGTATAGGTTGTTTTTCATATCTTGGCTCCGTATGGTTAAGTAAAGAAAAGCAGGAGTAACTGGATTGGTCACAATATCTCACGGGTAACCTGGCCATATTTGGGGAAAATGATACATCCTCATAGCAAACTCTGTTTGCTTTTGCAAACCAGCCGGGAGGTGGTTCCGTATCTCCTGATGTCCCGGGCATGAATCAAGTTTTTCAATCTTTACATCTGCTGTTTCATGAGGCAATATTGTTATTTTTTCCAGCATTAAGCGTGCTCGGGATAATCCTCAAGCAGGGCTCTAATCTTGCCCTTGAAAAGGGTGTGCAAGGAATGCGGCGGAGCTTATGGCTTGAGGCATGGGGTATTTTTCAGGCGAGGCATATATGAAAAAAGATTTTCTCAGCATACTGGATCTTAGCCGGGAACAGGCTCAATACCTGGTGGAACGGGCCAACCGGATGAAGCAGCAGGATTACCGGTCCCGCCTCTTGGGGGGCAAAACCATTATCCTGATCTTCGAAAAGGCCTCCACCCGGACCAAGGTTTCCTTCCAGGTGGGTATTAATCAACTGGGTGGAGATCACGTTTTCATGACCCCGAACGAGAGCCAGCTGGGCCGGAACGAGCCCCTGAAGGATACGGCTCGGGTGCTTTCCAGGTACGGCCAGGGCCTGGTGGTGCGCACCTTTGGCCAGGAAAAGCTGCTGGAGCTGGCCAGGTACAGCTCGGTTCCCGTGATCAATGCCCTTTCGGACGAATTCCATCCCTGCCAGGTCATGGGGGATCTTTTGACCATATACGAAAGAACCCCGGATTTTAAGGACCTGAATATAGCCTGGGTGGGTGATGGGAACAACATGGCCCAGTCCTGGATAAATGCCGCGGTTTACTTTCCTTTTAAGCTGCGCCTGGCAGTGCCCAAGGAATTCATGCCCCGGGAAGAGGTAGTAGCCCGAGC
The DNA here is from genome assembly GCA_964577315.1 of uncultured Desulfovibrionales bacterium. GTDB lineage: Bacteria > Desulfobacterota > Desulfovibrionia > Desulfovibrionales > Desulfonatronovibrionaceae > Desulfonatronospira. Next base: position 4,994 of record CAZNYT010000111.1, read on the forward strand.
CTTGGAAAGGGGGGCGGATGTCCAGGTTTTGAATGATCCCGGGGAAGCGGTCCAGGGGGCGCATTACGTAAACACCGATGTCTGGGCATCCATGGGACAGGAGGAGGAACAGGGCGGCCGGGATGCAATCTTTGCCGGATTCTGCGTGGATAAAGATCTTTTGAAAAGTGCCCACCCGGATGCCCGGGTGCTGCATTGCCTGCCTGCCAAGCGCGGGCAGGAGATCACAGAAGATGTCCTGGAAGGAGAGAGGTCCGTGGTCTGGGATCAGGCCGAGAACAGGCTGCATATCCAAAAGGCCATCCTGGAATGGATATATGAATGATTCTCAAATTGTAACTATTCACCAAATCTTTTTGCGTGCCGTGCCTCCCGGCTCGCGCTTTTCTAGGCTCGGCTTACGGGGGCATTCCTGCCCCCACCGGACTCTTAGCTATGTGCACCTTCTTGGATGTGACTGCAAAAGTCATTTTTGCAGTCACAGGAGTCAGGAGACAGGGGTCAGTAGTCTGTAAAAGCAAAGAGTTATGAGTTTGATTCATTGCTGAATAATTCATGATCCGACT
>CAZNYT010000112.1:0-5551 GCA_964577315.1 uncultured Desulfovibrionales bacterium
ATGAAAACAACAGCCAAGGACTTAAGGTTTTTCTCCAGGGAAATCCTGGAGACAGTCAGCAGAGGGGAAGAAGTGATCATCACCTACCGCGGCAAACCCTGCGCCAGACTTGTCCCTTACCAGGCAGCCAAGGACGATGAGTACAAGGAAAAATTGTTCGGAATGTGGCAGGATAACGAATCTGTTGCAGATGTGGATGGCTACATTCGAAGATTACGCCAGGGAAGATTCGCATGATCATGGATACAGACGTCCTGATCTGGTATCTGCTGCAGCCTGGCTCACTCACTGCTTCTGGGTTGGACAAAAGCCCAGATTCCGAATGCGGTTATAAGCCCACAGCCCCATAAACGCTCCAATCCCGTCCAACACCACATCGCTCACCGAGCCGTACCGACCCGGAACGAAAGTCTGATACCATTCCTGAAAAATCCCGAAACCGATAGTCAAAAACAGGGCCAGTACCACAGCGTTTCTGGCCTGTACGTAAGCATCCAGACACCAGCGCCACAAAAAGGCCAGCAGGCCGTAGGCAGGTATATGTATAAGATTCTGAAGACCTTATCCCTTTTCAGCTGTACCTGAGCAAACCGTACCTGCATTCCGCCCTGAATATCCTGAGCAATATAGTCTATTTCCTGCCCATGGGCATTTTGTTCTCAACCTGCCTAACCAAGCATTTATCCGGACCTGGGGCCAGGGCCATGAGCCTTTTGTTTCTGATCCTGGCCGGACTCCTGGCCGGGATCATAGAGTTCGGCCAGGTCTTTATCCCGGAAATATACCCGGACATAACAGACTGGCTATGCATGGTGGCCGGGGCCATGTGCGGACACGTCCTGGGCTGCCTGATCTGGAAAAAACAGATGCGCTGAATCATCCTTAACAAAACCAAACAAGCGGGCCATGCAGCCTGGTATTGACTGAAAAGTACCCCGGGACCGGTTGTTGCTTTGTCCGGGATGAACTTCTACAGGCCTTAATTGCACATATCGCGCTTGACGCGAGATGTGCAGTTGACCCAAAGCCTTCTTCCTGGCGTACTTGGCCGGCGGTTCAATTTCTTTTGAGGAAACCGCCCGGGTTAATTACACACTTTAAACCAAGCGTGATGTGGGTAAAAAGTGGATCAAATTACACACTTTGAGCAATGCGTGAAGTGGGTAAATGGGCTTTGGGTGTGGCGAGTATCTGGGCGATTCTCTGACTGGCGCGGCCGTCCCAATGCTCGGGGATTGTGGAGGGTTTGAAGTGACCAGCCAGAATCCGCTCTACGGCTTTGCGCAAGAGATCCATGTCCCGGCCTATGAGTATATTGCTACCGGACTCCAGGGTAACCGGCCGCTCGGTATTCTCCCGCAGGGTCAGGCAGGGGATGCGCAGGGCGGTGGTTTCCTCCTGCAGCCCGCCGCTGTCCGTAAGTACCAGGGCGGCATCCTTCCAGAGGTAGAGAAAGTCGTCGTAGCCCAGGGGCGGAAACAGGATCAGTCCCTTTTCTACTGGCAAGGATAGATCCTTTGGCTCCAGCATGCCGCTCATAAGCCCGAACCCTTCCAGTCTGGCCCTGGTCCTGGGATGGCAGGGAAAGAGCACCGGGATCTTTTGAGCAATATCCTGCAAAGCTTTGACTATAGCCTCCAGATCCTCAAAGCGGTCCACGTTGGAGGGCCGGTGCAGGGTAAGACAGGCGTACTCCCGGGGCAGCCCAGCCTTGAACTCTTGCATTTCAGGACTCGGCCCGGTCTTACTTAATTTATCCAACTGATAAAAAAGATTGTCGATCATTACATGGCCCACAAAATGAACTGCCTCCTGCGGCTTGCCCTCCTGAAGCAGGTTGTAAGTACCGCTTTTTTCCGTGGTAAAGAAAATGTCCGTGATGGCATCAGTAGCCAGGCGGTTGATCTCCTCAGGCATGGACCGGTCCCCGGAGCGCAGCCCAGCCTCTACATGCACCAAGCAAATGCCCAGCTTTTTGGCCACCAGCCCGGCGGCAATGGTGGAGTTAACGTCCCCCACCACCAGGACCATATCCGGTTTTTCCTGGATGCAGACTTCCTCGAACCTGACCATAATGGCCGCGGTCTGCTGGGCGTGAGTGCCTGAGCCCACCTCCAGGTTATAGTCCGGCCTGGGGATATCCAGCTCGTCAAAAAATGATCCGGACATGTTCTGGTCATAGTGCTGACCTGTATGCACCAGCAGAGGCGCTATTCTATCCGAATAATCCCGCCTCAACACCCGCAGAACAGGGGCTATCTTCATGAAATTAGGCCTGGCTCCGGCCACCAAAACGATCTTGATCATGGTTTCTCCGAATCTGTTGAGTCCAAGGTTAATAATTCTTGAACGGCCGGTACAGCGGATCTCCCACCAGGACCATCTTCCAGGACCAGGAGGGTATGGAATAAAAATATACTTCTGCCAGGCTAAGGCGCCCGTCCGTAAGCAGGGCAAAAAAGATCTCCGGCGGGGGAAAGGCCTGGACGTACGGCTCGCCCACCGGCCCCAAAGTGGCGGCCACACCTTCTTCCAGCATCCTCTTGCACCAGTACCGCCCCCTTCTCAGGCTCTGACACTCCTGGCTGGCGATATGATAACCCACAGATCCCGGCTGCCATTCAAATGCTGGCACATACCTGGCCAGACTGTACCAGCCCGCATACAGGGCTGCTTCAGGGCAGTCCCCGGGCTGAAAAAGCGCGCTGGTCTCTTCCACGATTACCGGCATGATGTCATTGGACTCCAGGTGCAGCGCGGCCTGGTGCAGGGAATAGTCATACAGGCCGTAGCCTCCCTGGGGACGTTCATCAGACATGGGCCATCTGGCGTCAAAGTATGCCCTGCCCTGCAGGCCGACTTTCTCTGTCTGGATGCTGTCGTGGATGATCCGTTTGACAATTTCTGAATCAGCCCCGTCCAGCCTGGAGACCATGAGTATCCGATCCGGGCCGCCGGGGGCACGCCTGGGACCTTGCGTTCCCACAAAATGCGGGTTGGGCACCCACATGGCCAATGGGTAATCCCCGGCAAGAATCAGGGCCAGCTCCGAATCCACCGAAGCAGAAGTGTTTCTTTCTCTTTTCTCCTGGGAAATCCTATCCCGCACATCCTGCAGCTGTCCCTGGATATCCTCCTTTTCCTCACCCTCAACCTGCTCCAAGAGCCCCTGCAGCAGATCCCTGCGCTCCTGCATCTGCTTCAGCCTGTGCTCTGCATCCTCGCTCACCTGCGCTGCCCCCACCCGCAGAGGAACACCGTACATGGTCAGCAGACAGCGGATATTTTCCCCGTGTTCGTGTTCCTTAAGGAATCTGCGCACCGGGGGAACAATCCTGCGCTCAAAGTCATCCCGGCTGACCGTCTCCCTGTCCGTAACCCAGATCTGAACCAGATTTTCTTCCGGAACGCCCCGCTCTCGCATGTAATACCTGGCCAGCCCCACGCTTTCCGAGGCATTCTTGTTGGCCACAACCAGTATCTCCCCCGGCTTAAGGGAAGCATGAACATGCTGGACCGGGAAAAAGACCAGAAATCCCCAGCAAATAAAGAGCCCGGCATAAAATACAATTTTAAGCATGGTTAACTCCACCTTTGCTCGTAACTTGCTATTCCAAAGTTCTCTGGCAACACCTTGTTTTTATTGACCATTTACACAATTTTACGTATCCGAAGCGATAACTGATTTAACCTATTGATTTCTTTGCCTTTACTTTTAACCTTTTAACTCTCGAGCTCGTAATCAGCTGTTAAGAACCCTTTTGCCTGTATAACTATTAATTTTCACTGATTATCAGTTCCATAGAGAAGTTAATCTCACTGCCCTGTACCGACATTGGACACCACGTAACGGTACTTGCCCGAAGCGTCCCTGGGAACAGCATCCACATGCTCTACCCGGACCTGAACCTCCCTGCCCATGCGCTTTCTAAAGCCCTGTTCCAGGCGCTGGTCCCCGTCCAAGGGATATAAACCGTTATGCGTGACAAGAAGAATCCGCACCAGATCCACGTGTTCCTGAACAATCTTGAATTCTTCAACTCCCTGGATGTCCCGGACCACGTAAATAAGAGACAGGGCGTGCTGCCAGCGCCCATCCGGGGTTAATATGAAATCCGTTGTTCTGCCCCGAATCTCAGCCATAGTGGACCAGGTCCTGCCGCACGGACAATCAGTCCTGCCAGCCCTGGCCATGTCTCCGGTTCGGTAGCGGATAAAAGGCATGCCCCAGGCATCAAGATGAGTTATGACCACCTCCCCGTCTTCGCCCTCAGCCGCAGCCTCCCCTTTTTCACTTATCAGCTCCAGGATATAATTGGGATCCATGACATGATAGGTTCCCTCCCGGCACTGATGATTAATAAATCCGCCCTCCCTGCTTCCATACGAATCAACTACCGGAACCCCTCCCAGCATCCTGCCTATGACCTCTTTTTGGTGATCATAAAGAACCTCGGCCGTGGAAAAAACAACCCTGACCCCAAGGCCGCCAAGCTCAACGCCCTGCTCCTGGGCCATGGAGCAGAAAAGACTGATGGTGCTGGGATAACCGAACAGGCATTTGGGCTTGAATGAACGCATCCTGGAAACGATCTGCGGGACCATTTCTCTGGAAATCTCAAAAGCGCTGAACAGATATTCGTTGGTCAATCTGTCTCTTAGCTGCTTGAGCCTGTCCTGGCCTGCCATCTCCACAGGAGATCCCCAGAGATAGAATTCCCTGTCCCCGATATCCACGTCCCACCAGCGATGGGTCATGATCCTGGCCGCCTTGTCCCAGGCCTGCCTTCTGCGGTCAAAATAAAAGACCAGGGGCTGTCCGGAAGATCCACCTGTGTTGTATCGGTGCAGCCCGCCGGGGCAGTCCTTCCAGAGCATGGAATCAAGATTCTCCCTTATCTCGGTCTTAGTGAGCAGGGGAATATTCCTGAGGTCCTCAATGCAGCGGACATCCTCGGGAATAAATCCAGCTGCTGCGAAACGCTCCTGGTAAAAAGAGGTATTGTCCCGGGCATGGATGAGCAGGGCCTTAAACTTTTTGAGCTGCATATCCCGGAGATCGTCCGGAGCAGCCCATTGCAACCTCTCCAGCTCAGCCAGACAGGACATGGTCCTGCGGCGCATTAGCCTTTCGTGAAGAGGAAAGACAAAATGTTTTATCAATTTGGGATGCATTTATCTGATTGGATTTACATTTAATTGGCATGAAGGAATGATAAGAGATAGGTAACCATTCCCTAAATCTTTCTGGCCAGGGCTTAGACAGCGAATCTTTCCCGCCACATCTCGAACATGAGCAAGGCCCAGATCTGGTGGGCATTGTTCTCTTTTCCTTCCTGGTGCCTTTCCCACAGCCTGCTGATGTATTCGGGCTGGAAGTAATCCTTCAACGTGCTATCAGAAGATAAAATCTTTTCCCGGGCATACTGACCCAACTCCCCCCGCATCCAGTCAGTCAGAGGCACGCAGAATCCCTGTTTTTTTCGATAAAGGATATCCTGGGGCAGCCTGGACTCATTCATCTTCTTGAAAATGTACTTGGACTCCTTGT
>CAZNYT010000113.1:0-5527 GCA_964577315.1 uncultured Desulfovibrionales bacterium
ATTAATTAGTTGAATCTTTACGCCAATTTCAAGACCAACCCGCAGCATGCGGGTTTTTTTGTGCATAAGGAGCTGATATGTCCTGGGGAGATCTTCTGGAATTCGATAAGAACCATGTCTGGCATCCTTACACCTCTCTGGTAGAGCCCTTGCCGGTTTATCCAGTGGAGTCCGCCGAAGGTGTGCGCATCAAGCTGACTGATGGCAGGGAGCTAATAGACGGCATGTCCTCCTGGTGGGCAGTGATCCACGGCTATAACCACCCGGTGCTGAACAAGGCGGTTCAGGATCAGGTAGAAAAAGCCTCCCACGTGATGTTCGGGGGGCTGACCCACGAGCCTGGAGTCAGGCTGGCCCAACTGCTTACCCAAATTACCCCCCGCGGGCTGGACAAGGTCTTTTTCTGTGATTCCGGCTCGGTTTCCGTGGAAGTAGCCCTGAAGATGGCCCTGCAGTACTGGCAGTCCCTGGGCAGGACTTCCAAGCACCGCTTTATCAGCCTCAGGCGAGGATACCACGGGGACACCTTCGGGGCCATGTCAGTTTGTGATCCCTATACCGGGATGCACAGTCTGTTTTCCGGCTTCCTGCCCCGAAATATTTTCGCCCCTGCCCCGGAATGTTCCTTCCACCAGGAGTGTGACCCCGAGGATATCCGGGAGGTGCGGGAGCTGATCCGAGAGCATCACCAGGAACTGGCCGCCTTCATCCTGGAGCCCATTGTCCAGGGTGCAGGCGGGATGCGCATGTATTCCCCGGGTTACCTAGCGGAAGTCCGCCGGCTGTGCCGGGAATACGAAATCCTGCTCATCGCGGACGAGATCGCCACCGGCTTCGGCCGAACCGGGAAGCTTTTCGCTTGCGAGCACGCGGGCATTTCCCCGGACATAATCTGCCTGGGAAAGGCCTTGACCGGGGGGTACATGAGCATGGCAGCCACTCTGTGCAGCGCGGAAGTGGGAGAGACCATCTGTAGGGGAACCCCCGGGGTGTTCATGCACGGGCCTACTTTCATGGCCAATCCGTTGGCTAGCAGCGTGTCCCTAGCTAGCATCAACCTGCTTTTGGATCAGGGATGGGAGGAAAAGGTTCTGGCCATCCAAGAACAAATGCGCTCCGAGCTGGCCCCGGCCCAGGAGCTGCCAGGGGTGCGGGACGTGCGGGCCCTGGGGGGTATCGGGGTGCTGGAAATGGAGGATGAGGTTCCCAAGGAAAGTCTTCAGGAGATGTTTGTCCGAGAGGGGGTGTGGATCCGGCCCTTTATGAACATGATCTATATTATGCCCCCATATATCATCCAGCCCCGGGATCTTTCCCGGCTAACATCGGCCATGATCAAGGCCGCCCAGGATTTTGGCTGTTGACTTTTTGGGGTTTTCCGGGGTACTAGTTGCTAAATGGTAAAAGTTTTTCTGGGATGAACAATATAGTGAAGAGGTGAAGCCGTGGAAAACAAGAACTGGATAAATAAGCTGGACGAATTGGAAGGGGATCAATCCGGCGGTGCAAATCATAATCCGGGCAGGCGCAGGAAAACGGTCCTGGGATACTCCCCGGAGCAGCTTTACCCCTCCATTGCCATAGGCGGGGGCGTGATACTCTTGGTGATCCTGGTGATGCTTTTTGCCCGGGGTGGAGATGATACTGTCCCAGCCCAGGAAGTAGAGGAGATTACCTCCCGTCTGGAGAACATGGAGGAACGCCTCGAGGTTATAGAGGCCCGGGAAGAGGAGAGGCAGAGGGCGCTTGCCGAGTTTATGGATACCTCCCAGGACTTGAAGCGCCAAGTGGATAGGCACCGGGAGAATATCGACGATATGCGCCAACAATTGGCTGCCCTGGAGGAAGATGTGGAAGCTGCCACCCGGGAAGCACCAGCCGACCCTGCCCAGGAGGAAGTGGCCGAGCCTGATCCTGAACCTGCCCGGGATGAGGACGAGATTTACCATGAGGTGCAGTCCGGGGAAAACCTCTTTCGCATTGGTCTGGAATACGATGTCTCCGCGGAAGAGATCAGGGAATGGAACGACCTGGGCCCGGATGATGCCATTTACCCCGGCCAGGAACTCTTGATCAGGCAATAGGGACAGTCCAGGGCAGTGAATTTCCCGGAACGTTTTTTCGTCACAGGCACAGATACCGGCGTGGGCAAGACACTGGTCTGTGCTCTGCTAGTAGCTGGACTGGGGGGATATTATTGGAAACCGGTGCAAAGCGGTGCGAGTTACGGCCTGGATAGTGCCCAGGTGGCGGAATGGGCCGGGCTGGATCCCAGTCACATCCTTGAAGAGAAATACGTTCTACAAAAACCCCTTTCCCCGCATCTGGCTGCCCAACACGAGAATTTATCCATCCAGCCGGAAAAAATGCTTCCTCCCCCCGTCCCAGGCACCCTGATCCTGGAGGGAGCGGGCGGGATAATGGTTCCTCTTAACCGGGACACACTTATCCTGGACTGGGTTAGGAGTCTGGGGTTTCCCGTTCTGGTCGTGGCCGAGAACAAGCTGGGAGTGATCAATCACACCCTTCTCACAGTGCAGGCTTTGCGCTCTCACCGGATCCCTGTTTTAGGAGTGGTCCTGAACAGGGGCGTAAACAAGGATCACTCCCAAGCCATAGAGAACTTCGGCCAGGTTCAGGTCCTGGCCCAGGTGGAGGAATTGATCCAGGTGTCCCCGCAGGTTTTGGAGGACAGATTCAAGCAATTGTTCGGATAAATGCATGCAGTATTTCCTGGATTTGGCTCAGAGAAACGCTGAAGGAGCCACGCCTTCTCGGGCAGCACAAAGGCAGATGCTTGATGTGCCTTACAGGGACATATATAAGCTTTTGCCCGGGGCGGAATTCTTGCGCCGCGAATTCTTTGGAACCCGGATCCGGGTTTGTGCCATAACCAATGCCAAGTCCGGCAAGTGTTCCGAGGATTGTGCCTTTTGCGCCCAGTCCGTACATCACGGGGGTCGTGCGGATTATTATCCCCTGAAAGACCCGGGGGAGCTGAGCGATTTGGGGATCAAGACCCTGAAGCAAGGGTTGCAAAGGTTTTCAGTGGTTACCTCGGGCAAGGGGCTAAGCTGGAGCGAAGTGCAAGAGGTGGCCGGCGCGGTCCAGGACCTGGCAGTCTACGGGGGATATCCCTGCGCCTCCCTGGGAGTTCTGGACATGGAAAAAATGCAGTACCTAAAGGCTGCTGGTCTGAAGAGATATCACCACAACCTGGAAACCGCTCCCAGTTTCTTTCCCAAGATCTGCACCACCCACGATTTCTCCCAGCGAACCTCTACAGTAAGGGTAGCCAAGCAGGCCGGGCTGTCCCTTTGCAGCGGAGGGGTATTCGGCCTGGGAGAGAGCGACGATCAGATCTTGGAGCTGGCAGGGGTTTTAAGGGATCTGGAAGTGGATGCGGTTCCGGTTAATTTCCTGGTTCCCATCCCGGGCACCCCCCTGGAAAACACACATGAGCTCACCCCCACGAGATGCCTGAAGATTATCGCCCTTTTGCGCTACATGCTCCCGGACAAGGAAATCATCGTATGCGGCGGGCGGCTGGAAAACCTGGGAGAGCTGCATCCCTTGATATTTTCAGCAGGTGCCAGTGGGGTTATGACCGGGAACTACCTTACTCGCCTGGGGCGGGGAGTGAGCGAGGATCTGCGCCTTATCCAGGACCTGGGCCTGGTCCCGGAATGATCTTTTTCCCCCAGATGTACAGAACCCGGTAATCCACTGGGATCCAGCCGTCCTGTCCGTAAATCCTCTCGTACTCCCGGCAGAAGCGGGAGTATGTCTTCTTCCCGAAAGACGGTCTGTTCAGGGTGTACCTGGCCCCGGTCCGCCTGTGGCTTTTTAAAAATTCCGGAACCGAAGGGAAGTATCTGGTGTATTCCCGGGTTTGGAATCCAAAATCCATCCCGGATTCCTGCAAACGGCTCAGGTACTCTTCCTCCCCGGGCAGGGGATAAACCGATCCGAAACCGGAGCGGGAGCTTATCTCTTGCATTTGCCTGAAAGTCCCGGAAACGAACAGGGAAATGCTGAACCTGCCTCCTTTTTTCAAGAGCTCCAGGTTTTCCAGCAAGCCCTGGGGGGGCTTGGAATACCACTGCATGACCGAGGCGCTTACCAGGAGATCGAATACAGCCTTTTTAAAAGGGGGGTGCTCTCCGTCCGCGCGCAGGAGAACGGTCCTGTCCCGGGGGATGAGCTTCAGCATGGGCAGAGAGATGTCCATGGCCAGGTATAGACCGGCTTGGATCCGATCCAGGCACTGCCCGGTCAAGAGCCCTCCTCCGGCGCCTATCTCCAGGACCCGGGGATAATATTTTCCTGGAACACGTACGGCGCATTCCCGGGCTGCTTCCTGTTGGATCTTTGCCTCCTGGAGGTAGGTGGCACCGGCCCGGTTAAAGTATTTTTGCACCTGTTTGCTCATGGATGATTTCTACTATATTCTCTTCCGGAATGAAATGGCCGTGGGGGGTGGTAACCAGTCTGCTCCCCTTTAGGTGTTCCTGGAGCTCCCGGGAGGCCTGGTGAGGTACAATTTTGTCCCGGCTGCCATGGATCAGGGTAACTGGGGAGCTTGTTTCGCTTTCAACTGGGTAAGATCTGGAGTTTAACAGGTGGTTCAGGCCGCGTTCAAGTCCGGGTTGATCCTTTTCAGGGATGCTTCCGGGTTTGTCCTTGACGCCGCAGAGACGCCAGAACCACCGGACAGTGGCCACAGGATCCCTTTGTAGTCCCCGGATCATTTCGTGTATTTTCTGGGGCGGGGTGTAGCGGGTGAAATCCAGAAAGGGAGATACGAGAAACAGGTGCTTGGTCTGGATCCCGCTTAAAAGTCCCAGGCAGATGTGGGCACCCAGGGACCAGGAGACAACTATCTCCGGGTTCTGTTTAAGCAGAAAATCATGTATGGAATGGAGTTCGTGGGAGATAAAGGGGTGAAAAAAATGAGCCCGGGTGCTTAGCCGGGGAAAAAGACCTGGATAGCCCGCCCATCCGGAGATAAAAATTAGCCGCTGCGCTCCTTCCTCGGGATTAAAGCTGACCACCTGCAAAATGACTTGCCTGGGTTACTTGTGCCAGGCTTTACTTTAAGATGTTATTCAAGGCCTGAACCACCCCCGAGGAGATAGAAGAGAGCTTGTCAGTCAAGCCGGTGTCCAGCTGGACGATTTCAGCCTCCGGCTTTTCCGCGTTCTGCATGGGCATGTTATTACCCAGGTCCGAGGAACTAAGCGGAGCTGCAAAAAGGAACAAATATATGATGGTGAAGCCCAAAATTTTCTTCATAGCTGTTACCCTCAACCCAAGTATCGGCTGTTAAAGGTAGAAAGTTACAGGTTGAACAATTGAAGGCATATCAGATTTGAACTTTGGGACTCCTAGCATATGGGTTTACAAAGGTCAAGGGGCTGAAGTGTTTTTTGAATAGTTACGAGAAAATAACTACAACGAAACTTGGTTCTATAACCATGGCTCTATAAACAGCCTTACTATTATGGCAGCAACTCTTTCCCTGGGT
>CAZNYT010000114.1:0-5412 GCA_964577315.1 uncultured Desulfovibrionales bacterium
TGTCCGAGACTTGCTCGGTAACTTGCTCGGTAACTTGCTCGGTAACTTGCTCGGTAACTTGCTCGGTGGCTACTGTTACTGTAGGTATAATTATTCTAAATATATCATCTTCTATCAATTGAGGGTCTGAACCACCTGAGTATATCCTGGTATATTTATAAAGATTCCTGACTCCAGAACCCAATTCGTCAGCTCGGCCTATCTCTTTGAAAAACCTGGCTATAACCGGATTCTTGGGGTAGGGCCTAAAGTCAGCCGGATTGATCATCCCGTGTCCATGCGGGCGATTGGCGTTTTCAGTCTTAACCCTATAGTTTTCAATAATAAACTTGGCCGGAAAAGCGCTGAGAAATTCTCGGTGAATGAGTATGTTTGTGGCCACCTCCCGGAAGATACGTTCACGCAGGCTGATCCGTTGGTCCTTCTCCAAATGGAAGGGGTCCGGCAAATGCTTGGCTACAAAAGCCATCAGCCGGTCATAACTCTCGATCAGATTGGTTCTGATGTCATCCCGGTCATCATAGCGGTCCAGATTGATTCTTCTAACAATAGCATCAGTACGATATTGGGGAACAATGCTCTGGATCACCTCGTCCCTGCCCAGCAAAAGAACCGCAGCCAGAGTGTACCCTTGCTCTCCGCTCTGGTAGTTCCGCTGGTGCAGCCTGGCGCTCTGCAAAAGATCCTCGTCGTCCATGCCGCGCCAGGGATGGTCAGGATTTGTTTCCCGCACCATCGTCCTAACCCTCTGGATCAGGTCACTGCGAAAGTCACCTAATGTTACATATGGATATATGCGGTTTTCTGAAAAAGTGCTCTGCTTGCGGATATATAGATGGGCCACGGCATCCGATTGATTTGTAATATCAAGATCGCCGTCCTCGTTACGGTCAAAGATCCTTCCATTACAGCGATGAACCTGAGAGCTCTCCGGAACAGCCAGATAAACCAGGGTCTTTCCTTCAACGGTAAAGACTTCAGGCAAAGCATACAAGGGAGGATTGATCTTCTGAGGATTGTTAATGGCGGTAACCAGGTCTTTCTTGATTTCAGGCAGGGCAGCTTGATCTATCCCAGATATGGTGCCGTCATTCTTAACCCCTAGAAAAAGATGTCCGCCCTGGCGGTTAAGAAAAGCGCAAATGCTTTCATATACATCCCGGTTCAGCCGGGTGCTACATTCCTTGAACTCTACGGTCAGACCTTCTCCTGAATTGATAATGTCCAGCACCTGCTTCACCAACACTAAACCCCCGGCTCCTGGATACTAACTAAAGTTTTCTGCTTTCCGCCCTCTATCTTCCTACTTCTTGACATTCTTGGTCAAGGGCAAAGTGTGAATTCAATGACACTAGGTTCATACTTTAGGGCAAGCGCGGAGTGTGTATCAATGTGTCGCATTTGCCGAATGACTGATCATAGTTCTTCTGAAAGTCCGAAAAATCAAAGGGCTCCCCTTTAAGCCAAGAGACAACAGCAGCCGGGTAATTGGCCCCGGCCATGTGGGAAAAAGGATAACCTCCTCCGAAGCGCGGATTCATCTCCAGCAGATAAAATCTGCCGCCGGCTTCAAAAACATCCACGTCCAGATTGCCTATATGACCAAGCTTCTTGCCAATTTCGAAACCCAGCTCCTCAAGATCCGGGCTGTTCCTTAGAACCGCCTTGTCCGTTTCCTTTACACACTTTGCGCTTGACGCAAAATGTGTAAAAAATGGCCATAGTTACTCAAAACAAGTAAAGCACAAAATGAGTAAAAAGTGGAATTATTTACCCAAAACTGGTCAAGCGCAAAATGAGTAATGAAGGGCCGTAATTTCCCAAAACAGACAATGCCCCGATGAAACCCCTGTCTTCGACAGGGAGCCCTTCGGGCTGCTTGCCTGGTGAAATATTTACCCCATGAAATGCCCAGCACTCACTTTAATAATTTCGGTCTCATCATAAGCAATCAAATGGAAAAGTGAGTGCTGGGTCCTGCTTTGCAGGGTTTCACCGGGACGGATTTCACCGGGCTTCATGCAACTGCAAAAAGTCCAACTTAACTGAATCAGAATAAAATCTGCTTTTATAACTGTTTGTTTTTGCTGATATCTGATTTCTGATCTCTGACCTCTGCGCCTGCAAAACTATTTTTTGCAGGCACGTCTTTATGGGGCAGGCGCTAAATGGGTAATTGCTCTGCGTCTCAAGAATGAAGAATGTTATAGACTGTCTTGCGAGACATACCCAAATAATCGGCAATTTCACTCTTTTTGAATCCTCTGGCCAGAAGCTGTTCCACAATGTATTTCTTGGCCTGCTTGGTCTCGGCTGACCTTGGCTTCCAGGTCTGAACCCTTTTGATCATCTCTTCCAAATCGGGCTGTTCAAGAACCTTGCTGCTATCAAGGGTTGAAGGCGAATCCTTTGCCGCCTTTTTGAACAGCCAGGGGAAAATATCCGCCAGCTTTGAAACAAGCCTTTCAACGGCGGTTTCCTGTTCCAGAACATTATCTGGTTCAAGGTCTCCGCCTTCTTTCAACAGCCTGGAATAGTACTTTCTGGCCAGATCCAGGTCCGAATCAATAAGGGACAATATAGGCTCAGGACTCACAAATGATTGAGGCGGATCATGAGAACAATACAGGTTGCAGGACGACCATTTGTAGTCTTTGGCCCTGTCCACCAATCCGGCCCGAACCGGGTTAAGATGGATATAGACGGAAGCAGTCAGGAAATAGCTGTTGTCCAGGCATACCGCTTGTCTGTATGCGCCTCCGAAGATATGCCCGCGGCGTTCATACTTGCGGTTGTAGCGCATCCCGTATCTGAAAAATATCGAGTGCATAGCCTGACTCAGATTGTCCTGGGTGGTCTCCAGAAGAAAATGGACATGATTTGAAAGCAGGCAAAATGCATGAAACTTGAGATCAAATCGTTGAGCAGTATCCTTAAGCAGCCAGAGCATGGCCAGATAGTCTTCATCCTCATGGAAAAGTTTCTCTCTGCCCGGAGCCCTTTGGGTGATGTGCGAGATCAGTCCGGCTTGGTTCAGCTTTTCCCGGGCACGAAAGACACGGCGAACTCCTCTGAGATCTGGAAATTGGTGAGCTGACTTGTCTTTTTTCATAACTATACCCTGCCATAATTACTCACTTCAGGCAATGCCTAAACTGAGTAATAAAAGGATATAGTTACCCAATTTAGGCATTGCGCGAAATGGGTAGAAAGGTTTCAGCACAATAGCTTGGACGCATTTCCGCAGAATCTTTGGTGGTGTTATTTGCTTGTGGAGGTTCAGGGCAGGGGAGCTGAAAATTCTTGCAGCAGGTAGTACTTGAAAAATCAATGATTACTCATTTTAGGCCATGCGCGAAAGGGGTAAAAAGCGAGTTGAGTTACCCAAAACAGGCAAAGCGCAAAGTGGGTAGAGCTCTCCGAGCTGTAGGCTCTACGAGCCGGAAGCCCGGCTGCCAACAGAATGGCTGCTGCGGACCAGAAGGCGGTGAATTCCCGGTTCCACTGCACCAGAACAGTCAGCCCCAGGAACATGGCCAGGGCCATGGCTACCCCTCCGGACCTGGTGACGCATTTCTGGTGTTCCTTCCTGTCATTGGGGTAGTCCACCAGATCGGCTTTCCAGGCTTGCCCGGCCTGCCCCGTAAACCTTCTTCCAGTTTACTGGGGTTAAATGCCACGTAGTGGCCCTGCTGGAAGCAGGATTTAACTGGGCCAGGCGGTCCACCAGGGGGGTCAGGACCAGGCACAGGACCAGGGACATGAAAAAAACCAGCCCCAGGATAATGATTTCCTGGACCTGGTGTTCACTAAAGCCCATATATGAGATTTATTCCGGATTGAGGTTTACAATAGTCCGACATCCGAGGTCAGACATCCGATCCCCGATCTCCGCTTGCCCCGTAAAACAATTCCGAAGGAATTCCCGAAGTTTACCCGGTTAAACCCCTGGCCCGTTAAACTCCTGGCCCGTTAAACCTTCTTGAGTTTAACTGGGCCTCTCCTGCCCCGTGAAATCTCTTCCCATTTCACTGGGGTCAATTTAACTGGACTTCTTTTGTTTAACTGGGGGGTTTCACTGGGGACGTCCGACCACTGACTACTGTCCTCTGTCTCCCGCTACCCCCTGTCTGTTTTAGACGAATCCTGCCGGGAATCTTTATAGGCCCGCAGCACGGCGTTCATCATAGTCTGGTATCCCTTCCCCTGTTTCTTGAACCAGTCCAGGATATCGGTATCGATTCGCAAGGTAATCTGTTGTTTAGGATGATGCGAGTTAACCCGTTTCGCTCTGGCGAAGAAATTCTCATCAATAGGAGGATTGTCAGGATCGGAAATGGCGTTTTGGGTCAGTTCCTCGTCAGACTTGGAATCAACCTTTTTCCAGTCTGTTTTGGATATATTGTTCATAAAGCCTCCTTTCCCTGGCATTGGCCTTTCGCATAGATATAATACGGATATTATCATCCCGTAGCGTATACACAGTAATTATTAGCCTTTCTTCGATTTTTCCGAAAGCGATAAAGCGCTTTTCATTATTGTCCTGGCGCCAATCCTCAAAACATATGGTTTCCGCATTAAAGAAGCGTTCCGCATCTCTAAAATCTATCCCGTGTTTTGCCAGGTTACTCTTGCACTTGTTTTCATCCCACTCAAAAGGCATAATTAATTATAACCACAAATGTAGCTACGTCAATTGCAAATTGTACTCCTTTATCCGTGAAACAGTCCCTCAGGGACTCCCCACTGGGGGTTTCACTGGGACGGATTTCACCGGGCTTCATGGGGCGAGCGCGATTTGGGTAACATATATGCTGGATTACACACTTTGCGCTTGACGCAAAATGTGTAAAAAATGGCCATAGTTACTCAAAACAAGTAAAGCACAAAATGAGTAAAAAGTGGAATTATTTACCCAAAACTGGTCAAGCGCAGAATGAGTAATGAAGGGCTCTTACTACTCACTTCTCACTACTCATCACTCACTACTCACTTCTCATCTCTTCTTCCCTCTTCCGCAAAGTCGCCCCCTCGCTCCCTCGCTTAAGTCGCCCCATGCCCCATGTTTACCCCGCCTGCCGGGCCTGCCCCGTGTACCTTCTGCCAGTACACTGGGGTGAAACCCATGGCCCGTTAAATTCCTGCCTGGTGAAACATTTATCCTGTGAAATACACGAAGTGTCAGTGATAACGAATTTCACCGGGAGACCAAAGGTCTCCGTTGCAGACGGGTTTCACTGGGTCTTTTCATTTAACTGGGCTTCTTCTGTTTCACTGGGTGAAACAAATCCTGAGGATTTCCTGCCTTGCAGGGTTTCACCGGGGTCAGCAAAGCAGATATTACCCTTTCTTCATTCGCGCCCATTCGCGCCTGCCCCATGAAATGCACGAAGTGCCAGCTCTGCTGATTTC
>CAZNYT010000115.1:0-5395 GCA_964577315.1 uncultured Desulfovibrionales bacterium
ACCTCTGGCATTGATGTCACTGAGCGTAAGAGGATGGAACGCGAGCTGCGGGAGAGTGAAGAGCGCTTTTCACTGGCTATGGAGGCAACAAGGGATGGTCTCTGGGATTGGGATGTAACCACTGGTGAGACATATTTCAGTCCGGGATATGCCGAGATGCTTGGATATGATTCCACTGAATTGCCTGGACATATACAGACATGGCTGGACTTGATTCACCCTGAAGACAAGGACAAGGCTTACCAGGCCAATATGGACTGTATAAACAACCTGGTGGATTCCTTTGCTGTCGAGTTTCGCATGCAGGCCAAAAACGGAAACTGGATCTGGATTTTGGACCGGGGAAGTGCAGTTAAAAGAGATGAGTCCGGCAAGGCCCTGCGCATGGTGGGGACACATACGGAGATCACCAGGCGCAAGCAAGCAGAGGAAGCTCTGCAGAGGGCTCTAGCTGAGGCTGAAAAGGAGAAACAAACACTGGATGCTTTGATGAGGTATATCCCACAAGGTATTACCATTGCTGATGCGGAGATGCGATTACTCCAGGTAAGCCATCATGGCATTGAATTGATGGGGTGGCCTATAGAGCAACATGTGAATTTGTCAGTACAGGAAATCCTTGATGAATGGGAGGTATACAAAGCTGATGGCGTGACCAGAGCCAGGGTAGAGGATCTGCCGCTGTCTAGGGCTATTATGAACGGCGAGTGTGTGTTCGGGCAAGAGATCGTACAGAGACATGCGGGTGGCCGTGCAATTCCCTTAAGTTGTGATGCTGGACCTATTTTGGACGACCAAGGCCATGTTACCGGCGGAGTTGTCGCCTGGCAGGATATCACTGAGCGCAAGCGGGCAGAGGCAGCGCTTAGGGAAAGAGAAGAGAAATACAGACAATTGTTTGAATACTCGCCCATCTCGTTATGGGAACAGGATTTTTCCCAGGTCAAAAAACGGATAGACGAGATTAAGTCCCAAGGAATTGATGATGTGTATTCCTACTTTGTAGAACGTCCACAGCTGGTTTGGGAGCTGGCCAGCCTGGTGAATGTAATTGATGTTAATCAACAGACGTTAGATCTATACAAGGCTGAATCCAAGGGGGAGCTCTTATCTAGAATAACCAAGATCTTCGGCAGAGAATCCCACAAGGATTTTGTAAAGGCTTTACTGGCCATAGCATATGGGGAGAAAGGGTTTGTTACTGACAGAGATCATGTGACACTGGACGGTCAGGAGCTAAAGGTAAGACTCTACTGGTCAGTGGTTTCCGGATATGAGGAGGATTATTCCTTGGTACTGGTCTGTATTGTTGATATGACAGAAATATCTCAGACTCAGCAAGCCCTGCAGCAGGCCAAGGAGCAGGCAGATGCAGCTAACCGGGCCAAGTCCGAGTTTTTGGCCAACATGAGCCACGAGATCCGGACTCCCTTAAACGGGATCATGGGCATGATGCAGCTTATGCAGGCCACCGAGCTGACCCAGGAGCAGGAACTATATATAAATCTGTCCTTGTCTTCAGCCAACAGATTGAACCGTCTGCTTTCCGACATTCTGGATCTGTCCCGGATAGAGGCCGGCCAGATGGAGATCCGGGAAGAAAAGGTGGATGTAAAGAAGCTCTGCGATTCTGTGTACGAGCTTTTTATGGTTACCAGCCGGGAAAAGAATGTATCCCTGGAATACAGCCTAGATCCAGACATGCCTGCAGTTCTTCTGGGGGACGAGGCCAGGCTGCAGCAGATCCTGTTCAACCTGGTGGGCAATGCCCTGAAGTTCACTGACCAGGGACGGGTGAGTGTGAACTGGCATCTTCAGCAACGGGGAAGTAGAGACGTCCGGGTGCTCATCACTGTCTCGGATACTGGAATCGGCATGACAGAAGACAAGCTGGAGGAGCTGTTCAAACCCTTTGCCCAGGCTGAGAACGCCTATACTCGTCAGTATCAGGGGGCTGGTCTGGGGCTGTCCATTGTTAAAAGATTGGTGGATCTGATGAACGGCAGTATCTCTGTAGTGAGCACGCTAGGTGAAGGGAGCACGTTCTATGTTTCCCTCCCACTTGGGCTGCCTGAGCAGTATGCAAGTGAGCCGGTGGATACTGCTGCAAAGGACACGAGCGGGAGCAAGCTCCGCATTCTCCTGGCCGAGGATGATCCTTCCAACCAGATGCCCATGAAACTGCTGCTGGAGAAATCCGGACACGAAGTTAGCCTGGCAGAAGATGGTCAGCAGGCCCTGGATATGCTTAAAGAGCAGGATTTCGACTGCATTCTCATGGATATACACATGCCGGTCATGGACGGAGTCGAGGCCACGCAGCGTATTCGCAACGCAGAGCGAGAGGGAGATGTAGCGAGGGAGAGACTGAGCGATCAGAATTCCAGTATACCTCAATACCAGAATCCCAGAATTCCCATAATCGCCCTGACCGCTTACGCCATGGACGGAGACCGTGAGAGATTTCTGGAGGCCGGGATGGACGATTACCTGGCCAAGCCTGTGCATAAAGAGGATCTGGAGCGGGTGCTTAGCAAGTATTGCGAATAACAAGTAGGTAATGTTTACGGCTATGCCTGGGCAATAGTCTGTCTTACACCTAGAATGGAATACCATTCGAAGGGATCATTTGATGGGAACCTGGGACTACCTTAGGGCCTGGCCTGTAGTTATCGCTTCTCAGTTATCCTCACCGACATTTTTTATTGTTTTTTATCAGGATTAGAGATGTTTGTTGGTGGCGGGTTGCCAGGGAGTTAATACATAAAGGGATTTCAAACAATTCTATACTATTTTAAGTTCTATATTGACAAAAAAGACAGGATAAGCCAAAAAAATATATAATTATCCATCAAATAATAACGGAAAATGCTGATTTCAGGTTAGAATTTCCCCACTCGTTTTCTCTGCTCCGTTCTCAACCTATCTTCAGTTCTGATTAGGAATCTCGTTGTGTCCCATCTCAACTCCTATCCTACCAAGGAGGAAAATATCGTCTTTTACACAAGAAATTTGGTGGCTCCTGGGGCTAGATGATCCACAGGGTAATTGGGGGCCTCGTAAACATACCCATCGGAATCCAGGCTGCTACGCCCGTGGGCGACAAGTGTTAGCCAAGCTCGCTACAAGGAGAAAAAGATATGGAAGAAGCAAGGCAGAAGCAAAACTCCAATTTGCAGCTAGTTACCTTTAAGCTGGGCAAAGAGGAATTCGGGGTGGACATTCTATAGGTTCACGAGATCCTTCGTATGATGGAAATTACGTATGTGCCCAACGCTCTGAATTCGTGTCCGGTGGGATCAATCTGCGAGGGAAGGTCATACCTGTGGTTAGCCTGCGCAAAAAGTTTGGGCTAAAGGCGGAGGAGGAGAGCTCCAAGAACCAGCGGATCATAGTGGTAGAGCTGAACCGGGTGGTGCTTGGTTTTATGGTGGACTCGGTCTCAGAGGTACTAAACATCTCGGGGGATATCTTGGAGCCACCCCCGCCGGTACTGGCCGGAATCGAGTCAGATTACATTTCCGGGGTTGCCAAGCTGGAGGACCGGCTGGTGATACTGCTTAACCTTGGACACCTGCTGTCCGGGCGCGAAAAGGAACAACTGACGGAACAGCAAGTTTAGATTTCAACTGGAAGGTTAAAAGGATAATAGCATAAAAAAAGAATCCAGGGGGATATATGAAAAATATTTCCATAAGAACTAAGCTTATTGGCGGTTTTACGGCTTTGTTGCTGCTGGTGTGTACGGGCCTTGGCTATATAGCCTATGACCGTGCCTCACAGGCTGTGCAGGAACAAATACAGACAAATCTCCCTTTAATGGCCCAGGATGGGGCCATGCAGGTTGAAGACCGTTTGGATCATCACCTGACTGTTGTAGAAGGTATAGCAAACAGGGATGCGATTAGATCCATGGATTGGGAACAGCAAAAACGTGCTCTTGAGGAAGAAACTGAAAGACTCGGTTATTTGGGTATGGGGATAATTGATACTGAGGGCGAGGCCCGTTACCCGGACGGAGATACGGCATCTCTGGGAGACAGGGATTATTTCCAGGATGCCATGGATGGCAACACAGTAGTTTCGGAAATGATTATAAGCAGGGTGATCGAAAAACCCGTATTCATACTCGCCTCTCCCATCAAAGACAACAGTGGTGAAATCGCTTCTGTTCTTCTTGTTCGGGCAGATGGGGCGGCTATGCTTAGTGAGATAACTGATGAACTGGGGTACGGAGAAACGGGGTATTCGTTTATTATTGACGGAGAAGGTACTACGCTTGCCCATGAGAACCGTGATTTCATCATGGAACAGCGTAACTTTATTGAAGAAGCCAGAACTGATGATGCTTACTCTGAACTTGCTGCCGTAAAAACTGATATGACGGAAGGGAAAACGGACTTCGACGAATATCCCTTCATGGGTACGGTCAGGGTCCAGGGATACACTTCCATTCAGGGAACAGATTGGTCTATTGCCGTGGGAGGTATGCGGGATGATATATTTGCACCTATTTATGATCTAAGATGGGCTATGGTTGTAGCCAGTCTGATCTTTCTTGGAGTTAGCGTGGCTGTTGGGTTTACCATCAGTCGGACCATAACTTCACCCTTGAGCAAAGTGGTCAAATTCTCCGAGGACATAGCCAACGGTCAGAACATGGAGCAAACCCTGGAGCTGCGCAACAAGGACGAGGTGAGCGAGGTGGCCCGCTCCGTGGACGAGGTTCGGGAAAACGTGAACCGGATGATCAAAGATGTGGAGCACATGGCCGAGAGCATACGAGAAGGGGACATGAGAGCGATTCTGTCCGTAGATCAGTACCAGGGGGCTTATTCTACATTGGCCAGCGATATAAACGAAGCCTCGGAAATTATCGCCGAGTATATGGAGAAGGTGCCCTCCCCGATTGTTACCATTGACAATGATTTTAATGTCCTGTGGATGAACCAGACCGGAGTGGATATGTTCGGCGGCAATAGGGAAAGGGTAGAGGGCAAAAAGTGTTATGACCTTTTCCGTACCGATGATTGCAACACAGATAAATGTGCCTGCAGTCGAGCCATGAAAAGCGGCATGGAAAATACTTCAGAAACCAAGGCCAGACCTGGGGGCAATGAACTGGATATCTCCTATACCGGCATGCCCATAAAGGACAAGGA
The DNA here is from genome assembly GCA_964577315.1 of uncultured Desulfovibrionales bacterium. Lineage (GTDB taxonomy): Bacteria > Desulfobacterota > Desulfovibrionia > Desulfovibrionales > Desulfonatronovibrionaceae > Desulfonatronospira. Next base: position 5,163 of record CAZNYT010000115.1, read on the forward strand.
CGGCAAAACAGTGGGAGCCATAGAGTTTGTCACTGATCTGACTCAGGTCAAGCAATCCCAGCGCAAGATGCAGGAGGTAGCCCAGAGGGCGGTTCAGGTGGCGGATTCGGTTTCTTCGGCCAGTGACGAGCTCTCGGCCCAGGTAGAAGAGGCCAGCCGGGGCACTGAGGAGCAGACCAACCGCATCAGCGAGACCGCCAGCTCCATGGAGGAGATGAACAATACTGTCCTGG
>CAZNYT010000116.1:0-5246 GCA_964577315.1 uncultured Desulfovibrionales bacterium
CTCGGACCTCTGGATAATAAATTTCCTTGTAGTTCTAGGTTCACCCAAAATATTCACCGGACCTTTTTGCTGATATAAAAAGGATACAGAACGGAGGCTGGCCATGTATCAGGCATATGGAGTACTGGGGGAGTCCCTGGGACATTCCCTAAGCCCAAAACTGCACAACAGCGCCTTTCAGCAGGCAGGGATGAAGCGGGTGTATTTCAAATGGGAGATAAATCCCGGAGATCTAGGGGCCTTTATGAAGGCGGTTCGCATCTTGCCCGTATCCGGGGTGAGTGTAACTATCCCTTACAAGGAGGATGCGATGCCTTACCTGGATCAGGTGAGCCAGGAAGCCAGGGACATGGGGGCGGTAAACACCCTGTACTGGCGCGGGAACGCCTTGTGCGGGGAAAACACTGATTACACCGGGTTCATGGCACCCATCCAGGATCTCAAACTGGATTCCGCCCTGGTCCTGGGAGCGGGCGGTGCGTGCCGGGGGGTTATATACGGATTGAAACGCCTGGGGGTTAAGGAAATCTATCTCTCCAACCGCAGCCAGGAAAAAGCGGAATCCCTGGCAGGGGAGTTCGGGATCCGGGCCGTGCCGTGGCAGGAGCGCCTCCGGCTCCGGGCGGATCTCTTGGTGAACACCACACCCATGGGCACCACCGGGGAAATGGAGGATAAGACCCCTTGGGAGAGCAATATCTTCCCTTTCCAGGTAGTTTACGACCTGGTGTACAACCCCTTGCACACCAAGCTGCTAAGGCAGGCCCGGGACCACGGTGCTCACACCGTTTCCGGTCTGAGCATGTTCGTGCACCAGGGTCTAAGGCAGTTCAAGCTCTGGACCGGACAAAGCTTTGATCCCACTTGGGCGGAAAAGTTGCTAAGCAACGAGCAATAAGTTCTGAATCATGAATGGTCCAGGCTTTCTTGCATCACATCGCATTCAAACTACAACGAAACCTAATTCTATGGCTCTACAAACTGCCTTGCTATTATGGCAGCAACGCCTACTCGAGGTCCGAGGGTTCTGCAAACTGGGCGTAAACTGTGTGAGCGACATAGGCAGCGTTCATCAAAATCGTAGGCCTAAAAGAAGCTCACAGTTTCTATGTAGCTCTATTTTGATACGGAATTGGGCTGTCCATATACACTAGATTTTGATATACGCTGCCTTGGAGAGAGTTTTTACGGCCTGTTTGCAGAACCCTCGGACCTTTAGATTATAAGTTTCGTTGTAGTTATCACTTATCATTATTGCGCATTTCTTCCACACCCTGAGCGCCCGCTTCCAGGGCCCGGGCATTCTGGGGCAGGAGCTTGTGATAACGCTCCGGGATAACTTTTTCCAGGCTTTTCTGTACCGTTTCCAGGGACACTATCCCGGTAACCCGGACATAGGCGCCCAGGGCCACCATATTGGCCATCCGGGCCTGCCCCACCTCCTCTGCGACCTGGTTGGCAGGTATCCTGGATACCTGGAGCCTTTGGGTATCTGCCAGATCCGGATCCACCAGGGAGGAATTGTACAGCACCCTGCCGTGATCCCGGACCAAGGGCTGAAACTTTTCCAGGGACGGCCTGTTCATGGCCAGAAGGGTATAGGGGCGCTTGATTATGGGTGATCCCACTTCCCGGTCCGAGACCACCACGGTGCAGTTGGCAGTCCCTCCCCGCATCTCTGCCCCGTAAACCGGGATATAGGTAACGTAAAAGCCGGCTTCCATGGCGGAAACCGCCAAAATAGTCCCCATGAGCAACACTCCCTGCCCACCGAATCCGGCAATAATCACGTCCTGATACACGCTCATGGCTTCTCTCCCAGAACATTCTTGCGCACCCCCAGGGGAAAGCAGGGAATCATTTCCTCTGCCACCCTGGCGTTGGCATCCAAGGCATTCATGCGCCAATTGGTGGGACACGAGGCCAAGAACTCCACGAATCCCAGGCCCAGGCCCTGCATCTGCACTTCGCAAGCATGACGCAACGCTTTTTGCGCCTTTTTCAAGTTCTTGATATTGTTCACTGCCACCCGGGCGGCGTATCCCACCCCGCTCATGGAAGCAACCATCTCCGTCATCTGCATGGGATCACCATCAAGTTGGGCAGAGCGCCCTTCAGGGGTGGTTGTGGTTTTTTGTCCCACCATGGTGGTGGGAGCCATCTGCCCCCCGGTCATGCCGTAGACAGTGTTGTTGACATAGATTATGCACACTCTTTCCCCCCGGTTGGCCGCGTGCATGATTTCTGCCAGCCCTATGGAGGCCAGGTCCCCGTCTCCCTGATAGGCGAACACAAAGCTCTCGGGCCTGCTCCTCTTGATTCCGGTAGCCACGGCTGGAGCGCGGCCGTGCGGCGCCTCCACCGTATCCACGAGAACATATTCGTATATAAAGGCAGAACACCCTATGGAAGCCACGCAAATGCTGCTTTTATCCAGGCCCTTCTCCTCCAGGCATCGGGCCAGGAGCTTGTGCACAATGCCGTGGTGACATCCGGGGCAGAAATGGCTGGGTACATCCGCCAAAATGCCTGGAGATTCGTAAGCAAGAAATTCTTCCATTTCAATCAGCCTCCTTCAAGGCCTTGAGGAGAGGTTCCTCGAAATCCTCTGGTGTGGGCAGGTTGCCCGGATAGTGGGGATGAAAACCGCTGGATGCCAAACCGCACAGGGCCAGGCGCACGTCCTCCACCATCTGCCCCATGTTGTGCTCGATGGTCAGGAAACGCTTGCCCTGCCTGGCCAGTTCTCGCAGAGCCGAATCCGGGAAGGGAAAAAGCGTTATGGGCCGGACGAGACCTACTTGATAGCCCTGCTCCCTGAGCTTGCGGATGGTGGATTTGACTATCCTGCCTATGGAGCCGAAAGCCACCACCACCAGATCCGCATCCCGGGCCATGAACTCCTCGTGGCTGCATTCCCGCTTGGCTTGGGTGTACTTGTCCTGAAGCTCCAGGTTGTGCTTGGCCAGCATCCCCTCTTTCAGGCGCAGGGACCGTAATACCCTGGGCCCTCGGTTGCCGCGGCCCTCCAAACGCCAGGAGCTGCCCTCGGACGGATCCGGGCTAAAGGGCTCCCTGGGCTGGATGGGCTCCATCATCTGGCCGATTATGGCATCCCCCAGGATCATGACCGGATTGCGGTAGGCAAAGGAAAGATCAAAGGCCTGGATGGTCAGATCATAGGCCTCCTGCACAGTGCCCGGGGCCAGGACCAGCTGGCGATAATCCCCGTGACCCCCGCCCTTGACCGCCTGAAAGTAATCCGCCTGGGAAGGGCCTATATCGCCCAGCCCCGGACCGCCGCGGCTGATATTCACGAGTACCCCAGGGAGATCACTGCCTGCCATATAGGAAATCGCCTCCTGCATCAGGGACATCCCCGGGCTGGACGAGGAGGTCATGGCCCGAACCCCGCAGGCCCCAGCTCCCAAAAGCATGTTCGCTGCTGCTAGTTCGCTCTCAGCCTGGACGAACTGCCCACCAGCCCGGGGCAGCTCATGGGAGAGATATTCCGGGATATCGTTCTGGGGGGTTATGGGGTAGCCGAAATAACATTTGCACCCGGCATCCAGGGCGCCCTTGGCTATGGCCTCGTTACCCTTGATAAAAATCTTGGACATCTTCCTCCTCCATGAGGGAATCCTCGGTGCTCTCGTCCTTGCTGCGATACACCACAATAGCCTCGTCCGGACAGATCAGGGCGCAAAACGCGCATCCCTTACAACTGGGCATATTGCCTTCCTCCACCTGGACCACCCTGTAGCCAGACTTGTTGGAACGCTCGGACTGCTCCAGGATCTCAGTAGGGCAAACCAAAGTGCACAGCATGCATCCCTTGCATCTTTCCTCGCGAAATATCACTCTGGACATCTATTTCCTCCACGGAACGGAAACATTTCACTTGATAAGCATGGCATCGCCGTAGGAATAGAAGCGAAATCCTCTATCCCGGGCGGATTCGTACGCTGCCAGGATGTTCTTCCTGCCTGCAAACGCCGCCACCATAAGCAATAGAGAGGATCCAGGCAAATGGAAGTTGGTAATCATTTGATCCACCACCTGGAACTTGAAACCCGGATAAATAAAAAGATCCGTCCAACCCTTAAAGCTCACGGTATCCTGCTTGAATTTGTAAACACTTTCAAGGGTGCGCACGGTAGTGGTTCCCACTGCCACGATCTTTCTGCCCTGCTCTTTGGCCCGGCGAATCTTGGCAGCGGCTTCCTCTCCCACCTCGATATATTCCGGGTGCATGCGGTACTCCCGCACGTCCCTGGTCCGGATAGGGCTGAAGGTACCGTAGCCCACGTAGAGACAGACCTCGGTCCAGTCCAGACCCTTCTGCAGCAATTCCTCCCTGAGACCCTCGGAAAAATGCAGACCGGCAGTGGGAGCAGCCACAGACCCCAGTTTGTCCGAATCCGCGTAAACGGTTTGATAGCGCTCGTGATCCTCAGGGGTGTCCTCCCTCTTGATGTACGGGGGCAAAGGCATGTGCCCGCGTCTAACAAAAAAGGATCCCAGGTCCCCGGTCCAGTACAGCTCCCCTCTGGCCTTGCCCCGGGAGAGATTTTCCAGGACCCGGAGCCGGACTTCTTCCCCGAGATGAATCCAGGTTCCCGGCTTGGGCCTCCTGGAGGCCCGAAGCAAACACTCCACCTGGGCCACCTTTTCCCGTCCACATGTCTCGGCTCGGACCAAAGGCAGCGGGGTCAGGAGCAAAAACTCCACTGCCCCTGAACTCTCCTTGCGTCCCCATACCCTGGCCGGCAGAACCCGGGAATTGTTGGCCACCAGGAGAGAACCCGGCTCCAGGTATCTGGCAATATTCTGGAATATATCCTCTGTCAGATCCCCGGTATATTTATCCATCACCAGGATCCTGGACTGGGTTCTTTGAGAACTGGGCTTTCCGGCAATCTGCTCCTGGGGGAGATCATAAAAATAGTTGTGTAGATCCAAGTCTTCCGGAATGGACATAAATTTTCATTCTTAATCCATAACTGGCCAAAAGTCTAGTATCCTTTCCCGCCTGTCCCAACTGAGCGGCTGCAAATTCGGACAGATGTTATATTACAACGAAACTTATTGTCCAGAGGTCCGAGAATTCTGCAAACAGGCCGTAAAAACTCACTCCAAGGCAGCGTATATCAAAATCTATATTTCTGGGTGACCCGATTGCTGGAGGTGCTTGAATAGGGACCGTGAACTTTTTATAGGCCTACGATTTTGATGAACGCTGCCTA
>CAZNYT010000117.1:0-5163 GCA_964577315.1 uncultured Desulfovibrionales bacterium
GGTCGGGAAGGCCCGATTTGAACGGGCGGCCCCCTGCTCCCAAGGCAGGTGCGCTACCAGGCTGCGCCACTTCCCGTATCTATAAAAATATCATTTAAAATCAGCCAAAAGTCAACACATCAGCCGAAAAGATCTCCAAGCACCCGGGCGAATTCTTCCAGATCCTTCACATCCTCGTGGCACACCCTGAACACCACCTCCAGATCTACTTTGCCATACTCATGCATCGCCAGGTTGCGGAACCCTACAGCTTTGACCTTCGTTCTGTACGATCCTGATCGATATAGCCCTGTTCTTCAAGTAAGTAAAAAATCTCGTTGGTACTTCCGGGTACTCCCAGATTCTTTTCGCTGACAACGTGCGCCGCCATGTCAATACAATTCTGAACGGCCATTTAGAGGTTAAACAGTATGCTTTCCTGCCGATCCAAATCTCGGAGAAATTCGTGGACCTGCACGTCCCTCTTGGTTCGGACGCGGTCTATGTGTTTCTGCATGGCAGCTATTTTGGACCACAGAATAATCTTATCCACCACTAAGTTTTGCTCATCCTTTCCTTCATGCTTTCCCGAAACATCCGCATATAAGGAGCGAACTCTGCATACAGAGCCAGGCTTTTCATGCGGAACAGGGCCAGCTGTTCTGAATCCCTGACATATATCAACTCCCCTTTGCCCAGAATTTGCGCTCGCAGCAGATAAGAGGCCTGATTAAGAAAAACCAGGTGAACGTCATGCCTCAGAGCACGGGAGAGAGACGGAAGCAGGTGCTCCAACTGATCCTTGCGGTCCATATTTCCGGCTGCTTCATCCAGCAAAACAGCAATATCGATATCGCTGCCGGGACGCAGACGACTAGCCGCAGCAGAGCCAAAAAGATAGGCTGCAACAATCTCTCCTCGCCTGGACAAGATGGGTTTGATGCTATCGGCAACATCAGAAGCTGATTTCATAATATTTCCCAACTCTAGCTATGCCCCTGGCGAGTTAAAGTTATCAGTTAATTGTTGTATGGTTAAAAAATTCAATAATTAAAGAGTGTTGCGTGAGAACTTTTGACTGTCAAGTATGCCCGCAAACCAGGTAAAAATGATCAGAACAATGAAGAATTATCAGTGGGCAGGCCCTCTTCTTCTTTTTCAGCCGCTTCGCTACGGGTCTATAGAAAAAATTTTGGCACAAACAAACAAAGTGATCAAGCTCCAATCCTCAGTTCCTCCCCTCCCCCAACATCTTTATAACCTGCTGATGAACCTGGCCATTGCTGGCCAAAATGGTTCGCTGCCCCGGGACGTAATCCAATCCGTCCATGCTGGTCACATGGCCTCCGGCCTCCCGGACCAGGCAGGCCCCGGCAGCTGTATCCCAGGGTTTAAGCCCGATTTCATAAAAAGCATCAAACCTGCCGGCAGCTGTATATGCCAGGTCCGAGGCTGCTGAGCCGCATCTGCGCACGCCGCGAGCAGTTACCAGGACCTGGCGCAAATATGCAAGTACCTCTTCTACATCGCTTTGTATGGTGTAGGGAAATCCGGTGGCAACTAGGGACTTTTGCAAGTCTTCGGTATCTGTAACCCGGATCCTCTCACCGTTGAGATAAGCCCCCTGATCCAGGGCAGAAGAATACATCTCCCCCAGCACCGGGAGGTAGACAATCCCCATGACCACCCGGCCCCGGTGCCAAAGCGCTGTGGACACGGCCACGAAAGGGATCTTGTGTGCAAAATTGGTGGTCCCGTCCAAAGGATCCACTATCCAGGTGGGTCCTTCTTGAAGAGCGGTTTCCCCTGCTGTTTCCTCAGCCAGAAAATTCGCTTCCGGGAGCACCCGGGCCAGGGACTTAAGAAGCTCTTTTTCCACGGCCACGTCCGTATCCGTGACCAAGTCGATGCGGCCCTTGTGCCTGATGTTCCTGGGCCGGTCCCAGGCCTGCAGAATAATCTCCCCGGCCCGGCTCACAGCCTCCACTGTATTATCCAACAACTCCCGGTTTATGTTCATATCGCCTCCAGATCCTGATGCTCCCTGGCAGCCAAAAACTCAATCTCGGGCCACTCTTCCTGGGTGCGCTGCAGTCTCCATTGAGTGGAGAAAAGCATGGCCGGATAACCCTCCACGTCCTGAACCAGGGAATTGAAATACCTTTCCTTGAAGCGCTCCAGGGTCTTTTTATCTTCGGATCTTATCCAGCGCACCGAGGAATACTGCAATGGTTCGTAAGTGGCATCCACCCCGTATTCCGATTCCAGCCTGCCTGCGGTGATGTCGAATTGCAGGGAGCCGATGGCCCCCAATATGTAGTCATTGCCCCTCATGGGCCGGAACAACTGGATGGCCCCCTCCTCGGTAAGCTGAACCAGGCCCTTTTCCAACTGCTTGGATTTCAAAGGATTCTTGAGGATAACCCTCTGGAAAAATTCCGGTGCAAAACTGGGAATGCCCAGAAATTGCAGCTCCTCCTTGCTGCTCAAGGTATCCCCGATCTTGAGGGTGCCGTGGTTGTGCACTCCTATGATATCCCCGGGCCAGGCCTCCTCTGCCCCAGCCCGTTCCTGGGCCATGAATATGATGGCGTTGGAGAGCAGCATACTCTTGCCAGTTCGGTTATGGCGCACCTTCATGCCCTTGTAGAACTTCCCGGAGCAGACGCGGATAAAGGCGATGCGGTCCCTGTGCGCAGGATCCATATTGGCCTGGATTTTGAAAACCACTCCGGTAAACTGGGTCTCAGTAGGAGAAACTTCCCGGGTGCGTGCAATTCTGGGCCGCGGGGGAGGAGACAGCTGGACAAAGGTATCCAAGAGCTCCTTGACCCCAAAATTGTTTACTGCGCTGCCGAAAAAAACCGGGGTCTGTCTGCCTTCCAGATAGGCCTGTTTATCAAAGGGATAGCCTGCCCCCTGGATCAGCTCCACGTCATGGCGCAGGTTGTCTGCGGCGGATTCACCTATTAGCTCGTCCAGCTTGGAATCTCCTAGATCCTTTACCACAGCCTTTTCCTCGGGGCGTCTGCCCTTGTGATCCGGGGAGGTAAAAAAACGGATCTCCTGGTGGACCAGGTCGTACACCCCCTGAAACAGCTTGCCCATCCCGATGGGCCAGGTCAAAGGGACCGCCTGGATTCCCAGGGTGTGCTCGATCTCGTCCAGCAGCTCGAACGGATCCCGGCCGTCCCGGTCCAGCTTGTTGATAAAGGTCATAATGGGAGTGGAGCGCATGCGGCAGACGTCCATCAACTTTTCGGTCTGCTCCTCCACGCCCTTAACGCTGTCAATCACCATTAAAGCGGAATCCACTGCAGTAAGCACTCGGTAGGTATCCTCGGAAAAATCCTGGTGACCGGGAGTGTCCAAAAGATTGATCTCGTAACCCTGGTGCAGAAACTTCATCACCGAGGAGGTCACAGAAATTCCCCGCTTCTGTTCCACAGTCATCCAATCCGAGCGGGCATGACGCTCAGCTTTCTTGGATTTGATGCTGCCAGCTAGCTGGATGGCACCCCCGAAAAGCAAAAGCTTCTCGGTCAAGGTGGTCTTGCCCGCGTCCGGGTGGCTTATTATCCCGAAAGTACGCCTTTTCTGGACCTCGCGCTGTATCTGGGCTTCAGTGGGTATTTGATTCATTGGGTATCAGGCAATCACTTAAAAATTAAATTAAAAGACACACTAAATTTGCTCACGCTAAACACATTAAAGTAAACTGATAAACAAAATTCGTCAAGGGAGGGGCTTTAGAAGCATTTTAAAACTAAAGCCTGAGATCAACGATAATAAACGCAAAACATCTAACTATATAGACAACTTTCCAATGCTTACACGTATAAAGTAAAAAAAACATTTATAAAAGACAAAGGACATATTCTTGAAATAAGCAAAACTAACTACACAAGCATGACAACAAACATTAATATTAAATTGAGTGATGACAAAATCTGTAACACAATAAATTGCGATCTGTTGAGATATAAACAATCATAAACATTTTATCCAATTATTCATGACATTGAGGCTAGAATATCTTCAATATCATTTATGTCAAAATAGATCAAAAATTATCTTCTATACATAGATGTATTAACTATTAAAAAAATTTCATTGAAAACCATTATGCATGATTACATAATTACATACTCTTAAAATAAAACTTATGTGTACGTTCTTGATACCGCTTTAATTTATGTGAATTAACATACAAAAATATATTTTTTCATGTTGAAAAAAATTCCTGGGAAAAATATTTTTTTGACTTGCAATTTTTCTGGAAAATGCTATAAAGATTCTAACTTACTTTAAAGAAATAATAGAGGGGAGGTGATCACATGAAAATGTGGTATTGGTATCTAGGAACAAGTGCTTTAGTCGGTTTTTTTATTGTGCAAATAATAATCAAGGCATCTGCTTAACAAACGAAACAATAAAGGGAGCAGTTGTACAACTGCTCCCCAGAAACCCTAGACAAAGCACTGACGTCTACTTGTTCACACGTCCAAAATTCCGCACCAATCTATTCCTGCCTATTCTTTCATCATGGATGCACCTGCAAAAAATCAGCAAGAAATCAAGAAAACCAACTATTTTAGCTCTTTGTTTTTATTGACTACTGTCTACTGCCACTACAAAAAGGTTTTTTTGCAGTGGAATCTATCATGGACTTTCAGCCCAAAGCAAGAATCTGTGAGCTTTACAGAAGGGCTACTTCGCAGGTTCTTCCTCCGGCATCATGGAGGAGTGGTGCTCCACTATGAGCCAGCGGTCCCCGAACCAGTGATAGACAAAGGTGAACCTGGCCCGGAGGGAAAAGGGCTCCCTTCCGGCAGGAGAGAACTCAAAAACATATGTCCCGGAATTTATGGCAGTATCATTATACGTCCGAATATTGCTCTGTTCGAGTCTAACTCCTGTGGGCCCCTTGGCCACAAGACCCTGGAAATAATCTCTTATCTCGGCGTGGCCATGGCGGACCCGGTTGGAAAGCGTGGGCAAGAGAACCGCGTTAAAGGCGTACAGATCGGTTACCCCATCCGGATCCCCGCTTTGCAGGGCATTGTTCCATTCCTCAAAAAGAGCCGCAATTTTATTTTCGTACATTTTCCGAATCTCCTGAAACAGCTTTCTTTCAGTTTTTGCTCTTGATAACAAGTATGCCAGAACAAGTACTCCAGCAAG
>CAZNYT010000118.1:0-5108 GCA_964577315.1 uncultured Desulfovibrionales bacterium
GCAGCTTTCTGAAGGATTTTGGAGCCACAGGAATAACCTGCATCAGCGAGGCTATTGCCTGCCGCCTGCACCAGTACAGGGAACTGTTGCCTTCAGGCCTGGACCTCTGGCTGCCGCCGCCGGATGTTGTTCAGAGGGTCCTGTCCAAAAGACTCCAGACCGAGGTGGCCCGCAGGGTGGGTTTGGATGTTCTGCCCACCTATTATATCCAGTCCGGGGAAGACATCGCCGGGATTTGCCGGGAACATTTTCCTGTTTGTCTGCGTCCGGCTGATCCAGGACCGTCAAAGCCTGCATTCAAGGCCCGGGTGTTTTTTTCACCGGGGGATTTGGCCCGCTTTGTGCAATCGCTACAATTGTCCCAGCCCTTAATGGCCCAGCCTTTCCTGGATCTGCCCAATTTGGTCCTGCACGGAGCAAGGAGCAGCTCCGGCCGGGACATGGGTCTGGAGGCCTTTTGGGTGCCCTGTAAGTTTCAGGGTGTAACCCTGACTATGAAGCGTTTTAAGACATCTGAGGGAGTGATCCGGAAGTGCATAAATTTCGTACGGGAGATGGGGATAACTGGATCCTATCATTTCGAATTCTTATGGGACCAGGGCCAGGACAAGCTATGGTTCCTGGAGGTCAATGCCAGGCTGGGAGGAACTACCGCCAAGGCCCTGGCCTGCGGCTATGACGAGCCTGCCATGATTCTTAAGGCTTATGGGGTACTGGATAACTCGAAAACTGATGTTCAGGCTGCAGATGAAGTAAATAGCAGAACAGTGTCCAGCAGGATAGCCCTGGGCAAGTATTTCTTGAAAAATTTGGGGTCCGGATTGGATATCCTGGATTATCCCCAGCGCTCCAGGTTTTCCAACATGCTTTTCGCCCTGGTGGCCATGCTCGGTTGCAGGGACGAGGTCTTCAGCTGGAGCGATCTCTCCGGAAGCCTGGCTTTGTGGAGAGCTTCCCTGAAAAAGGGTACGTAATTTATATAATAAAGCACAGGTGGTGAAAAATGAAATTCTTGTTCAACATGATTCGCAATACCTTGGCTGTGATTGGCCTGTTGAGCATAATAGCGTTTGGAGCCGGGGTTTATCTTCTTCTCAAATCCACGGATCAGCCGCCCAGGGTGGTGGCCCAGAAGGTGCTGGAAAGAGCAGGGCTGGAGTCCACTTTCCTTGGCGCTCTAGTGGAGCAGGATCCGGTGCGCAAGGAAGGGCTGGTTCTGCCGGACCTGGGCGCCCGAGACTGGGCAGGACACGGGGCCAGCTGGATAAACAGGCTGGAACCTGTGGTTTACCAGCAGGGCAAATACCCTGTTCCCAGGGCCTGGATAGATAGCGGCGAGGTGAAGGATTATATCGAGCCGAATTCGGGGCGGGTAATCAGAATAGACAGTTCTTCCGAATTTCTAAACAGCCTGCGTAATGCCGACCCCGGGGATGTGATCACCCTGGAGCCGGGAAAATACCGGCTGGATAGAAGGACCATCTCCATAAACCGGGCCGGAACCGTAAAACAGCCCATAGTTGTCCGGGCGGAAAGCCTGGGTGAGGTGACCCTGGAGCTAAACTCTCTGGAGGGGTTTCTGGTTAATGCCCCTTACTGGATTTTTGAGAATCTGGAAATCAAGGGCGTCTGCAACAGCCACAGCTATTGCGAACACGCCTTCCATGTCGTGGGCAGAGGAAAAAGTTTTGTGCTTAGAAACTCCAGGCTGAGCGAGTTCAACGCCGCAATTAAAGCCAACGGCATTGACGGCCCTGACGGGCAGAGGATCTTTCCGGACAGGGCTCTCATAGAGGACAATACCTTTTACAATACCAGCATCAGGGACACCAGGTCCCCTGTTGTGCCCCTGGACATAGTCGGCCCGGACCACTGGATTGTCCGGGGCAATCTCGTAGCAGACTTTTCCAAGGGCCGCGGGGATCAGATCAGCACTGGCGCCTTTATCAAGGGCAACTCCAGCCACGGCGTACTGGAAAACAACCTGGTCATCTGCGAATACTCCCATTCTGGCGGAGTCAGGCTGGGACTCTCCTTTGGTGGAGGAGGGACCGGAGAGTCTGCATCAAGAGAGCTGGATAACTCTGTGGAGCATACCGGTGGATTGGTGCGCAACAACGTGGTCATGAACTGCTCCGACGTGGGCCTGTACCTGAACAAGGCCCGGGAGAGCACAGTGCTCAACAATACCTTTTACCGCACCATGGGCGTGGACGTGCGCTTTGAGGAAAGTACAGCCGAGATAAGAAACAATATTCTGGACGGCAGGATCCGCTCCCGGGACGGGGGAACCTTTGAGGAAAGCCATAATCTGGTGCTCTCGAAAGGAGGTATTGGGGGGCTGTTCAGATCGGATATGCAGGATATCTTCACTGATCCGGACCGGGCTGATTTTACCCTGAAGGACGGTGAGCGCATAACGGACCAGGCAGCTGGTCATCCCCGGTTACAACAGGATTTATGCGGCAATCCCAGAGGAGATTACCCGGATATAGGGCCTTTCGAGTACTGGGAAGATTCCTGGTGCACACTGCTGGATTTCTCCAGTGCACAAAACTGATGGATTATCGAGGTGGATATGGACTTGGGTGTAAAATGGGTGTTTCCTGTTCTGATTTTGAGTGCTGCTCTGTTTTTTGCCGGCTGCAGCAGCCAGGATGCTGAATCAGGGGACTTTCAGGCCGAGCTTGAGGCAGTGTTTCAGGAAAACCCGGAACTTGTATTGCAAGTGCTCCAGGAGAACAGGGCCATTCTGGCGGAGTTGGTAAGACAGGGCAATCAGGAGCTGGAAGAGAAGGCCTGGCAAGCGGAAATACTGGAGCAGCTCCAAAATCCACTGCAGCCGGAAATAAGTCCGGACAGGGTCATCCAAGGCGATCCGGATGCGCAGATCACCATGGTCAAGTATTTTAATTTTCAGTGCCCCATGTGCCAGACAGCGGGCCGGGAAATCCAGAGCGCGATGCTGTCTGCACCCGGGCAGATGCGCCTGGTTCTGAAGCACGTCGCCCGGGACGAGATCTCGAGAACAGCCGCCCGGTACTTTGAGGCCGTAGCCCAGCAGGATAAAGCTAAGGCTTTGAAGTTCAAAGAAATGGCCTTCAATCAGTCATCCAGCCTCGCCCAGGATACAGAGCAGACTCTGGAGGAGATTGTACTGGATCTGGAGCTGGACCAACAGAGACTGCAAAAGGATCTAGAGAGTGAAGAAATCCAGAAACGGCTGCACCAGGATTTGGAGGAAGCCCAAGAACTGGGTATTCCCGGAACTCCGGTCCTGCTTGTGAACGGGGTAAAAATACAGGGCTTTATTTCCAGGCAGGAGATCGAAGATGTGGTATCCGTGATTTCTGGTCAAGATCTGGCGCCGGGTAAAGGTGATTTTGCAATAGGTGATGATGCAGATCTCTGCCTGGAAGATTTTCAGGACTGTAATTGATGGGTGAATGACTAATGTGCGGAATATGCGGGATATACCACCTGGACGGCAGGCCAGCAAGTGGAGCTGAGATTGCGAAAATGGCCTCCACCATGGCCCACAGGGGACCGGACGGGCAAGGCGTATGGGTGAATGGAGCCGTGGGCCTGGGACACCGCAGGCTGTCCATCATTGATCTCTATACGGGTGATCAGCCCATGTGCACGCCGGACAATGCTTTGCAGATTGTATTTAATGGAGAGATATACAACTTTCTGGACTTGAAAAAAGTACTTGAAGGCAAAGGGCATGTGTTCCGCACCAGCAGTGATACTGAGGCCATTCTTTATGCCTATCTGCAATGGGGTCTGGATTTTGTGCAGCACCTGCGGGGCATGTTCGCCATCGGCCTGTGGGATGAACGCAGAAAGAGCCTAGTCCTGGCCAGGGACAGGATAGGCAAGAAGCCTCTTTATTATCTGCAGGACAGTAAAAGGCTGATTTTTGGCTCCGAGCTCAAGGCCCTGCTGGAAGTTCCGGGCATTTCCCGGGATATGGACTGCCAGGCCCTGGATGCCTACCTGAGTTTCGGATACGTTCCTTCCCCCATGAGCATATTCCAAAACATCCGGAAGCTGTCCCCGGGACATATGGCTGTGTGTTCCCCAAAAGAGTTCAAGACATGGCGCTATTGGAATCTGGATATGGATGCTCAGCAGGATCCTGGCAGCGAGGAACAGGTCTTAGAAGAACTGGGTTCCGCTTTTGACGAAGCAGTCCGGCTCAGGCTTATAAGTGATGTTCCCCTGGGAGCATTTTTGAGCGGAGGGGTGGATTCCAGCGCGGTGGTGGCCTCCATGGCTTTGCAAAATTCTTCAGTTCCTGTAAAGACCACATCCATTGGATTTTCAGTTAAGGATTTTGATGAGCTGCCTTTTTCCAGGATCATAGCCGGGCAGTATGCTACAGAGCACACCGAGTACGTTGTAAAGCCGGATGCCCTATCTATTCTGGAGGACATGGTCTGGCATTTTGATGAGCCTTTTGCCGATTCTTCCGCAATCCCTACTTACTATGTTTCCCAGATGGCCAGGAAAAAGGTCAAGGTGGTCCTGTCAGGGGATGGTGGGGATGAAACCTTTGCAGGGTATGTACAGCGCTATTCCATGACCGCTTTCGAGGACCGTGTACGCAGGCTTGTCCCCGGGTTGATCCGCTGCACCCTTCTGAGGGGACTGGGAGCAGTTTATCCCAGGCTGGACAATATGCCCAGGCCCCTGCGGCTGCGCTCTTTTCTGCAGAACCTGTCCCGCTCCGCAGAAGAAGCTTATTTCCGGGACATGTCCTTTTATTTCCGTCCTGAGGACAAAAAAAGACTTTACAGTTCCCGGCAGGCTGAGCAGTTGGGAGGGTGGAGCTCCTTCCAGGTGCTAAGGCCCCATTTCTCCAGCAACGGCAAACTGGATCCTGTGAGCCGGGCCCAGTATGTGGACATGATGACCTACCTGCCCGAAGACGTTCTGGTAAAGGTGGACCGGATGAGTATGGCCCATTCCCTGGAGGTCCGCTCCCCCATTCTGGATCACAAGTTCATGGAATCTGCAGCTCGTTTGCCTGCCGCCCTGAAGCTAAGAAACAAGGAGTCCAAGTACATTTTCAAGAAGATGAATGAGTCCAGGCTGCCCCAGGA
>CAZNYT010000119.1:0-5018 GCA_964577315.1 uncultured Desulfovibrionales bacterium
ATATCTGCTTGATTTGGAACCTTGAACAGATTACGTATCTCTGCATAAGAAATATTTAAGGCTAAAATTTTAGTAATTATTCACCAAATCTTTAAACTTTTCTGCAAAATTTTCCTTTAAGGAGCGAACGGTTGGGCTTTTTCAGCACTATAAAAAACCTGTGGAAGGGCAAGGATACACCCCAGGAGACACTGGCTAAGTCCCATAGTAATGAGGATCCGGTTACAGTCCAAGACCAGGAAAACTGGCAGGCCAATCTTAAACAAGCCCTATCCATGGTCGAGCCTAGGCTCAGTCTTTGGCTGGATCATTTACTGCAAGGCATTGAAACCAAAGGGGATCTTTTGTGGAAGAGGCTTTATTTTTTCTTTGATGCCTTGGAAGTTCCCCAACAGGAAGCAGAAAAATTTGTTTCCGAATTCTCCAGGTGGCTAGACGATATGGGTTATACCCACCTGGAGGAATTCAGATCCGAATTGCAATACAGGCTAGCCCTGGCCCTGGATCTGGAGGACGAGGAGGACGAGAGAAGCAGGCTCTTTCTCAAGTTGTCCCAAGGATTAAACAAAACCAAGGA
Source organism: uncultured Desulfovibrionales bacterium (assembly GCA_964577315.1). Taxonomy (GTDB): domain Bacteria; phylum Desulfobacterota; class Desulfovibrionia; order Desulfovibrionales; family Desulfonatronovibrionaceae; genus Desulfonatronospira. The sequence goes on from CAZNYT010000119.1 coordinate 578, forward strand.
ACAACTTTCCAGACGCATAGATCAGTTATTGAGCTCAAGCGATACGTATGACCAGGCATTCTGGGAAGAACTGGAAGAAATCCTTATCATGGCGGATGTTGGCCACCAAGCCACTACCGAACTCGTGGACAAATTACAATCCAGGATGTCCGGGCAAAGCGTGGAAAATCCGGAGCAATTCAAGGAAATTCTTGCCAAGGAACTCGCCCAGTTCTTCCCTGGGCTTCCGAAAAGAATCAAACCCGACCCTCCAGAGGTGGTTCTCATGGTGGGGGTTAATGGAGTAGGCAAAACCACTACCATTGCCAAGTTGGCTCACATGGACCGCATGAAGGGGCGCAACGTCATGATAGCCGCTGGAGACACTTTCCGAGCCGCCGCAATAGAACAGCTTGGAATATGGTCTGAAAGAGTGGGGGCTAGCTTTTATGCTAAACAACACGGAGCAGATCCGGCCTCAGTTGCATATGAATCACTGGACAGAGCCATAAATGAAGGCTATGATACTTTATATATAGATACAGCCGGCAGATTGCACACTAAAGTCGATCTTATGCAAGAGCTGAAAAAGATCAAAAAAGTTTTAAACAAAAAGCTCCCAGGCAGTCCTCACCGCACTACTCTGGTACTGGATGCTACTACTGGACAGAATGCTTTGTCTCAAACAGATTTATTCGCCCGGGATATAAATATTGACGAAATTATTTTGACCAAGCTGGACGGAACGGCTAAAGGTGGAGTAATGGTGGCTGTAGCTATGCAATACCAAATCCCGATATCTTATATTGGTTTAGGCGAAAAAATGGAGGATTTACGTCCCTTTGAACCCGAAAATTTTGCTCGCGCTCTTTTGGGGTAAGGCGAAGAGTATTTCAAAACCTGATGTAGAAGCCCCATGGCTTCAGACTTAAACTAACCAATCACTACAGGATAAAAGATATGGCCAAGAACAAGAAAGAAAAAATACTGAATACCGCTACCGAACTTTTCGCTTCTCAAGGGTTTGACAACACCACTACTTTGCAGATTGCCAAAGAATCCAGGGTTACAGAACCTTTGCTTTATTACCATTTTCAGGGTAAAGAAGAGATCTTTACTGAAATCATAAAAAATATTTTCCAGGATTATTCCAGGCAGTTGGAGGCCCTGCCTCAATCTACAGAAACTGAATTCGAGAAGATTAGCAATCTTATTAGGCTACACATCCATATTGCTGAAAACAGGCCCAATGATGGCCGAATAATCCTGGCAAATTGTCCTAGCAAGCTTAAACACGATAGTCATACCTGCCAAACAATTATCTCTAAACAACAGGATATTATTTCTGAGTATCTCAAGGATTGTTTGGAAAAAGGAAATGCAAAAGGGGAATTTGACGCTCACCCTGTAGATCATTTGGTTATTATCATTCTGTGTTTGATAAACGGGATTTTGCGAAAAAAGCTTCTAGGCAAAAAAGAAAAGATCGCATATGAATACACCGCTATCGAATTCTGCCGTAATGCTCTATGCCCCAAAAACTAAAGGCCTAGTTTTTTCATAAATTCTTCAGTGCTTTCATTGCTGGAACCTTGTGAATTTTCCTGGGCTTGATCATTGCGTTCTGTTATTCTGCTGGATTCTGGTGCTTGGTAAATGAATTCCACCTTTTCCATAGTGATCTCCAAATAGAAAAACTTTTGACCATCGGTTTTAAACTCGACTCTTCTATACTGCGGACGTTCCAAATCTGCTTCCAAAGTCAGCTTCATAGCTTGGTTTAAGGCTACCATTTTGGGTTGGGTTTGACTGACCCCAATGCCCACATTGGATTTAAGCAGCTGTCTAAATTTACCCACGCTTTGATTCATCAACTCTCCCATGGCATCAGCTACCTCGTTAGAAGTATGATGCTTGGCCAACTCTTCTTCAGGCATTCCCATATTCAGATTATACTTGGTATAAATCTCTAAAGCCGCATCAGCTGAAAAGTTCATGGCTACCAAACCCGAAAATCCTCCTTCGAACAATACGAAGCAGCCGATTTCTGGACGAAGACATGTTTTGTTGGTTTTAACAAAAGTGGAGGAATAACTTATGGAGGTGCCAGTAGTTGCTTCTAAAGTAGTTTTAATTGCTTCGCATAAAATGGTTAGGATTTCATCCGTGCTTTTAACCTGTTGTTTTTGAGACATTTAAACACTCCTTGTTTTCAGCCTTTGAAATATTTAATAACATAGCCACTATTCACTATGTTTTCTTTCCAACTGTTCACCGGAATCTTTTTGCGTGCTTTCACCGGGAGACTCGCTGGTTTTTTTGGCGAGGCTTATGGTGAAGTCCCGCAGCTACTTGAACAAAGAACCTTTGAAATGCATACATTGATCAAATCCAAGTAGGTGTGCGGGATAAGGCCAAGAATGCCCCTAAGCCTAGCTTATAAAAGCGCGATCCGGGAGGCACGGCTCGCAAAAAGATTTGGTGAATAGTTACAAAATAAATACGTAGCGCAAGCCCCCCTTTAAATCACAAAGAACGGATAAAGCGCTCCAAGTCGTTATCCTGACCCTCCTGATAGTCTTCGGGATATAGTAACTGACGCATAAAGAACACACTCTCTACCTTCAAAGCTTGCTGAGCGTTGTTAGCAAAAATATTCAATTGCTCCATCACTCTTTCCCATACATGGTTTTCTATATTACTTAAATAAGGTTGAACCTGTTCTGGAAGAGAGCTAAGCAAAGTAGCTTTACGTTTGAGAATTTCCTTATGTTTTTGCAGATCGTATTTTTCCTGCAAAACCTGATCCGCACTATAATCCAAGTGTCGAATTTGCTTAGCTAACTCCCAAAGCCGTTCTTTCAACTGTAGGGTTGTGTTTTGATATTCAGGCACTCCACTTACTCCTTGTTTTTTTCACCAATGTATCAAACTTACTACAGCCCCGGTCATACAAGTGGCCATTGTTCCAGCTACAATAGATTTCAGACCCAGGGAGACGATTTCAGTACGCCTTTCCGGTGCTACAGCTCCCAGGCCTCCGATCATGATCCCCAGACTACCTGGATTGGCAAAGCCGCACAAAGCATAGGACATAATCAAAATACTTCTTTGGCTTAAGCTTTCTTCAGGCAACTGGGTTAATTCCATGTAAGCAATCAACTCGTTCAAAACGGTTTTGATGCCAAGCAGAGATCCAGCTGTAGTCGCTTCATTCCAAGGCACCCCTATAAGCCAAACCACAGGCGCCATAACCCATCCCAATATACGTTCCAGGGCCAGGGGAGCACCATATACCTCAGGTAACAGGCCCAGAGTAATATTGACAAGGTGCACCAAGGCCACCATGACTATTATCATGCCTACAATATTTAATACCACCTCTATACCGGAAATGGTTCCACGGGTTAAGGCATCCATGGTGCTTTGTGATGGTTCAGGCTCAGTTAATTCTGCGGAAGTAACCTTTTTGGTCTCGGGAATCATTATTTTAGCAATTATGATCGCAGCGGGAACACTGATAATTGAAGCAGTTAGAATATGGCCAATAACATTGGGGACGACGTCTCGCAAAATACTGGCGTACAAGACCATGACGGTCCCGGCTATTGTGGCCATACCTGCAGTCATGAGAGCAAACAGCTCGCTCCGAGTCATTTTGGCTACGTAAGGTCGGATAAGAAGAGGAGATTCTACCATCCCCACAAATATATTGGCTGACACCCCCAAGCCTTCGGCTCCACCCAACCGGAAACCTCTTCTAAGTAACCAGGAAAACGCCCCCACTATCTTGGGAATAATCCTCCAGTAAAATAGAACCGCAGATAGGGCGCTGATTACAAGAACCAAGGGCAGAGCCTGGAAGGCAAAAATGAAGGTGGCCTCTGGATCCTTGACCTCAAAGGGTGGATCTCCCCCACCTATATATCCAAAAACAAAAGAGGTGCCCTCTTGAGTGGATTCTTCCAAGGCAAGCACTGCTTGATTCAAAACAAAAAAAAGATCGGTTGTGCCAGGCACTTTAAGCAGCAAGAGCGCAAGCAATACTTGAACCGGCAGACCCAGCAGAACAATACGCCAGGGAAACAAGCCGCGTTTTTCGCTTATACACCACGCCCCGAAAACAAAAACCGCAAGACCTACTAGGCTTTGATAAACCATACCGCATTCCAAATTGCCCTGGCATTTATAAAAGTATCATGCCTTTAACAGATCTTTATAAAAATTCAGCTCAAACATGGGGAGTAATTCAATTCAGGATTACAAATCAAGTAATTATGCTATCTATGACAAGATTAATTGTCCAATACTTTATCCTGGACCTAACACCACCTCATGTATCAGACATACTTTGCATAACACGTGGACAGAGTTTGAAAAAGTCTCGAAGGGACGCGGTCAATAAACAAGGTAAGAGCAGTTCTGTAGTTCTTCAGTGAGATCAAAAAAAAGGGATTCCTTG
>CAZNYT010000120.1:0-5013 GCA_964577315.1 uncultured Desulfovibrionales bacterium
CCAAAGGCAATGTGGCCGGAGCTGTTTTCAACTCCAGCCTGGCCAATGTGGCCGGAATATTCATTACCCCGCTCTGGGTGAGCCTCTGGATGCAGGCCGGGGGAGTGAGTCTGCCCCTCGGGGATTTGTTCCTGGATATTTCCAGGCTTTTGCTGGCTCCGCTTCTTGTGGGGCAGATTTTAAGACCCATGGTGTATAAGCAGGCAGACTCCCTGAAAAAATATTTTTCTATTGCCAGCAGCCTGATTATTATTTTTATTGTTTATGCTGCTTTTTGCAATTCCTGGAAAGAAGGGATATGGGAGCAACAGGGTATCATGACGGTTCTGACTGCCGGGGGTGGCTCTGTTATTTTTCTGGCCCTGGTTCTGGGACTGGTTGCCCTTGGAATCAAGGTTTTTCGTTTTGAGCACCAAAACGCCATGGCCGCTCTTTTTTGCGCCCCCCAGAAAACCATGGCCGCTGGGGTGCCCATGGCCAATCTTATATTTGAATACCATTCCGGCCTGGGGATGATTCTTTTGCCCCTGATGTTTTATCACCTGCTGCAGCTGCTGGTGGGGGGCATGCTGGTGACCAGGATCAATGCCGCCGGAAAGTGACAATCTGAGGTGATCAAGATGAAATATGCAGGCAGTCTTTGCATGTATTTAGCTGTCATTGTTGTCTTCCTGCTGGCCTGGGTTCCGCATGGGTGGTGCTCAGACCTGGAAGAGGCCCACGAAGCCTACAGAAACGGGCATTGGAAGCAGGCGGCAGAACTGTACAAGCCCCTGGCTGAACAGGGTTTTGACCAGGCTCAAAACAACCTGGGAGAGCTTTATTCCAGGGGAGCAGGTGTGAAAAAGGATTATGACCGGGCCATGGATCTTTTTTATTCAGCAGCAGAGCAGGGCAATGCCTATGCCCAGACCAACCTTGGCCTGCATTATTCCCAGGGGCTGGGAGTAAGGCAGAACTTTCCCCGGGCCTACAGGTGGTTTGAAAAAGGTGCCAGGCAGGATAACTTTCTGGCCCAGAATGCCCTGGGGCTATTTTATCTGCATGGCCGCAACATGGAAAAGGATTATGTACAGGCCTACAAGTGGTTTGTGCTTTCCGCGGAAAAAGGCTTCGATCAGGCCATCCAGAATCGGGACTCTACAGCAAGGTACTTAAGTCCTGAAGACAAGGAAAGGGCCTCTGACATGGCCGAAAAATTCAAAAGGCAGCTAAAAAACGGGTGAGGCAATTTTTCCCCTTGCTTTGTCTGGGATTTTATGTTTGATCTGATTTAAACGCCAGGGGGCGCCCTTGTGTAATAAGGGCTGAGAAGCACCCCTAGAACCTGATCCGGATAATACCGGCGGAGGGATTGGCTGGCATCTGACCGTTCTTTAGTTGCACCGGGCACAACCTGTCCAGTGTATCCCTCCGGTCTGCTTACCTTTTCCCTCCTGAAATCTCTTACAGGAGGATCAAATCATGAAGACACAACTACAACAAGCCAGGGCCGGGGTGGTTACCCCGGAAATGGAAAGGGCCGCAACCCACGAACCGCTTAGCGCCAAGGAACTCTGTGACCTTATAGCCCGGGGAAGAGCGGTGCTGCCTAAAAACACCATGCACGACTTTCTCGGGGTAAAGGCCATTGGCCAGGGGCTCAGGACCAAGGTCAACGCCAACCTGGGCACCAGCGGAGAATGCTCCGACATTGCGGTGGAAGAGCAGAAACTAAGGGCTGCCCTCAAAGCCGGAGCGGATTCCCTCATGGACTTGTCTACCGGTGGGGATCTGGAGGCAATACGCAAGATGTTTCTAAAGAAAAGCCCGGCCATGCTGGGGACAGTTCCCATTTACGGTCTGGCCTCAAAGATGCTCAGGCAGGACAAACCCATGCACAGCATCAGCTCTGATGAGCTTTTCCGGGAGATTGAGCTGCAGTGCAGCCAGGGTGTGGATTACATCACTGTACATTGCGGGGTGACCATGGAATCGGTGCGCAAGCTGGAGTCCTTCAAGCGCATCATGCCCTGCGTAAGCCGCGGGGGATCCATGCACATGCAATGGATCAGGGTAAATAACCAGGAAAATCCACTTTACCAGGACTTTGACACCCTTTTGGACATAGCTGAAAAATATGATGTGACCCTTAGCCTGGGAGATGGATTCCGTCCGGGGTGCCTGGAGGATTCCATGGACGGGGCTCAGCTTGAAGAGCTCATGAGTCTGGCCGAGCTTGCCGGTAAAGCCTATGAGCGCGGGGTGCAGGTCATGATCGAAGGGCCTGGGCACGTACCTTTAAATGAAATAGGGACCCAGATCCAGCTGCAGAAGAAGCTCTGCCGCCATGCTCCCTTTTATGTGCTTGGCCCCCTGCCCACGGACATTGCTGCCGGTTACGACCATATAACCTCGGCCATAGGCGGAGCCATTGCCGGTGCAGCCGGGGCGGATTTCTTATGTTATGTCACCCCAGCCGAACACCTGGGCCTGCCCGGAGAGGAAGATGTGCACCAGGGAGTCATGGCCGCCAGGATTGCAGCGCATATTGCTGATATAAGCAAAGGGCTGCCCGGGGCTGGAGATCAGGACAGGCAAATGGCGCATTATCGCCAGGCCCTGGACTGGGAAGGAATGATAAAATGCGCTCTTGACCCGGACCTGGTGCGAAGCAGGATGCAGCTGGCAGAGGATGGCCGCACCTGTTCCATGTGCGGCAAACTTTGTGCGGTAGAGACTTCCCGGGAGACACAGTCACTTCAGTCAAAAGATTGATTCGGGCTTTTTTCTGGGGTGTATGCAGCGATGTTGCTATTCTTCCTTGAACTCCCTTGTCAGGTCCCGGAGCATGTTCACCTTCTTGACCATTTTTTATATGGTCAGGTCCGAGTTTTCCATGGCCCTGGGAGTATCCGGGGAGAGTCGAGGAACTAAATTATCTGTCAGAATCTGTTCTTGCTTGACAGGGGAGGCTAGAAATATAATTATCTGTATGTTAATAATCTGAAAATGTCATGCATGATTGCAGGGCGTTTACAGCAAATCAAACGAGGAGGTAATTTATGAGTCAGGATAACCAGAACAAGGCAGAGCATGTCCTGCCGCAGCTGCCTTTTGCGCAGGATGCCCTGGAGCCGGTAATTTCAGGCAGGACCCTGGAATTTCATTACGGCCGGCACCATCAGACCTATGTAACAAACCTTAATAAGTTTATATCCGGGACTGATCTGGAGGGAAAATCTTTGCAGGAGATAATACAGGCCACGTACAACGCAGCGGACAAGGTGGGCATTTTCAACAATGCGGCCCAGGTATGGAACCACACCTTTTACTGGAACAGCCTGAGCCCCCAGGGCGGGAATGAGCCTCCGGCAGCTCTGAAGCAGAAGATGGAGGATGCTTTCGGGTCTGTGGATGCCTGCAAAAAGGAACTGCACAGTGCTGCGGTGACTCAGTTCGGCAGCGGATGGGCCTGGCTGGTGCTGGAAAACGGCAAGCTCAAGGTGACCAAGACCCTGAACGCGGACCTGCCCCTTGTACACAACATGATGCCCCTGCTGACCATTGACGTATGGGAGCACGCTTATTACCTGGATTATCAGAACCGCCGTCCGGATTATGTGCAGGCGGTCCTGGACAAGCTTGCAAACTGGGAGTTTGCTGCATCTAATATGGATTAATGCGGCAGGGTAGCCTTAAAAGGATTATGTTCAAGCAAAAATATTGCTTGTGTTTGTATATATTTTGAGATAACTGATTTTGGCGTTCTTTAACTGATATGCTCTGCCATGCAGGAGCATTTTGTCGCTGGGGGAGGCCCGTGCCTGAGATTTCGGAATATGCCGAAAGACCCCTTGCACCTGATCCGGGTAATACCGGCGTAGGGAAGCGGCTTTGACACAACTTGACCTTATCTGCGCAAAATTCAAGTTTTTATCAGGGCTGTTTCCCAAGGAAGCAGCCCTTTTTTTGTGTACCCACTTTTTGGCGTACTGTTTTGGAGGATAAGGCCCCATGCATGTCCGGAAGTGGGAGATTGGGGATTTGACGCCCCGGCAGAATGGAATTTTTCAACATACATTATCAGGAGGAATTAAAATGGCACTGGATGAAATCGTTATTTCCCGCGCGATTATTGAAACCTACACCAGAAAGCTCATGGACTGCCTGGAGCTGGATGTGGCCATCTGCGGCGCCGGTCCTTCCGGGATGGTGGCCGCATACTATCTGGCAAGCGCGGGCAAAAAGACAGCGGTGTTCGAGCGTAATCTGGCCCCGGGAGGCGGCATGTGGGGCGGCGGCATGATGTTCAACGAGGTGGTGGTCCAGGAGGAGGCCAGGGAAATCCTGGACGAGCTGGGCATCAAATCCGTGGAATATACCTCCGGATATTATACCGCAGACTCGGTGGAAGCCGTGTGTACCCTGGGTTCCAAGGCAGCTAAAGCAGGAGCCAGGTTTTTCAATCTGGTATGCATAGAAGATGTCATGATCCGGGAAAACCGCATCACAGGACTGGTTATAAACTGGTCTGCCGTGGAAAGCGCCGGGCTGCATGTAGATCCATTGACAGTACGTTCCAACTATGTAGTGGAAGCTACAGGCCATCCGGTGGAGATAATGAAGGTTATTGAGCGCAAGATGGACACCAAGCTGAAAACCCCCTCCGGAAGGCTGGAAGGTGAGAAGTCCATGTGGGCGGAAAAGGCCGAGGAAGACACCATCGAGAACACCACCGAGGCCTTCCCGGGAGTCTATGTCTGCGGCATGTCCGCCAATGCCACTTTCGGCTCTTTCAGGATGGGCCCGGTGTTCGGAGGTATGCTCAGGTCAGGCAAAAAGGTGGCCCAGGAGATCATTCAGAAATCATAGTCCCGAAAATCCATAAAAAACAGTCAATAGCCGGAAGCAGAAGAGTCTGCTTCCGGCTATTTTTTATCCCGGGAACTCATATCTTCAAAAACTTGACTAAAATGTTTGCCGACTTAAATAAATTTGTCAGGAACTTACAGAGGTGCGGTTCAAATTCTG
>CAZNYT010000121.1:0-4679 GCA_964577315.1 uncultured Desulfovibrionales bacterium
TCCGTGGATTCACAATCGAACCGGAAAAACCCGCTCACTTGAACATCCCCCAGAAATCCTGGCATGTTTACAATCAAATGGTCTCTAGATCACGACCAGATGTTCCTGCCTTGCTCCATCAACCATTTCAATTCCTATTTCAAGAACACCCTCCTCTATATTCACAATGGTCCGCACTTAAGACATCCAAAATGGAGCATTCATGACGTTATTTGCATCAAAACATCAAAGTCAAAACCATGACCAGCAAGATTGCTGTTAACCTACCCATATCTCTCTTTGCTTGTGCCTTTCTTTTTCAATGCTGAAACTTGACTAACCAGGTCACTGTACGAGTACGGGCAAATATCCCGTGGTCCTGCCGAATTTTTTCTTTATATAGCACAGAGTGGCCAGGTTCCAGGTAATCAGGCTTACCATGGCTGCAGTGGCAGCCCCGTAAAGCCCGTATTCCGGAGTTAAGAGCAGGTTCAGGCCTATATTGGCCGAGGCGGCAACAAAAACAAAGTTCCTTAAAACCTTCTGGTGGCCGGTCATGTTCATGAATACCCCCGTGGCCCCGGATATGGAGTGTACAAACTGCCCCATTACCAAAAGCACCAGAGCGGGATAGGCTGCCACGAATTCCGGGCCGAAGGCGGTATGCAGGATGGTTTTCCCCAGGGCAACGTAGGTCAGGGCCACCGGCGTAGCCACCCAGAAAATCAGCTTGGCTCCCCTTTGGGCTACGTAAAAGAGCTCGTCCATTTTATCGCTGTGATACAGCTCCGAAAATTTAGGGGCCGCCACCAGAGCTACCGCATGCAGGATGTATGCGGTCAAGGTAGCCAGGTGCACAGCGATGGCGTAATATCCCACCTCAGTCTCGGACCGAAACATGCCCAGCATTATTATCCCGGTCTTTCCGATAACAAAGTTCATGGCGGCGGTCATGAGCATGGGCAGGGAAATGCTCAAGACTTCCCTGGTTGGAACGGACTGGATGCTGTCCTGTGGCTTAGCTCTTTTGTGAAAGGCCATTTCCATAATGGCCCATCCCGTGATACCGGTCAGGGCATAGCTCACCAGCAGGGCGTATACCGGGACACTGTCCGAGGCAATAAAAACCCCCAAGGACAAGAGGAGCAAAAGATTAAATCCCTGGGGCAGGATTTTCATGAAAGCGAAGGTCCGCATCAGTTTGATACCCCGTACAGCGCTGGTATTAAGAAGCATCAGGGACTTGAAGAGGATAAATACTGCTGCGATAGCGATGTAGAAATCCAGATGGGGTTTATTGAAAATCCTTTCCGCGATTACTGTGGAGCTGAGGAAAAATAGACCCCCTGCGGCTAGAGAGGCCAAGGTGACCAAAAGGAGTGTCTTGCGGTAGATCTTGAAGGCAGAGGCCGGGGAATACTTGGTCAGGTGCTCAGGGATGAAGCGCAGGATGGAAGTATTGGTGCCCAGCAGGGGCAGGATGGTGCAAAGCTTGAGAAAGGCCTGAATAAGGGTGACTATCCCTAGTACTTTTGCCCCGTAAAACTTGGCGATAATAACGCTGGACATGATCCAGAGCCCGGTGGCTGTCAGCTTTGCAGCCAAGGCCCAGGCAGAGCCGTTTAGGATCTCGGAAAACTGCTCATCCTTTGTGAGCTCATGGTATTTTCGCCGAATATATCCCAGCATATATGGTTCAGGTGTTGAGGTTCGAGTATATCATAAGTTTACAGGGCATGCCACCGGCATGCCCTTACAAGGCGCGCCATCCCGTGACTGTAGGGGTTTGCCACCGGCATGCCCCTACAGGGCGCGCCATCCCGTCGCTGTAGGGGTTTGCCGGTGGCAAACCCCATTTCAGAGCATGCGTCTTGACCTGCACCTTTTAATGTAGTAACGTTTCTACACTAAATTAAAACACCAAGGAGATCATAACCATGAAAAGCATTTCCAGCAGGGAATTCAATCAGCATGCCAGCGAAGCCAAAAAGGCGGCCACTAAGGAGCCGGTAATAATCACTAGCCGGGGCCGGCCGGCTCATGTTCTGTTAAGTATAGAGGAATACCGGAAACTCACCGGTACTTGCCCCAAGATAACAGAGCTTTTGGCCATGCCGGGCAGTGAAGACATCCACCTGGAGATCCCCCGCCTGGATGATCCTGCTCAAACTGCGGACTTATCCTGATGTACCTCCTGGACACCAACGTTGTTTCCGAGCTGCGCAAGGCCGGATCCTCAAAGGCCGATCCCCGCGTGATCGCATGGGCGGAAAGTGTCCACACAACTGAGCTCTACCTGTCTGTGATCACCATCCAGGAACTGGAAATTGGTGTTTTGCGTGCTGAAAGGCAGGATGCTGCCCAAGGTGCTGTATTGCGGACCTGGCTCAACAGCCATGTCCTGCCGGCATTTGCGGAGCGAATCCTTGCGATGGATACGGCAATAGCCAGATGTGCTGCAAATCTTCATGTCCCGGATCCTCGCCCGGTCCGGGACGGCCTTATTGCAGCCACTGCGCTGGTGCACGGATTGACTGTTGTTACCCGCAATACAGAGGATTTTGCGCCCACCGGGGTTGCTCTTTTGAACCCCTGGGCATGGGGGTTGTAAGCGCCCGGCATTCGTGGCTTTAAAAATCAGCCCAGGAAAACCCGTTTAAAGAAAGCTTTCCCCAAACATCCGGGCATGTTTTCGCCACGCTATGTATATGTACGGGTCATGCCACCGGCACGCCCCTACAGGGCGCACCATCCCGTCGCTGTAGGGGTTTGCCACCGGCATGCCCCTACAGAACGCGCCAGCCCGTGACTGTAGGGGTTTGCCGGTGGCAAACCCCATATGCCAGATCCCGGATTCCCAGCATCTTTAATAGCTTAGCTATTCCAGCAAATCTTCCATGCTAAGCTCAGCATCACGGAGTATTTTTCTCAACAAACCCTTGCCTATTGACCAGCATGGGAAGGAACAGAGACCACTCTGCCATCTGAGTGACGAAGACGGACATGGCTGCCTCTTTGTCTTACCACAACACAAATCCATGCTTCTTTAAAGACTTGATAACCTGATCAGCCTTGAGCATTGGCTGGTTCATTTTCAATGCTCACTTTCTGAACCCCAATAAATTCATTGGGGATTACTGGCTCCTCTTCTATGCACATTGCAATAACTTCACGCATATTTCTCATGAGCTCCTCTATAGTTTCCCCTTGAGCATAGCAGCCTCTAACAGCCGAAACCTCGCCCACATAAAAGCCATCTTCATCCTTTTCTATGACTACATAAAATTCTTGACTCATAGATTAACTCCCATCAGGATAAGTTTCCGAAACTTAAGAAGTCAGAAACAAATTAGTCTCTATATACGATATTTTACCCCCCTCAAAGCATAATAAAAAAGCTATGCCAACCTCTGCCTCATGTCAATACTAATGGCATGGAGCATAGGACATGGAGTGGTCAGTAAGGGCTCTGGAATTCAGGCATTCTGGAATTCTGGAATTGAGGTATTCTGGGATTCGATGTCGGGGTTCAATAGTCAGTGGCCTCACCAGACTCAGATCTAGGTTCGGTAGGGACTCTGGGATGCACATATTTGACAAGCATCCGAGCAAACAGTACTTTCAAAGAATATTTCAACAACTAGGGGCACATGAGGCCTCTGTCAATTACAGCTATTCCTACATCTCAACCCACTCGACTCCCAGGAGGAATTATGGAGCTAAGAAAACTAACGCATTTGGATCCTTGGGACTGGCCCGAAGGAACCAACGATTTGATCCTAACGGTCCTTAAGGATGCGGAGAACAACACCCAGGACCGCATTCTGGCTGCCCAAATGGCCGGCGAAATCAATGTCATAAACAATGAGCTGGCAGATACTCTGCTAGCCATTGTTGCAGACAGTAACGAACCCCGTGAGCTTCGTCAGCAAGCCGCCATTTCCCTGGGTCCCGCCCTGGAAGAAATGGATTTGTCCATGATTGAGGACCCGGAGGAGATGCCCATTGATGCAGACATCTTTAACAGTATACTGTCCATATTCTACCGACTGTACCACGATCCAAGCGTACCCCGGGACGTACGCAGACGCATCCTGGAGGCCTCTGTACGCGCGGATCAGGACTGGCATGAGCAGGCTATCCAGGAGGCCTGGGAAAGCGAGGACCAGGATTGGAACCTGACAGCGGTATTCTGCATGATCTTTGTGCCCGGATTTGAGAATGAGATCATGAAAGCCCTGGAAAGCCAGGACGAAATGATTCAATTCCATGCAGTGGAAGCAGCCGGGAACTGGGAATTGGAAAAAGCCTGGCCCAAGATTTCCGGTCTGGCCAAGTCCAATGCCACGGAAAAATCCCTGCGCCTGGCAGCCATAGAAGCCCTGGGCAATCTCCGCCCCCAGGATTCCCAGCCTATCCTGGAGGAACTCACCAAAGAACAGGACCAGGAAATCCTGGATGCGGCATTCGAATCCCTGGGTATGGCTGAGAGTTCCCTGGGTCTTCTCGATGATGAGGAGGAAAGGTATTAACCCGGGAAGGGCCCAGCCTGACATGCAGGCACTTGCAAGGATCAGCCAGGCACGATGCTTGTGGAATTTTAAATTGCATCGCCGGAGCCGCTAAAGTGCATTCCATGAATTCCCACCTTGTCCTGGGCCGCAAGCCGGTCCTGGAGCTTCTGGAAAGGGACCGAACGG
>CAZNYT010000122.1:0-4614 GCA_964577315.1 uncultured Desulfovibrionales bacterium
TTGGTGCGCCCGGGAGGATTCGAACCTCCGGCCTTCTGATTCGTAGTCAGACGCTCTATCCGGCTGAGCTACGGGCGCACAAATATTAATAATATGCCTTAATCCCGGACTTAGTCAAGAAATTATTTATCCTGCTGCCCAGAGTCCCTGAAATCCAGATCCGGGAATTCTATCTCTTCATTCCCGGGATACTGGGTTTTCTTTTCCTTTTCCTGGACCTCTGCAGCCTGATCCGGCTCCAGTTCACTGCCCAGATCCAGGCTGAAATCCGGATAACCCTGGTCGGTTTCTGCTACATTGTTTCCAACCTCCCCTGAGCTAACTCCCGGTCCGTATTGAGGCTCCCGGCCAGCTTCCTCAGCTTCAAAAATACCCATTTCCTGAACATTTGCCCCTTCATCTGCACCGGGTTCTTCATCGCCCAGGCCCAATCCCAGCCAGGTATTCTCACCGGCCTGCATCCAATCCAGATTCAGTCGGCTGCGCTCCTCGCTCCAATCAAACCCGCATTTAGGGCATTTCTGAAGATGATCAAAAGAGGTGTAGCTACACTTGATGCAAAACACTTGATTACCTTTTTTTACTCACTGGACAGTCCAAATCTCTCGCACAACATGCTGAATTTATTGCATTTTTGAGATATCAAATGTCCAGATACGGTTAGGATATAACTGCCTGAAATCATGAAGCTCTTTTCTTCAACTATCAAAACTACAACGAAACTTAGCTCTATAACTATGGCTCTACAAATCGCCTTGCTCTTATGGCAGCAACTCTTTCCCTAGGTCCGAGGGTCCTGCAAACTGGGCGTAAAATGTGTGAGCGACGGCCTTTTTGCAGAATTCCCGGACCTTTGGATACTAAGTTGCGTTGTTGTTAACAATCGACTGATAACTTTTAACTCTCGAGTTCCTCACTTGCCTTGGTATTTTTTCCCTTTTCCCGGAGCCTGGCTATTTCCTCATCCCGCAAAGTCCGGCGCAGAATCTTGCCCACAGTGGTCTTGGGCAGCTCCTCCCGGAACTCCACCTGCTTGGGGACTTTAAAGTTGGCCAGTTTTTGCTTGCAATAGGATATTACTTCATTCTTGGTTAGATTTTGGCTTTCTTTGGGAACCACAAAGGCCTTTATCACTTCACCCCGAGTAGAGCTGGGAATACCCACGCTAACCGCCTCCTGGATTCCGGGATGCTCGTGCAGGACCTCGTCTATCTCCCTGGGATAAACATTGTATCCTCCGGTTATAATCAAATCCTTCTTTCGATCCACGATGAAAAAATAACCCTCCTGGTCCATATAAGCAATATCACCGGTATACAGCCACTCTCCCCTCAAGGCCTGGGCTGTTTCCTCGGACTGGTTCCAGTAGCCCTTCATGACCTGGGGTCCCTTTACAATCAACTCCCCCACCTCTCCCTGAGGTTGTAAGGTGCGGCCCTCTTCCATGTCCACTATGGCAGCATCCGTATCCGGAAAGGGTAGACCTATGGAACCGTATTTGTGTTTTCCGCGCAAGGGGTTGAGATGTGTGATGGGCGAGGCTTCGGTAAGGCCGTATCCCTCAATGATTTCCGCCCCTGTGGCTTGTTTGAACTTTTCAAGGGAGTCCACAGGAATGGGTGCGGACCCTGAAATGCAGTAATCAATGGAGGAGAGGTCGTACTTGTCAATATCCTTTTGCTGAAGCAAGGCCTGGAATATTGCCGGGGCCGAGGGAAATATGGTGGGCTTTACCTTGTGAATAGCCTTTAACACGTCCCTGGGCACAAATCTGGGATAAGGGGCCAAGGTAGCGCCTATGGCAGTGGCGAAGTTGACACACACAGTCAACCCGTAGATATGAAAATAGGGCAGAAGCCCCAACACCGTGTTCTCCCGCAGGTTTATACCGTGAAGCATGGCCATTGCCTGCCTGACATTGGCAGCCAGATTGTAATGAGTGAGCATAACTCCCTTGGAAACCCCGGTAGTGCCACCTGTATATTGCAGTGCAGCCAGGTCCTGTTTGGGATTGGGAGTATACTTGATAAAAACTTCTCCCTTTTTCACCAGGCTTTTCCAGGGCAAAACCGTTTGATCGTCAAAAGGGATTTCCGGCAACTTGTCTTCACGGTACATCCTTAGCTTGTACAGCCAGGTCATGGGGAACCTGAGACAATCCGAGATACGGGTAATAAAAACCTTCTCCAGATTTAACCTGGGCAGGAGCGGGGATATCTTGGACCAATTCAAATCCAGGGTAATCAGAAATTTGGCTTGCGAGTCCCCGAAATGGTGAAGCATCTCCTTTTCCATGTACAAGGGGTTGGTTAGGACCACTGTCCCGCCGGCTTTTAGCGCTCCCCAATAAGCTATAATGGTCTGGGGAAGATTGGGCAGCATGATGGCCACCCTGTCTCCGGGGCTGAGGCCGTAGCTTCTCAGGTTTGCTGCCACGGTCTCGGCAAGTTTTCGCAATTGTTTGTAGGTTATTTTCCAGTTATTGAAAACTATGGCCTTACGTTGCGGGTGATCTCTAGCGACCCGGTCCAGATATTCATAAACAGGAATATCTTCATAGCTCTGACTAAAGCTCACGTCACGGTCATAGCTCTTGAGCCAGGGTCGCTGGATATCTTTTTCCTGCATACATTCAACCTTTTTGTGGTCTCAATTTATCTTTAAGGAGTGTTCGGTATATACCGACCTCTTGCGAGCCGTCCCTGAACATTTAGATGCAAAGCCCGAAGCCAGAAATGCTTAGTGCTTCACTTTAAAGTAATCATTTTTTTTGATCAACTTAAACTTTGTCCTTATAGATCATTCAGCCCCCAAAAGAATACATTTTCTACTTGCGCTTTCTTTTATTAAATGTTGATATCAAGGTATTGTTTACTTTCCAAGCTTTTATTAAATTGACTGGGATGGGCCCTATAACAAGCTCTATCCTATTGACAGCCAAATCTTCTCGAAAGGGGACAATAAGTGGCTCTGTAGTTTCATGAAAGGCTTAGATGCCCAGCAGGCCCTTAGCCCTAGGAAACAAACAAGGGGCACCCTTAAAGATCTAAAACTCAACTTCAGGAGGATGCATGCGAAAATACATAATTACCACCCTTTTGGCTTTTGCTTTTGTGTTTTTGTGTTTTGGGAGCAAAGGCTGGGCTTCTCTGCCGGATTTTTCCCACTTAGCAGAGGAAACCAGCCCTGCCGTGGTCAACATCAGCACGGTAAAGCAGGTGGAAGAGCCGGAAATGGGGCCTTTCTTCCGGGACTTTCCCGGCGAGGGACACCCATTCCAGGAATTTTTTGAACAGTTCGAGCGCTTCTTTGGTGAGCGTGAGCCTTCCCCCCGGGAGCAGCGCTCCCTGGGTTCCGGATTCATCATTACCCAGGAAGGTTTCGTGGTTACCAACCATCACGTAATAGAGGGCGCTGACGAAATACAGGCCACCTTTCAAAGGGACGAGGAAGAAAAAACATTCGATGCTGAGGTAGTGGGCAGCGATCCAGAAACCGACCTGGCCCTGTTAAAGATAGATACGGACATGACACTTCCTACCTTGGAGTTTGGCGACTCCGAAAAAATGAAAGTCGGGGAGTGGGTGGTAGCCATAGGCAACCCCTTCGGATTGAACCACACTGTAACCGCGGGCATAGTCAGCGCCAAGGGCCGGGTAATTGGAGCAGGACCGTACGACGACTTTATTCAGACCGATGCCTCCATCAACCCTGGAAACAGCGGAGGCCCGCTTCTCAACATGGACGGCGAGGTCATCGGGATAAACACTGCCATAGTAGCTGCCGGAGAGGGAATTGGCTTTGCCACTCCCAGTAATTTGGCCAAGGATATTATTGATCAATTGAAAGCCCATCAAAAGGTAACCAGGGGTTGGCTGGGAGTAACCATTCAGGATGTGGACGAGGATATCGCTAGGAGCCTGGGCTTGGATGAGCCCCGGGGAGCTTTGGTAGCTGACGTTACCCCAGGCGATCCTGCTCAGGAGGCAGGCCTAGAACCCGGAGATGTGATTATCGCCTTGAACGGCGAACCTATCCGGGATTCCCGTGATCTGACCCGGAAAATAGGCAGAAAAGCCCCGGGGACCGAGGTCCAGGTGAGCTTCTGGAGAGAGGGAGAGGTACGCGAAGTCCAGGCCACCCTGGGAGAGCGGGACCTGGATCGTTTGGCCAGGGAGGAGACTGAGCCGGAGCCTGAGCCAGAAAAGGATGACCTGGTGGATGAGCTGGGCATGTCCCTGCGCCAGCCCACGCAGGAAGAGGCCAGTCAATTGGGCCTAAGCGAGCCCCGCGGAATGTTAGTCACTGATGTGGAGACCCGCTCCTTGGCCCACAGGGCGGATATCAATCCAGGGGACCTTATCATGCAGGCTAATGGAGAAAGGGTTAACAGCTTGGAGGAGTTCCACCGCGTTCTGGAGGAAGAGGCTAAACCCAAACAAGTACTTATGCTTCTGATTAACAGGCAAGGCCAGAACATTTTTCGCACCATCCCACTCAGGGATTAACAGCAGCCCTGCAATAAAAATTCATTGCAACTATTCACCATATTTAACCCGAAATATTCACCGGATCTTTTTGCGTGCTTTCGCCGGGAGGCTCACCGGTTTTCTT
>CAZNYT010000123.1:0-4596 GCA_964577315.1 uncultured Desulfovibrionales bacterium
AATAAAGGCAGGGAGGCATAGTGATGCCTGAATCAAATTCCAATATACGCAGCTCGGCTTTTCTGGAACAGGACTGCCTGGATATTCTGGAGAACCTTCCCATAGGTGTGGCTGTTTCCACTCCAGAGGGAAGATGCATATCCGCCAACCAGCCCCTGGCCAGGATGTACGGCTACGATTCCCCCCAGGATATGATGGAGTCTGGGAGCGATATTCCCGCACAGATATACGCGGACCAGGCAGAGAAAGAGGACATTCTCAGCTGGCTGGAATCCAGGGGGGAGGTGCAAAACCTGGAGCACCGCGTGTGGCGCAAAGACGGCACCCTTTTCTGGGCCCAGATCCATGCCCGAGCCAACCGGGACTTCCAGGGGAAGATTACCCAGATCCAGTGGTTCATAAGCGATATCACGGAGAAGCAGGCAACCCAGGAAAGGCTGGAAAGGAGCAGAAACGATTTCAAGATCCTGCTGGATTATATTCCTGTCCAGGTTTGGTATTTATGGGACGAGCAGACTTATGGCGCGGTGAACAGCGCCCATGCCCAGTTTTTCGGGCTGCATCCCAGAGAGATAGCCAACAGGGACCTGTACCAATTCATGCCCCCGGAGGAAGTGGAGGTCTGCAGGCAGGGCAACCAAGAGGTTTTTGCTACTGGAAAAACTGTTCATTCCGAGGAATGGGTACAGAATGCCTCCGGAGAAAAGCGTCTTTTGTCCATCACCAAGTCCCCCTGCCTGGACCAGCAGGGCGGGGTTGCCTTCGTGGTCTGCTGCGCAGAGGATGTCACCCAGCGCAAACAGGCAGAAGATGCGCTCCGGGAAAGCCAGGAGAAATACCGGCTGCTGATTGAGAACCTTAATGAAGGCATCTGGCAGATAGACAAAGAGGCATGTACCACCTTTGTCAACCAGAGCATGGCTGCCATGCTGGGGTATAGCGTGGATGAGATGATGGGCAGGCATCTGTTTGAGTTCATGGATGAACAGGCCGCCCGGATCGCAGAGGAAAACCTGGGGCGCTGTCGCCAAGGGATCAGGGAGCAGCTGGAATTTGAGTTCATGCGCAAGGACGGCAGTCGTGTATATACCCTTTTGGAATCCTCACCCATTTTGGACCAGGAAGGAAATTTTATAGGCTCCCTTGCTGGAGTACAGGATGTGACCGCCCGCAAGAGGCTGGAGCAGGAGCTAAAGGAGCAGAACAACCTCTTGGAGGCCATTATAAACGGAATACCGGATGTTCTGGCCATCCAGTACCCGGATCACAGCATAGAGCGCTACAACCAGGCCGGATACCAGATCCTGAACATGTCCCCGGAGGAGGTTCGCCACCACAAATGCTTTCAGCTCATAGGCCGGGACAGGGAATGCCAGGAGTGCGCGACCAGAACAGCCCTGCACACTAAAGAGCTGGTACAGCTGGAAAAGTATGTACCGGAGCTGGATGCGTACCTGGATTGCCGCAGTATTCCCATTTTGAACGAGCAGGGGGAAGTGGTCAAGATTGTGGAGCAGCTGCGGGATATAACCAGCCAGAAGCGGGCAGAGGAGGCTCTGAAACAGAGCGAGAAACGCTACCGCAGCCTGGTGGAGTCCCAGCATGATGCCATAGCCAGGATAGACAGGGATGGCTTGTTTACCTATGTCAACGATACTTGTTGCCAGGTCTTTGGCGAAAAAAGGGAAGAACTTCTGGGACGTCCCTTTCTTCCTTTCGTGCACGAGGAGGATCTGGAGGAGGTTTTGGAACAGCTGGAGAGGGTTCACCATCCTCCTTACCGGATGCAGATAAGCCACAGGCTCATAACCCCCAGTGGATTCTACTGGATGCACTGGGAGAACAGCGCCATATTCGACGACAGCGGGGAAATAGTCGAGATCCAGAGCGTGGGTAGGGATATTACGGATATGAAGCTTCAGCAGGAGAAGCTGGAGCTTATCCTGGAAGCGGCCCAGAACGTCTCTTTTGTAGTCACAGAACCCACTGAGGACCAGCAGGATGCCCTGATCCGGGAATTCAGCCCGGGGGCGGAAAACCTCTTCGGCTACGCCAAGGAGGAGGCCCTGGGCAAACCTGTTTCGTTGCTGCACAGCCAGGAGGAAGTAGAGAAGTTCCCGGAGATCCACGCCAGGATATCAAAGAATCAGGCCTGGCACGGCCGGGCCAGGCTGGTGCGCAAAAGCGGTGAGATCTTCCCAGCCCTGTTTACGGTGTATCCTTTCCGGGTCTATGGCGAGCAGGGCACTTTGGGGGTTGCTATAGATATTACCGAGCTGGAGAGAGCTCAGCAGGAGCTTATTCAGGCCAAGGAGCAGGCCGAGGCTGCCAACCGGGCCAAGACCCAGTTTTTGGCCAACATGAGCCATGAGATCCGCACGCCCATGAGCGGTATTATGGGTTCCTTGGACATGCTGGCTGAGCAGCTGCCGGATCCTGAGTCCAAGAGGCTCATGGACATGACCCGGGAGTCGGCCCGTTCCCTGCAGCGGATCATAGACGATGTCCTGGATTTGTCCAAGGTGGAGGCGGGCCGGATGGAGCTGCAGGAGCAGGAGTTCGATTTTTTCGCTTTGTTGGATAGGGTGTTGAGCCTGCATGCGGTGCAGGCCGGTCACAAGGATCTGCGCCTGGAGAAGGAGGTTCCGGAGGGGGTGCCCTCCCGGCTGGTGGGGGATGCGCACCGCCTGGAGCAGGTTCTGCGCAATCTGGTGGGCAATGCGGTCAAGTTTACCAGCCAGGGCAGGGTTTTTTTACGGGTGGTGCCCCAGGGTGGTTCCGGGGAAAGGGTTCAGATCCGTTTCGAGGTCCTGGATACCGGCCCGGGTATTCCCGAGGATTTTTTGCCCCATCTTTTCGAGAGCTTTACCCAGGCGGACAGTTCTTACGGCAAACGGCATCAGGGCACAGGGCTGGGTTTGTCCATTTCGGAGCGCCTGGTGCGGCTGATGGGGGGCGAGATATCGGTGCAAAGCGTTCCTGGCCAGGGAACCGTGTTTTATTTTACCCTTCCCTTGGGGCTGCCCTCTACCCCGGAGGTTTCCAGCACGGAAGATTCCCTGCAGGAGGAGGAAGTGCAGTGGGACCGGCCTCTCAGGATACTGGTGGCCGAGGATGTGGAGCTCAACCAGGAGTATATCCGTTTTGTTTTGGAGAATGCCGGTCACGAGGTGCATTCGGTGTACAGCGGTAACGAGGCTGTGCAGTCCTGTGCACGGGAGAGCTACGATGCCGTATTAATGGATATCCAGATGCCGGAGATGGATGGTTTGGAGGCCACCCGGCGCATTCGCTCCGCAGAGCGAGAGGGCGGTGTAGCGAGGGAGAGACCAAGCGATGGAGAGACTGAGGGATCAGAATCCCTGTATGCCTCAATACCAGAATCCCGAAATTCCAGAATTCCCATAATCGCTTTGACCGCTTACGCCATGCCCGAGGAGAGGGACAAGTTCCTGGCCCAGGGAATGGACGGATACGTTTCCAAGCCGGTGGAGCCTGGGACACTTTTGCAGGAGCTCTTTAGGCTGGTTCCCGCAGGCAGGGATTCTTCCAGGGACCAGGAGGCCTCCCAGGAGAGTGAGGCGTCAAGGGAATCGGGTCTGGTGGACATGGAGGCGGTAGAGAGCCGTTTTTCCGGGCACCAGGAGCTGTGGCAGAAGCTGATGGATCGTTTTCTGCAGCAGGAGTTGCCGGAGTATGAGAGCAGCCTGAAAAGCAGGGCGGAATCCGGGGAACTGGAGGAGCTGGCCAGGGTGGCGCACAAGCTGAAGGGGGCCCTGGGCACCCTGTGCGCCACACCGCTTATGGAAAGGGCTGCTGCCCTGCAGCAAGCGGCACAGAACCGGGAGCAGGAGCGGATCCCCGGATTGTTGCAGAACTTGATCCAGGGGCTGCATGGACTCGCTGAGATCCAGAGGAAAGAATAGAACAGGTAGCTCTAGGATCAGGTTTTGCAGGAAGTGAAGAAGCGGTTACTCAGCCATTGCTTTTCTTATCCCATTTTATGCATGGCATGTATGACGCACCTGCAAAAAGTCGGAAAGTTGATTTTGGTCCCTGAACGTATTTTTCTAACTCTTTGATTTTCCTGTCAACTTTTAACTGTCAACTGTCAACTGCGTCTGCAAAAGAGACTTTTTGCAGACGCATCTGTATGGGGAAATCATCAAATCACAGCCTGCGGTGCTTTATATCCTCAAAAAGCCAGGTCTTGATAAGCGATTGATAAGGCATGTCCCGTTTTTGGGCTTCAATTTTGATACGTTCCAGCAAGGATTCGGGAAGACGTAGAGAGATTGTTTTCGTGGAGGGCTTCAGGTTGGAAAAAGATGCGCTCTGTGCCTGACTCCAATCCACATATTCGCTGGAATCATGACTCTCCCAGAAAGCTCTCTCTTCAGCTTCGGATTCAAAGTCTGGAACAGTTTTCTTGGGCTTGTTCATAAAATTTTTTCTCCTTTTGATGCATATCCCTGGCCGATATCACCCGGATCAAGGTTCCCTTGGAGCGCAAGGTAAAAGTAATGTGAAGCAGTCGGTTCTCATCGGTCTTCCCCAGGGCATGGTAACGAGGTTCCTGCTGGCTGTGTTTTGGAT
>CAZNYT010000124.1:0-4591 GCA_964577315.1 uncultured Desulfovibrionales bacterium
CAGGGGCATCCAGGGAGCAGCTCAAAGAGGAACTGGGCAGGCTGTTGTAGAAAAAGGGAAAACCATCAACCTTTCCCTGCTCCCTATTGCTGGCTCTGGAAGCCTCACAGCTTCACCCTGGTGCTGCCGCACCCGCGGTCTTGGAAAAAACCGCGCCAAAATAATGTTGACGCTTAAGGCTCCATCAAACATCCTCCATATGAAGCAGTCCCCATGTGTTGGACAGTCAGGGCTGAGTAAAGAGGATTTCCATGGCTGAAAAATCTCTTATCAGCGCAGATCAGTTTAATCAGCGGCTGAAAATTCTTTTTTTGTCTTCATATTTGAAGAATGAAACATAAGAGCCTTGGCCGCTGATCTCACTGATTGACGTTGATAAGAAGTTCTCTTTATCTGCTGTCCCCAGCAGATGGCAGCCTGCCGCTAAATCAAGGCCTTCTTGAGTTGACTGCATTGCTTAAAATCGCCAAAAAATCCTGCCAAGTCCCGATTCACCCTTGACACCCGTCAATTATTTCAGCACAAAATCCCCTGTCTGTTCAAATCAGAAACAGATAAATGATAACCGATAACTGATAACTGACACATGCTAAAAAAAATCTTATCCCTCTTAACCCCCAGAGAACGCCGCCGGGCATACCTGCTCCTGTTCATGATCATGGTCATGGCCTTTCTTCAGATGGCGGGCGTGGCCTCGGTTGTGCCCTTTGTCAGCGTCCTGGCCAATCCGGAGGTGGTGCAGACCAATGTTTATCTTGCAGCCGTCTACGACTACCTGGGCTTCGAGGATGCTCAAAGCTTCATGTATTTTCTGGGTTTGGCCATGCTGTTTTTTTTGCTCGGCGCCATCGCCTTTAAGGCCTTGACCACCTACGCCATTCTGCGCTTTACTCATATGCGGCAGTACTCCCTGAGCAGGAAGCTGGTGCAGTCTTACTTGCGCCAGCCCTATGACTGGTTCCTGAACAAACACAGCGCGGATCTGGGCAAGAGCATCCTGTCCGAGGCGGGAATGGTGGTGAATGGAGCTCTTATCCCGCTTATGCAGCTTATAGCTTCTGCAGCTGTAGTGACTGTATTAGCCGTTTTACTGCTGGTCGTGGATCCGGTTCTGGCCATGAGCGTGGGGGTTGGGCTGGGGGGGCTGTACGGTTTGATTTACTTCGGTGTGCGCAAGTACCTGGATCGTATCGGAACGGAGCGGGTACGGGTGAACAAGGAGCGCTTCCAGGCGGTGCAGGAGGCCTTCGGCGGAATCAAGGAAGTCAAGGTTGCCGGGCTGGAGGCCCCCTTTCTCAAACGCTTTGAGCCCCCTGCCTCTAGATTTGCGCGGGTGCAGGTCAATGCCAACATCCTGGGAGAACTACCCAAGTTCGCCCTTTCCGGAATTGCCTACTGCGGAGCGTTCCTCATCATCCTCTACCTCATGGGCAGGCCCGGAGGGCTGCAGGAAGCAGTCCCGGTCATGGTCCTGTATCTGGTGGCAGGACAAAAGCTGCTGCCGGAGCTGTCCAAGGTGTACAAGAAATTCACCAAGCTGCGCTTCACCGCTCCGGCCCTGGACTCCCTGTACCATGACCTCATGCACCTGGAGCAGGAGGAGAAAAAGCTGACTAAGTTCAAACAGCCCGCTCCCCTGGGGCTTGCACACGGCATCAGGCTGGAAAATGTCTACTACACCTATCCCGGGGCCACCCACCCTGCCCTTGATGATCTCAGCCTGGACATCCCGGCCCGGACCACCGTAGGCATTGTCGGGGCCACCGGCTCGGGCAAGACCACCACCGTAGACGTCATCCTGGGCCTTCTCACCCCCTGGCACGGCCAGCTTCTGGTGGATGGAAAACCAGTATTCTCTAATAACACTCAGCCCCCTGATAGCAAAATCCTGATAACAGATAACCGACAACTGATAACAGATAACCGAAGGTTGCGCTCCTGGCAAAGGACCTTAGGGTATGTCCCCCAGCAAATCTACCTGGCCGACGAGAGCGTGGCCGCCAATATCGCTTTCGGCGTGCCTCCGGAGGAAGTGGACATGGAGGCTGTGAAGCGCGCCGCCAGGACTGCCGAGCTGCATGACTTCGTAATGCAGGAACTCTCCAGCGGGTACGACACCCTGGTGGGCGAGCGCGGGGTGCGCCTCTCAGGAGGGCAGCGCCAGCGCATAGGCATCGCCAGAGCCCTGTACCACGACCCGGACGTGCTCATCCTGGACGAGGCCACCTCCGCCTTGGACAATTTGACGGAAAAGGCGGTAATGCAGGCCGTACACAATCTGGGCAAGGCCAAGACCATCATTCTCATCGCCCATCGTCTGACAACTGTTGAAAGATGTGACCGGATATTCCTCTTGGAACACGGGCGTCTTTTAGCACAAGGCACTTATTTTGAATTGTTCAACCAAAGTAAGGAATTTCAGAAGATGGCAGCAGTGAATGAGTAACACCCTGACAACTGATAACCGATAACGGAGCTTTTGAGTTTGAGGGGGGGTTAAGGACGGACAAAGAAACGATAGACTAGGCCGCTGATTTTTTCAAAATGATTATCCATGGTTACAAGCTCCGCACCTGTTTCCATTGTCTGTGCCGCAATCCATATGTCGTTTGAAGGAATGGGCGTTCCCTGTTGTTCAAGCTGCAGGGCGATTCTTGAATATCTGTCTGAAGTGATATCAGTGAGTGTAATGGTTTCAACTGCCGGATGTGACAAAAACAGATTCAGATCTTCCATATTTTCGGAAAACCTGGAGCCGTCCCGGAATCCGAACATGAGTTCGCCCAGTGCAATGGGGGATATAAAGATAGTATCCGCCCGGACAAGATATTCAACCAGTCTGGAATAACCCAGCTTGAAACCTGTATAGGCGCTGGTGTCCAGAATCAGCTTCATTTCCACATTTCCTCATCGATCTGTTCACAGGATTTTATGGCTGATTCGAATTCAGCGGCCTGCTCCCTGGTCCATCCGCCAGAAAGCTGTTTCAGAGAGGATGCGGGAGATTTCGACGGTCTGAATTGTTTATAAATGATTTCCTTGATAACCTGATTGATGGATTTTTGACTTTCATTTGCCCTTCGGCGGATTTCCTGCTCAATTTCAGGGTCGATGCCCCGGACTGTGATTTGCTGCATGAGTCACCTCCTGATATCTTTTGACGCATTATATGCTGCAGCATGTTTTAGTCAAGCAGGAGGCCTGAAGGTCGGGGTTTAATCCACCAGATACTGGCTTAAGTTTGCAAAACTCGTCCGGCCCCGATGAAATAGGAAGGAATTTCATTGGGCAGGCGCGAAGTGTGAAGTTAAGGGATTGGGGTTGTGGATTGAAGTGGATTGTGGCAGAAAATCAAGGGAGTCATGATATCGTTTTTGAGGCGGAAAATTTATAACCTAATATCGGATAAGAAATTCTCCGAGATACTACACGGCTCGGTCTGGGCGCTGGGGGCCAAGGTGCTGGCTACGGGGCTGGGGCTGATCACCACGGTGATTATTGCCAGGTTCTATGGACTTGTCGCGACCTGGCGTGATTAAATGCCACGTAGTGGCCCTGCTGGAAGCAGGATTTATCAGGGCAAGGATTTCACCTTGGTGTGCTGAAAAAAAGTACACTGGGCAGGCGGGGCAAGCGCGAAATGTCAACTTAAGACTGGGATGCAATCAGCAGAGATCATTGCAATTTGCGGCAAAAATTTTTCTAAGTTTACACATCGCGTCCGGTGCGAATTGTATACTTAAGTAAAGGTTTAAACAGGGCATGACAACATTTCTTTATTCCAGCACAAAGTCGATTGTTCAAATTCGGAACATATTCCTGCAACCATCTGAACTTACCAGTTACAAGTTCTCGTACCACGCTCTGGATTTATTGCATTTTTTCGAACTACAAATGTCCATATGTGCTTAGGGTGTAACTATCTGAAATCATAAAGCTTTTGTCTTCAGCTACTAACGATTAATGATAACGGTTAGCTTTCAATATATGAAAGAAGCAATCCAATACCATATTTTCAAACAAGTACAGGACAACCCGGAGATCACCCAGCGTGAACTGGCTGCCAAAACCGGCTTGTCCCTCGGTAAGACCAATTACTGCCTCCAGGCCCTGATAAACAAAGGACTTATCAAGGCAACCAATTTCAAAAACTCCAAGAAAAAATCCGCCTACCTGTACAAGCTGACTCCCAAGGGTCTTGAGGAAAAGGCCCGGGTCACCTGCCGCTTCCTGAAGCGCAAGCAGCAGGAATACGAGGAACTGAAGGCCCAACTGGAGGAGCTTGAGAGGGAAGCCGCAGAGTTGCAAGAGGCAGGTAGTGAGGGCTGAGCGCTAAGTTTACAGAACGGGTCCGGCGCGAAGTGTATAGTAAGGGAAGAATGCACCCATAACAACACGCCCATCTTTGTAGCTGATGAGGTAGAAATAAAAAATCAAAGTGGCAGGCAAAAGTGGATCTGGATATAGCCAAAATTCAAAGAGTTGTAAAAGATGATCAACACCGTTTTACCCTGCATGCACTGGAAAGAATTATTGAAAGCGGTAAGTTTCAAGAAAGATGTCGCTTCTAAGCCGCAATTTTTTCTGTGTT
>CAZNYT010000125.1:0-4527 GCA_964577315.1 uncultured Desulfovibrionales bacterium
ATCTCGTGGCTCATATTGGCCAGGAACTGGCTCTTGGCTCTGTTGGCTGATTCGGCTTCTTCAGTGGTCTGTCTGAGCCTTCGCTCGTATTGTTTCCGCTCGGTTACATCCACAATGTTTACCAGTACCCGGGAATAAGTGTCTTCATGCCCCGGGGCAACGGACCAGTAAAGTTCTACCTCCAGGAGCTCCCCATCCAGGGTGGCGTGTTTCCTCTCCAGGAAGAACTCCTGTTCTCCCTGAGCAATCATTAGCAACCCATACTTGAAATCCTCAGGGGATTCTTCAGCAAAAACCCTGGCTATCCCGGAAAACAGATCCTCTTTAGAGCCAGCCCGGTAAAGTTTCAGTGTGGCCTGGTTACAGTTCAGCACTTTTACCAATTTGGCTAGCTCCTGTATTTCCTGAGGACGTTCCCTGAAGTAAGCTTCCAGATCCTGGACTCCCCGGGCCTTCAATGCATCCAGGCGCTCCTTAACCTGGGAAAAATCCTGCTCCCACACGGAAATGGGCGAATTTTCAAAAAGGGCGCGATAATATTGTTGGGATTGCTCCAGTACCTTTTCCATCTGCTTGCGCTCAGTAATATCGTGCAGGACCATGCGGTATTCCAAGATCTGGCCGGACTGGTCCTTCTTGGCCTGGGCTTCCGCTTCCACCCACGCGTAGGACTGCTCATCCTGGATCAACTTGAGCTCTGCTTTTGCCGGCCCCTCCTTGGATTCCTGGAGTAGCCTGTAGAAACTGTCCCTGGACTCCGGGGCCAGGAACTGATTCATTGCCAATATCCCCTTGCGGGTAGTACCTAAAAGCCTGGCCCCGGTGAGATTAACCTTATTGATCATGCCTTTGGCATCCAGGGTGACATACCCGCAAGGCGCAAACTCATAAAGATCCTGGTATTCCTGGTGCAGGGAGCTTATTTCCTCTTGGGCGTTTTTAAGCTCCTGGTTCTGCACCTCCAGCTCAGCCTGGTATACTTTAAGCTCTTCCATGAGCTCCATCATGCTGGAATATCCCGAGGGATCCACATCTACATTCTGGTCCTGGAGAAGGTTCTCCGCCTTGCTTCGCAAGGATTCGAACTTTGAAAACCCAGTATTGTCTGCCATCCTTTGCTCTCTTCGTTGTTCGCTAACCGTTATTGGTTATTTGTGATAAAAATTATACGGAAAACGCTCATGGAATAAATTTCGCGCACAAAATTTATACCCCTAAATATAAATTTTGCAAGCAATTATAACTACAGCGAAATTTATTATTATCCGGAGGCAACGTGTAGGCTTAAAATATTGCATCTATTCACCATATTTTGCCAATACATTCAGGGGAAAGCCTTTTTCATTGCCCCGGCTCAGGGCAATGAAAAATCCCTCTTATCTCTGCTCCTCTGTGCCTCGATCGAGAATCATCACATTGCCACTGTTATCTAGAAAACTGGGCATAAAGAGACCTCTATAGGATAGCCGAAAAGCCCCAAATTAATCCTTATGTTTGCTGCGAAAGTAGAGCTTCTCCAGCTCCACTGCCATGAACAGAACCAATCCGAATACAGCTATTCTAGCCCAGGACTCCGGACCCACGGGTTCAGTCTGAAAGATATACTGCATAAAGGGAAGGTAGGTAAACCCAAGCTGCAGAACAAGCAAAAGAGCAATGGAAACCAAGACCGCTTTGCTGCCCAGGAAACCCTTGATATTCCAGGCCGGTTCGTGCATGAAGCGACTGTTGAACAGGTAAAACACCTGTCCGACGACCAGGGTGTTTATGGCGGTAGTGGAGGCCAGCTTCTGGGAAGCATTGTTGGAGAGCATGAATTCATAGTGTCCCAGGGTGCCCATGACCATAAGCAGGGACACTGAAGAGACGCGCCAGAGCATGAAGCCTGATATCAGGGGATCGTCAGGCGGTCTTGGCGGACGGCGCATTACATTACCCTCCGGGGGCTCGAAAGCCAGGGCCAAGGCCAGAGTGACCGCAACGATCATATTGATCCAAAGAATCTGGGGCGGACTGATAGGGAGGCTGTATTGACCTGCTTCATCCACCAATCCTATCCCTAGAAGAATTGAGGCTATAACCACCAGGGCTTGGCCGCCATTGGTGGTGAGAATAAAGAGAATGGCCTTTTTCAGATTGTCGTAAATAGTGCGGCCTTCCTCTACAGCGTTGGCTATGGAAGCAAAATTGTCGTCAATCAAGATCACATCCGAGGCTTCCTTTGCAGCCTCGGTTCCTCCCCGGCCCATGGCCACGCCCACGTCCGCCTGCTTCAGGGCAGGTGCGTCGTTGACCCCGTCCCCTGTCATGGCCACGATCTGATTTTTTGCCTGCAGCGCCTGCACGAGCCTCAGCTTGTGTTCCGGGCTGGTGCGGGCATAAACGTCCACACCTGAGACTTTTTGCTGCAATTCTTCATGGCTCAGCTTTTCCAAATCCTTTCCGGTCAAAAAGGTCTCGCCGTCGCCGATGCCCAGTTCATTGGCGATGGAAACTGCTGTCAGGGCATGATCTCCGGTGATCATTTTTACATTAATTCCCGCGGATTGACAGTCCTGCACTGACACGCATCTGCCGATAAGCTGGGCAGCAGCCTTGACAGCCTCCTCCTTGGGAGGATCTATGATTCCGAAAAGCCCGAGCAGGGTGAATCCTTCGGCTACGTCCCCCTGGTCCAGTCGTTCCTTGTCCCTGGGAGCTTCCTTGATAGCTACCGCTAAAAGCCTCTGTCCCTTGGAAGCGATTCCTTTTCCTTGCGTCTCCCAGAAGTCAGAATCCAGGGGAAGACGAGCTTGTGCTCCTGCCTGGTCCGAACATCTCTCCAGAATCCTCTCCGGAGCTCCTTTCAAAAGAATCCGGGTTGTTCCGTCCGGGTAGCGGTTTAGAGTAGCCATGAATTTCTGATCCGAGCTAAATGGTATGCTGTCCAGCCTGGGGTATTTTTCGTTCTCCTGAACTTGATCCAGCCCTGCTTTCATGGCTGCAGTGAGCAGGGAGCCCTCGGTGCTTGCTCCCTCCAGACGATAGGATCCCTCTTTTTTAAGGATCTGGGCATCATTGCATAGAAGTCCAGCCCGCAAGGCCTCCATGAGAACCGGGTACTGCTCAGGGTCCCTATCCATACCCTCGAGCCTTATATCTCCCTGGGGGGAGTAGCCGGTTCCGGTCAGGGTGAAGAGGTTATCCGTTGTCTGGAGGCTCTGGACAGTCATTTCGTTTTTGGTCAAAGTCCCGGTTTTGTCCGAGCAGATAGTGGTTACAGAGCCCAGAGTCTCCAAGGCTGGCAGCTTTCGGATAATAGCCTTGCGCTTGACCATGCTCTGCACTCCTATGGCCAGGGTAATTGTCATTATGGCAGGCAGTCCGGCAGGAATAGAGGAAACTGCCAGCCCGACTGCAGCCATGAACATTTCCGCAGGCAGGAAATCCCTGACAGTTACTCCAAATACAAAAATTACCAGGGCTAGAAGAAGGATGGCGATGGTTAAAAAATGTCCGAATCTGGTGATTTTTTTCAGCAAGGGCGTGGTCAAGGTTTGAACCTTGGCCAGGAGAGTGCTGATAAGACCGATCTGGGTGTATGCCCCGGTAGAGGCGACCACCCCGGTGCCTTGGCCATAGGCAACCATGGTTCCGGAGAAGGCCATGCAGGAGCGGTCCCCAAGGCTGGCCTCCGCATCCACCTCGTAAACATCCTTTTCCACGGGAACAGATTCCCCGGTAAGAGCTGCTTCCTCAATCTGTAGATCCTTGGCTTGAAAGAGCCGGATATCCGCAGGGACCTTGTCCCCGCTGCTGAGCAGGACCACATCTCCAGGGACCAGTTCTTGGGCGGGCAGGGTTCTTTTCTCTCCATCCCTCAACACCACAGCCATGGGGGCAAGCATGCCTTTGAGACTTTCCATGGACTTTTCTGCCTTGCCTTCCTGGATGAACCCGATAAGGGCGTTGACCAGGCAAACAGCAAATATAACCCCTGCATCTATCCATTGTTGCAGCAGGCTGGTGACTAGAGTGGCAGCCAGCAGAACATATATCAGAACATTGTGGAACTGAAGCAGAAAACGCTGGACAGGGCCTCTTTTCCGGACTTCCGGGAGCTTGTTTGGTCCGAGTTCTTGGAGTCTTTTTTCTGTTTCTGCTGTATCTAGGCCCTCCCTTGTGCTCTGAAGGCGCTCCAGAACCTCTTGGACAGGCATGGCATGCCAAAAGTTTTGTTCCTGTTCCTTGAAATCAGAATTCAAGTATTCCCTCCGTAGGTCGAGACAGTCTCGAATCCAGGGTTTGCCCCTTCAAAAAATTATAATGCCGCAACTGAAAACTCGAAAGTCAAAAGTTCTTTGGCAAGACCTTGTTTTTATTAAGAATTTCCAGCCTTCTCTATATCCTTAACATCTCTAGCTTCAGGTACTGATTTTCTTCTCTTACTTTTTACCTTTTAACTCTCAAGATATTAATTTTGAGTCTTTTCCACTCAAGTTTCCCGAAAAATCATCATGCCGCCATGCGGAGCAGGGCTTGAGCGAT
>CAZNYT010000126.1:0-4488 GCA_964577315.1 uncultured Desulfovibrionales bacterium
TGGTAGCGAGGGAGGGATTTGAACCCCCGACTCTGCGGATATGAGCCGCATGCTCTGACCACCTGAGCTACCTCGCCACAACCAATAAAATTATCATTTTTTTAAAAAAAATCAAGATTTTTTTGTTCTATCTGCTCAAAAATCTAGGTAGTTACTATTTCAGCCAAATGTAACTGTTCACCTAGGTCTTTTTGTAACAAGTTTGGCTGTAGTTATTGGTGTATCCAGAGACTGGCCTGGTTTAGGTTTTTTAAAACAGCTTCACTTACGGATCCCATGAACAGGCGTCTCCATCCTGTGGCTTGCTTGTCCCGGCCCCGGCGACCCATGGCCAGGACGGCAAAGTTTTGTTCCCGGGCATAGTTCAATATTGTCTGGGAAGCATCCCTGCCCTGGATAACCTTTTGTTGGATGCGAGACTCAGGTACCGCGTTATCCGTTAGCCTTTCCCGGGTTCTGTGCATAATATTGTCCACGTAAGCATTATCTTTAGGAGAGCGCGCATAAAGAATTGTTACATTATGATGGGGTTCATCCTGCAACACAAAACCCACGTGGTCAGCTATACTCAGACTGGGTTCCGAGCCGTCCGTGCAAAGCAAGACATCTTTTTTTTCCCGCCTGGGTTCGCGGCAGATCCAAATGGGTATGTTGCACTGCTCATCCAGGACCCGGCTGCTGACACTGTCCTGAAAAAGGTTTTCCAGCAAGGAAATCCCGCGTCTGCCCAATATGAGGGAATCGTACAGGCCCTTTTGAGCAAAGAAAACCAGATCCTGGACCGTGGAGAAGGTTTTAGCGTGTAGATTGGCTTTCAAGTTGTCCTGGACAAATCCCAGGCTTTCCAACTTATCTGCGGCTGACTGCAGCACCTGGCGTCCCTGGGCTTGACGCGAGGTTTGCATCTTGGATAATTGTTCCGGATGAAGCTCGGATTTGTTCTCTATGCTCTCTTCGGGATGGGAAACAATGCTGAGCAGATCCACCCGGCAGGAAGCTTTGTTCTGAAAAAAATATCCCAGAAAGCGCGTGCCGTAATGATAGCTTTGGTCGCTGCTTACGGCGAGTAAAAAATGTTTTTGAAGTTTGGGTTGGTCCATTTGTGGTCCTTGGCAGATAACTCAAGAGTAGAATGTGAAAGTTAAGGGTTTGTTGTCGCTGTAAGGGTGGTTTTCGGCCCCCTTGGGTGTTAGGCGGTTATACCATTTTGTTTATGTTGAGTCCTTCACCTTCTCCAGGGGTGGCAGGTTGGGCATTGTTGCCTGTTTCAACATTGGCACCAGCTTGGGGGTTGGCTGCCTGATCGCTGTTTTCCAGTGTTTTGTGCATGGCATCCAGGGCCAAGCCTTCATTCTGCAGGCTTTGAGCCATGGCTGCAATTCCGGCTCCAGCTTGAATTTCTGCTGCCATATAGCACCTCCTGTGCTTTGGTTTCAGGGGACCGAAAACACCTTTTCTAATCCCTGTTTCGGCACACCACAGGAGGTGCTTTAGGGTAAAAGAACATTTTTCAGTTATTAAAAATTCACCTCTCCTTCCAGGACCGAGCCTTCTTCAATACTAACCTGTCTGCCGGTATTGTTGATTATATGGACCTTGCCCCGAAGCTTAACGTCCTTGCCAAAGACCACGTCCCCTTCAATGATAAGCTGATCGCATTCCAGCAAAGAGGGTATATACTGAAAACGCTCCTCGAATTGATCGATTTTCTTGTAAAACTTGGGATCCAGGTGGATGTCCGGCATGGAGGTTTTACGCTCCGGATTGGGGATGATGGTCATAAGTTCCGTGAGTTGATACAAATCGGACTTGACCGCCAAGAGATCGCTGGTGGTTTTAACAGGTGCGAATCTGTGCCGGGGTACATTCAGAGCACCTGCATCGTTAAAGGCGGAGATCGCTGAGCCCATGGCGGTTTCCAGCTGGTACACTTGGGGGGAATTGGAATTCCTGGGGTCAAGGTTCTTGGTGTTGATGATGAGGTCCAGGGGTATCATCCTGTGCTCCACAAAGACTTTTTCCAGGGCCTCCAGATTCAGCCAGATGGAATTGGTGTTGAAAAAGGAGTACTTTTCAACATCCATGAATTCTTCCAGTTCATTTTCCGGACATTGGGCTATTTCGCGCAGTGCCAGGCGATTGTTCTTGACCAGGCGGCAAAGATGCCCGCCCTTGCGGTCGTTAGCCGTCCTGGGGGTGACTTCCATGAGAAAAGTGAATTCTTTGGCCTTCATGTAGCCTAGTATGCTTTCATCCATGTTGGCTCCGAGATTGTCGGAGTTGGAAATAAAAGCGTACTTATAACCCTTGTCCAGGAGATTCTTCAAAACCCCGGAGGTAATCAGTGCGGTATAGATGTCCCCGTGACCTGGGGGGTTCCATTCCAGCTCCGGGTTCTCTGGCCATTTGGCCGGAGAGAGATCCTCTGCCATTATTTTGGGGTATTTGTGCTGCAGAAAGGCTTGGGGAAGATGGTGGGGATTGCCCACGTCCTGGACATGAAGCATGGTATCCATGTGAGTGCGGAAGCTGTTCATGAACATCAGGGGAATGGGGGCTTGGTAGTATTCCCTGAGTTTCTTGATTTGTTCCACTATCAGGTCCAGAAAGGTTTTGTTGTTCCGGGCCTGGATCAAGGACTTGGCCTTTTCCAGCCCCATGGATGTGCCCAGCCCTCCGTTCAGCTTGATTATGGCCAACTCGGGAATGGCCTCAGGGGCATACTCTTTGTATCCTGCAATACTGTCCAGGCTTTCCAGCTCGCTCTCTCTCACCGGCTGAATTTCCTGGCGCGTGAGCTTGCCCTGACTGCCATAAAGTAGCTGGGAGAAGTAGCACTTGAAGAGATTGACCACTATGGGCGGGAGGGACTGCTCCTCCATTTTTAGGGCATAGGACTTGAACATGTGCATCAGGTCCGGATCGGTGTTGGATATACACTCCAGGTTTCGATCTTCCATCTTTCCTCCGTTAGGCTTTTTGAGGGATTGGGATTTATTCCTCGTTGAGCATGGAAAATGGTTGTCCTGTACTGGCCACCACTGATCCCCAATAGTTGGAGTTGGTGTTCAGGGTTTTTCTTTTCTGGGTCACTAGGGACAAGGGAAGATAAATATACTTGTCCTGAAGCATGCTGACCACAGCGCTGGTCTTGCCCGCCATTCCGGCATGCACCGCATGTTGCCCCAAAAATCCGCAATAAACCCGGTCGTTGGAATTGGCAGGTATGGAGCGAATGATATAGCTGGGATCTATGAATTTCAAAGTGATATCTATTTCCTTTTGCCGGAAATACTGCAGGATCTGTTCTTTTAACAGGGAGCAAATATCCCCCAGAATGATGTTTCCAGAAGGATCTGCTCCTAGACGTTCAAAAAGCTCCTGCCCGGCACCCTCTGCTACCACTATCACGGCATGACCGCGCTTTTT
Organism: uncultured Desulfovibrionales bacterium; assembly: GCA_964577315.1. Taxonomy (GTDB): domain Bacteria; phylum Desulfobacterota; class Desulfovibrionia; order Desulfovibrionales; family Desulfonatronovibrionaceae; genus Desulfonatronospira. The sequence continues at coordinate 3,430 of CAZNYT010000126.1, forward strand.
GAGCCGCCTGTCCAGGTGGGCAAGCAATCCATTGGGGCCGTGCAGATGGAACTTGGATTCCGGGATGAGAACGTAATTGACCTCTTTGAGCGCTATGGTGGCCTGGGCAGCGATAAATCCGGATTCCCTGCCCATGACCTTGACCATGCCAATTCCGTTGGGCGCTCCCAGGGCTTCGGCATGGGCGCAGCGAATGGCTTCAGTGGCTTTTTCCACAGCGGAATCAAAGCCAAAGGTCTTGGAAACAAAATGCACATCGTTGTCTATGGTTTTGGGGATCCCGATGATGGACATTTTGTTGTCCCTTTTATTGATTTCCTCCTGAATGGCCTGGGCTGCCTTCATGGTTCCATCCCCCCCAATCATGAACAGGATGCTGATATTCATCCTCTCCATGGCATCCACTATATCTTCCGGGGGTTGGGGGCCGCGGGAGGAAGCCAGGATCGTCCCGCCGAATTCGTGTATGTGGCTTACCGAATCCGGGGTAAGCTCTTCCACTGCATGGCCGTATTCCGGAATAAAGCCCTGCAAGCCGTACCGGATACCCAAAACCGAGGGAACCTTGTAATTGTGATGGGCTTCCATCACGATGGCCCTTATCACATCGTTGATACCGGGGCAGAGTCCCCCGCAAGTGACAATGGCGCACTTGGTCTTGGAGGGATCGAAGAAGAGATTGGCCCGCGGGCCGGCTACTTCGATCTCCAAGGGAATGGGGCCGTTGGGTTCTTCCCCGATAACTTCGGGGTCCAGGTTCATGGTAACGGTTTCTTGGTTATGGATTTGCCTGCAAAGCGGAAGGGGAGTGCTCACCCTGGGAGGGCCAAGCATCTGGATTGTGGTATCGTAACTTGTTGTCATTGCTTCCTGTTCCTACCTACAATAATATGTTAAGTTTAGGTCAAACGTGGTGAGTAGTTGCAAGTTTTTCATCTTTCTTTCTAGAGAGTCAAAAGTGCTTTGACAACCCATTGTTTTTATTGAGAATCTTTATTTTTCTCTGTGTTCTTAACATCTCTAGCTTAACGTACTGATTTTCTTCTCTTACTTTTTACC
>CAZNYT010000127.1:0-4348 GCA_964577315.1 uncultured Desulfovibrionales bacterium
CTGATTTCGTCATCTCTTGGGTCGCTTTCCCGGTATTGCTGATCTGCTCCCGGGTTTCTATCCTGGCTCATGCGAAACTCCTTTTAAAGGTTTTTTATATGTTCCCACTTGGCAGGGAAATGTCTTCTATGACTGAGCCTTTACCAGAATCTGAGTGTACTTAACCGAAACGAGCTTAAACCTGTTGATTCCTTTTATCTTTTGTCCGGTTAGACCATGCGAAGGCGTAATTCGGCACTCACTTTGCATTAAATTGTTTATAATGGGTTGGGGAAAGCATTGTGATCCGAGTGTTTAACTACAACAATCTTGACTTGTTTTCAACTACCAGGAAAAGGGCTTGGGGGACGAACTTAATCCGAAAAGATGATAAAAAATCCAAAACGCCTATTTGCCGATGATCCAGACTTAGACAGACAGTTTTTTACGGGAGCATTACTTGTTTGTTGTCTAAGTTTATCTTTTTTTGGCGCGGGTGCCGCTGGAGCAGCACACACAGGCGCTTTGCGCTCGCGGCTATTTATTAATCCCCCCGCACCTATCTTTAAAACATTTTTTGCTGCCCTGCTAAACAGGAAGCTTGAAGCAAGCCTTGTGAACACCCCACAACTGCGTTCAGAGATAGGGGCGGGGCAGGCTGCTGGCGCAAGCTAGAGGGAGCTGGTTTCCTGCTAGGCAACTGCTGTCTTGATATTGGGGTGAAGACCCTTGAGAAAAAAATCCTGCAACTGAATCTTGTGCCCAGCATTATCTATATCAATCCCTACAATTCTTCCTTGGGCATCATAGTCAAGAACCACCCCTCAGAAATCTCAACGCTTTCAACGCTCGATTCGTCTGAGAATTCAATATACAAAGTATCTGTTTCAGCGTAATAATTCAGCTTCATAACTCTTTGTTTTTACTGACTCCTGACCCCTGTTTCCTGACTCCTGCGAGTGCAAAACGGACTTTTTGCACTCGCATCCTGCCGGGGAGCTTGTTATTCATATACACCGGCTCGGTGGATATGAATATTTTTCTCTATCGCCTTAGATCCATTTGATATGCGGGTTGGAGGCAAGAAATACCAAGCTGTTACCAGATAGTTTTTATGTCCGAATGCCTTATCCTGTTATCTTTTGTAACCAGCGGCAAGTTGTGATAACGGGATGTTGCCGCGATTATCCTGTTTGGCATATCCGACACTTGTTCGCGTGATATGTTTTGGAGTTCTTCTGCCACATAAAAATCTATGGGGAGGATCTTGAGTTCGGCATTGGGATCCTTAACATTCTCCATTAGTGTTTTAAGACCGTCTTCTGGAATCTTTCCCTTTTCAACAAGATAAACTATTTCAATAATTGTGATTGCGGAAAGAAAAAGATATCCATCTGCGGCTTGTATAACATTGTCTATTTCCTCTGAAGCTGGCACTGAAAGGCTTTCAGGTTTGGCAAGATACCAGATCAAAGCGTGAGTATCCAGCAACACTCCTTTCATTCTTCAACTTCCCGGGGAAAGGATGCCCACATTTGTCGTCTGGAATCCGCAACGTCCTGTTCACTGATGTCAACATCCAGATGCTTCCACAGTCCCTTAAGGACTGTGCTAGGGCCATTTGAAAAACGACTTCTGAGAAGCTCCAGATAATCCAGCACTTCTTTCTGCTTTTCCGGTGGCAATTCCCTGAAACCTTGGAGTACTTTTTTTTCCAGCACGTCCTGATTCATTTTTATTCTCCTCAAAAATTGTGTATGCTGACAACTATTCATCATGTTTCACGTATTGTATATCTTTACTTATTTAACCAGAGAGCTGTCAAGATTGGATGCGGCAGACTGATGCCAGAAAAACTGACTTTGGTACTTGCCCCTCAGCATCATAATTAGCTTGAATTCCTGGCTTTTGGGAACCTTCAAGAATGGCTGAGCGCCATCCCCCGCTGCAAGCTCAGCCCAGATCCTTGAGCAGGGTGTTGTCCGGGGACTTTTCCAGGACCTGGTCAAAGCCTTCCATTATTTCCTGGATTCTGGCCCAGGTATCCTCCCCGGAAACCGGGACCTCCTGGCTCCCGGTGTTATCCAGGGCCCTAAGCACGTAGGCTATGCTCACCAGGTTCACGTCCTTGCCCGGCATATACGCCTGATCCTCCCCTCCAGGTGCAGCCACCCGGACCACCAGCTCAGCCTGGTATAGCTCCCTGAGCACCTCCTGGACCAAGCGCACCGGCAGTCCCAGGTCCCGGCAAATATCCTCGGAAGTGGTGCCTCCCTTCTCTTCCAGGAACCTTTTTATTATGAAATGCATCACCAAGAGACTGACCTTGCGCTTGTACCTGGGGCTTATATTCTTGATCTCCGAGGCGAAGATGAAGCGGCGCACGTTCTGGTAGGCAAAGGAGAGCTCCGCTCCCAGAAGCACTATCATCCAGCTGAGCTGCACCCAGATGAGGAACAGGGGCAGGGCTGCGAAACTGCCGTATATGGCATTGTACCGGACCGCTCCCACCTGGAAGGTGATATAGGCCCACTGCAGGAGCTGAAAAAGGGTACCGGAGATCACCCCGGCAATCAGGGCGGACTTGAACCCTACCCTGATGTTGGGCATGGCTATGAACAGGAAAGTGAAAAGCAGCCACATCATGATGTAGGGCATGAGCTGGGCACCCCACTCAAAGGCGTGGACTACCAGGGAGAACATCCCGATATGATCCAGGTACTTGTGTAGCTCAGTGGTAATGAACACGGTCAGGCTGCCGGAAAGGATCAGCAGTATGGGACCCACCACCATGAGCGAGATGTATTCCGTGATCTTGCGGGGCCAGCTCCTGCCCTCAATCACGCCCCAAACCGCGTTCAAGGACTGCTCTATGTGGTCCAGGACCTTGAACACCGCCCAGACAAGAAACAAAAAGCCGATACCCGCCACTAATCCGCCGCGGGTCACCTCGAGCATGGAGTAGGAGTACTTGATAACCTGATCCAGGATCTCCTCGTGCGCGCCCAGGTAGTATTCCAGCTGGGCGTGCAGCATCTCTTCCAGGCCGAAGCCCTTGGCTATCCCGAAGGCCATGGCCAGGACCGGGACTATGGAAAGCAGGGTATAATAGGTCAGGGAGGAGGCCCTAAGGGCGCACTCGTCCTTTTGGAAACCGTGCAGGGCTACCAGCAGCACCCGGAAATGATGCACCGCAAATCCCCGGAGACGGGACATCTCCCTGGTGTCCAGCCTCCAGACATCGGTGCGGATGAACCTGGTAATCCTCTGCCACATGGAACTTACTTCGTCCTGCCCTGCCCGGCTGTGGATGCAATCGCCTCCTGCACCTCACCAGGATCTCCCAGGTAACGGCTGCTAACAGGCACCAGGTCCGGATCCAGCTGGTAGACCAGGGGAATGCCTGTGGGTATGTTCAGGTGCAGGATGTCCTCATCCGAGATCCCGTCCAAGTACTTGACCAGGGCCCGCAGGCTGTTCCCGTGGGCGGCTATCAAGAGCCTCTTGCCGGAGAGGATCTGGGGGGCCAGGTGATCGTGCCAGTAGGGCAGAAACCTCTCCACTGTATCCCGGAGGCATTCCCCCCCGGGCAGGACTCTGGGATCCAGCCCCTGGTATCGGGGATCGGACCTGGGATGGCGCTCATCTTCCGGGTCCAGTTCCGGTGGGGGCGTAGTGTAGCTGCGCCTCCACTGCAGGACCTGCTCCTCCCCGTACTTGGCAGCGGTCTCGGACTTGTCCAGGCCCTGCAGGCCGCCGTAATGCCGCTCGTTGAGACGCCAGGAACGATGGACCGGAATCCAGACCAGGTCCATCTCCTCCAATGCCAGCCACAGGGTGCGAACTGCCCTTTTCAGTACCGAGGTGTGGGCCAGGTGGAAATGAAAACCTTCCTGGCGCAGCATCCGGCCCGCCTTGCGGGCCTGTTCCTCTCCCCCCGGGGTGAGGTCCACGTCAGTCCAGCCAGTAAAGCGGTTGGCCAGATTCCACTCGCTCTCCCCGTGCCGCAATAAAACCAGAGTATGCATGCTGACCTTTCCTTAAAAAATGGTAACTATTCGCCAAATCTTTTTGCGTGCCGCGTACCCGGCTCGCGCTTTCCTAGACTCGGCTTACGGGGGCATTCCTGCCCCCACCGGACTCTTATTCTAGATTGCTATCAAAATGATTTTAACTTGTTTCTCTGATATTTAATCCTCAAACAGAATACAGTTGCCCAAAATGGACAAAAAAAAGATTAAAAGTAGGGCACTTGTAGAGCAACTCCTCTGATAAAAAGCATTTTTTAAATCAGCGTAAATCAGCGAGATCAGCGGCTCCAATTTTCTTGGACGCGCAAGCAGATATAATTTTTTGGCCGCAGATTACG
>CAZNYT010000128.1:0-4347 GCA_964577315.1 uncultured Desulfovibrionales bacterium
AACTTGAAGTTTGCTGAAGGGAGCGCCCATTTGGCTAATGAGCTACTGCCCGAGCGGGAATGACCATTTATGACCGAAGAATGTAAACGGGGCGCAATTTACCTGGTTAACTGGAACCCCGGCCGGGGTAGTGAGCAGACAGGAAAACGACCGGCACTGGTCATCCAGAATGACATTGGGAACAGATATAGCCCCACCACAATAGTAGCTGCGTGCAGTACCGCCGTTGTCAAGACTTATCCGTTCATAGTTTGTGTCAAGGCAGGCGAAAGCGGCCTGGACATGGATAGCGCAATCAACCTGTCACAGATAATGACCGTCGATAAGACAAGGCTGGAGGTAAAGCTGGGTGAGTTGCCAGCTAAAAAAATGCTCGAAGTCGATCAGGCACTTAAGAACAGCCTGGGCATTGAGTTATAGCCGGTCATAATTTGAAGCAGTCATATTACCATTGAATGCCTGGACAGACATAATATTCTGGTTCTTCTGGTTTAATCGTACTTGCATGTAAAGAAAAGAATATCTCACGCCCGGCCTGAAGCATGCCTAGAGGTAGAGCAAGGCAGGAGCCCCATGTGTCAGTATAGTTATCGCCTCGGAGCATAGAGGTTTAGAACTGCTTTTTCAACATCAAAATGGCGGTTCTAAGACTCAAAATTAAGCAAAAAACGATATTTTATCAAGTATTTCCAATATATTGTCTGGGTCCGACCCGAACAACTCAAAAGTATCATCGCCTTTTCGTAGGCAGATTCTGGGTAGCAAACCTTGTCTGTTTGGCTCCTAAAGTTTTTCTTGTTTGGATCGATTGTATAAATAGTAGTGTGTAGAAAGTGGTGCTTGGTAAGCGTGGATTTTGCATTAGAGGTCCGCTAACCGGTATGTTCCACAAAAAACAGCTTACGAAAGTTATCCTCTGCGCTTCAATATCATCCTGATGGACCCAGATATCAGGCAATGAAATTTAAGTTGCGTAAATCAAGACAGTTTGATCCTGTAAGGATAAAGATGGACCTGATTGGTGGAATAGCAAGTCCGAAAGCCCCACTTTTTCAGAGACATGCCAAGTAAGTGTCGTTGCAGGATTAATCTCAGCACAGGATGAATAGATTATGTCAGCCATTAAACCACCGTCCTGGATGCAGGCTAACCTTTTTCGGGGTCAAGATCTCTATTCGGATCGAACAGAGTTGGGGATGGACTCCATTTGGGGTCAGAAGTACCGCTATCCCCAACATCCGAGCAGGATCAGCTTATTGCAGGAGTCATATGTGCACGAGCTGAACAGAAAGCTCAGTTCCCTGCAGGAGTCCCTGGAAAAATTCGAGTGGCCTCAAACTATGGCCAGGAATGGAATGGTGCATTTGTCCAGTGGGCTTCAAAATAAAGTTCAGGCCCAAGTTTTGAAAGAGCCTCACCCGTTCTATCAATATCTCAGCCGGGGATTTCCCGGGACGCGCACCACTTCGATTCCCTCCGGGGAGTATGCAGTAAAACTCGAGCTGGGCCGGAACAGTGAGGAAATGCAAATAAATATCCGGGAGGGGATGAATTACGACCAGGTCCTGGGGGCTGTGCAGGATGCAGTGAATAGATCCCGGGTGCGGGCCCAGGCTTGGGTTTTGAACCAAAGATACCCGGGCCAAAAAATTCCAGGCCTGGGTTCTTTGGGCAGTATTCTGGCCATAAGCCTGGATCCCCGGTTCAAGGAGCAAACTCTGACTGTTGAGGACGTGGACGGAGACTTGCTGCAAAGGTTGGGGATGCAGCCCTGGGATCCGGCATTCGAAGTCCCGGGGTCCAAGTCCAAGATGGTCCGCAGCGACAGCATAGCCAGGCCTTCTAGGTATAGCTCCCAGGCCTTTCGGCCCGGGGAGGACATTGATTGGGATATCGAACATCATGTTTTCCAGATCAACACTGGCCTGGATGCAGAGCATATTTCCATCCGGGTGGTGGATAGGAGTACCTGGGAGGAAGCCAGGGATTTAGCTGGGGAGGATCATGCCCTGGTCAAGGACACACAGGACTGGGAAGAAATGGTGGAAAACTTGACCCTGGAGCCGGACCAGATCGAGGATGACACGACATGGAGCCAGGTAGTATCATGGGTGCAAACTGAGACCGTGGTAACCCATCCGGATACGGATTACCAGGATTTGCTGCGCTCGGTAGATTCGCACTTGAGCAGGGTTTTAGATATTCAAAGCCAGGTGGTGCAGAACAAAATTACAGATTATAGCCTGAGTCGACCGGTTCAGGTGGATGGCTTAAGACTGGATATTGAGTTGACCAATCCCAAGGTGGGTCAACGCATGGCTTTAACCGATGTTCAGGGCAGTGCCCTGGATAGGTTGGGACTGAACAGGACTGCCCAGCCCGGCTCAGACGGTCGGGTACAAATAGACAGTCGGGAATTCGTATCCGGGGGAAATCTTTTTACCACTGCCAGGGGAGATCTGGAAATGGAATTAAAGGACACCACCCAGCGCAGTCTTCCTCTTCGCACCGGGGATTCAGTATTGGGAGTTATAAACCGGACAGAGGAAATCTTGAATCGAGCCGGGGAGCTACTCAGGTTTCTGGAAAAGAGCAAGAACATGTGGAAGGATGATCTTCCCGGCATGTGGAGGGATAGTATTCAAAAACGCCTGCCCAGCCTGCGGGATATTGGGATCACCCCGGATACGGATTCCCGGGGATTGAGCTTGGATACCGAGAAATTCTCCAGCGCGCTGCGCAGGGAGCCCTCTCGGGTACACGGCATCCTGATGGGTGAGCAGGAAGGACTGCTGTCGGAGTGGATGGAAAATATCTCCCGCAATCTTGCCGCCGGGGCCAAGTCCTACTTACGCCCGCATTCCGCCTTAGAGGGGATTTGGGATCCCTCCCGGGAACAGACAAATCTGGAGCTGGAACAAAGGCGCAACCTTTTGGACTTTTTTTCTTGACCAAGGCAACTAATTAGCACCTAAATTGAGCGGTCTTCCCTCTGTGTTTCTTTGGGGGGCTTTGTCCCCAAACCTAGGGTTTCCCATGCCTGCGGAACCGAAGAGCTTCCCTCTCCAGCTCGTCTTCTATCTTGCTGCGGTTGAACAGACCGGTCAGCTTATCTGTGATGGACAGCTGCTCCAGCTCCTGGCTCTTTTTCTCCAAGAGCTGATAGGCCTCGGAAATCTTGGCGTTGTACAGCTGGACCTTCCTGAGCCACAAGAAGCTGATGGCAACCGCTAAAAATGCCCCGCTCAACACCCACCAAACCAGGGTATAGTCCACCTCCTCCTCGAACCGGATGGATATCCAGCTGTCCACTATCTCCTGGCGCTTGCTGAGAGGAGTGGATAGCAGCCCCTTCTGCACTATGCCCAGCAAAAGATCGTTTCCCTGCTTTACTCCTGCCGCCACAGGCAGCTCTTCCTCCAGGGTCCCGGATATCTTGATGTCCAGGTGATCCTGATTCTGGATGGCATAGGAAATACCAGGGATAGTGCCTATGAAGGCGAAGTCCTGCTCATTTTTTACCCTCTGCAGACCCTCTTGGGCGGAATCTACCTGGACAAACTCCAAATGGGGATACTTTCTGGCCAACAAGGAACTCAACTCCCCCCTGTCCACGTAGCTTAACCGCTTATCATCTATAGCGTTCAAATCCTTAATAAAGATCTCGCTCCTCCTGGTGGCCAGCACCAAGGGCAAGGAAAGGTAGGGTTGGGTGAAATCCAGCTTTTGCTTTAGCTGGGAATTGGGCACCACAGCAGGGATCACATCGGCATCCCCCTGCACCACTGCTGAGATTCCTTGTTGAGCATTTTCCTGTCCCTGCACCAAGGCAATATCGTGCTTTGCAGCAAATCTGGAAAAGATTTCTGCAGCCACGCCCTGTGGCTCTCCACTTTCGCTTTTAAAATCAATAGGGGGCCATTCCGTGGCCCCGCTTAAGCGCAACCCGTCATATTCCTCAGTATGATCTTGGATAAACTCATACTCAGAAGGCAGAAAGGTCTCCTGCAGCATCTCGCTGGGCGTGAACCCTACCCACCTGTCCTGGAGCTCATTGTACTCCCTGGGAGTGACTTGATATACTTTGCCCCCGTAAGCCGAGCTCAGAAAAGGACGATCCAGACTCGCGGCACGCAAAAAATTTGGGGAATAGTTGCGCTGCAAGCTCATATTCAAATATAACCCTTCTTATGCGCAATACTACGAGCAATGCTTAGTTAACACCCGCTCCAGGTCCTCTTTATGCACCGGCTTGGCCAGGTAGTCGTTCATTCCTGCTTCCAGGAACCTCTCCCGGTCTCCGTCCATGGCATGGGCAGTCATGGCGATAATTGGAATGCGGGAATT
>CAZNYT010000129.1:0-4347 GCA_964577315.1 uncultured Desulfovibrionales bacterium
CCAGGGAAATCCTGGAAGCAGACGAGGTCATAAACCTGCCCAAGCTCAAGACCCATTCCCTGACAGTTCTCACCGGAGCGGTAAAAAACACCTTCGGCTACGTTGTGGGTGCAGACAAAATGCACCTGCACGCAAGCTGTCCCTCAGCAGCAGACTTTGCCCGGGGCCTTCTGGACATCTACCAGGTACGTCCCCCGGAACTGAACATCATGGATGCAGTCCTGGCCATGCAGGGCAATGGGCCTTCCAACGGCACCCCGGTTTATTTGAACCGGATACTGGCCTCGGACAACGCAGTCAGCCTGGATGCAGCAGCCAGTCACATGCTGGGGCTTCAACCTTCCCGGGTTCCACACCTGGATTTTGCCGGAGAAAGAGGGCTGGGAGAAACAGATCCGGAAAGCCTGGACATTGTGGGGCAACTGGAGCAGGTGCAGGGTTTTAAGTTTCCCGGGACATTTATCCCCGGAATAACAGGTCTGATATTAAACCGTTATCTTTCCAGGTGGGCCAACTGCCTGCCTGAAGTAGTCAGCTCCAGATGTATCTCCTGCGGGATTTGTGCCGGGCACTGCCCGGTGGGCGCCATGAGCATGTCTTCGGGCGGCCCGGTGCTGGACAGGGACAAATGTATCAGCTGTTACTGCTGCCAGGAAATGTGCCCTGAAGACGCCATCAGGCTCTCGGGCAGGTTGCTGCGAATGATTGGAAGAGGCAGCCGCCGGGAATGAAAAGGGTTTTTATTGCATCCCTAACGGCAAGCGAAAAAACGGTCCAGATTGAAGCATACCAGGGTGAAAATCACCAGGTGATCATTAGCCTTCAACACCGTGTCTCCATCGGGGATGATGACTTCCTCCCCCCGGACTATAGTCCCGATCAACAGGCCCTTGGGAAAACCGGCCTGGGATATCTTCTGGCCCACTACACAGGCAGACTCCGGCAGGACCACTTCCATGACCTCGGCTGCCTCCTCCTTGAGAAGGCAAAGAGAGGCCACATCCTCGCGCCTTGTAAAGCGCAGGATCTGGGCGGCAGTTATGAGGTGAGGGTTGACGTTTTCCATTATGCCCAGGGTATCATATAACTGGGCGTAGCCTATCCTGGTCAGCTCGGCGATAATCTTGTGCACCCCGAGCTTTTGCCCCAGAACAGAGGCCACAATATTTGTCCGGTCATCTTCCGTGGCCGCTACCAGGATATCGGCTTCGGCAATCTCCTCTTCATTGAAGTAGGAAAGCTCAGTGCCGTCACCCTGCAGGACAATGGTTTTGCTGAGCTTTCTGTTCAACTCCTCCACCCTTTCCGGGTCCTGCTCGATAATCTTGACCAGAAAAGACTTGTGCTGGTCTGTTTCCAGTATAGAAGCCAGGTCATAGCCGATAAGCCCGCCTCCAAGAATAATCACCCGATTGACCCTGGCCGGCTCGTGGTGCAGCAGCCAGCTTGCCTCGCGCATGACCTCGGCCTTGCCAATGAGGTATACCTTGTCCCCCACCCTGATTTTGTCATTGCCCCCGGGGAGCAGAAAATCCCCGCCGGCCCTCTTGATGCCCACCACTATGCAGCCCTTGGGCAGGGGCAGTTTCTGCAGCGTGGTGTCCGTAATTTTGGCCTCTTCAGTTACCGTGGTGGAGACCATCATGACCCTGCCCTTGGCGAAGTGCTCCACTTCCATGGCTTCAGGAAAATGGATCATCTTGGATATTTCCTGGGCCACTGCCTTTTCCGGGCTGATGACCATGTCTATGCCTATTTCTTTATGCACCAGCCCCCGGGTATCCACGTCAATGCTGCCTGCCCGCTCTGGATTGCGCACCCTGGCCACGGTAAAGGGCACCCCGATTTTCTTGGCAATCATGCTGGCAATGATGTTCACCTCGTCGGAGCCTGTAACAGCAATGAGCATGTCAGCGGATTTTATCCCGGCTTTATGCAGTATATCCAGGTTGGCCCCATTGCCGTTAATGACTGAAAGATCCAGGTCATTGCCCAGGTTTTCGGCTGTATGGGGATTGTTTTCCACTACCACTATACTCTGGCGCTTGCTGGAAAGATTTTGGGCCAGCTCCCTTCCCACATCACCTCCGCCGATGATCACAATATGCATTCGATCTATCCTCCTGGAACCTTATATTTTTTCCCGCCCAGAGTGTCAACTGACCCAGCCCGTATTCAGAGGCTCTTTTTTTTCAGCCTGTGGTTAAGGCTCTCAGCCAGCGAGGGAGCCTTGCGGAAAAAGTAGACCCCGATTGTTGCGGTAACCACAATATATATGCCTAGAAAAACCCGCAGAGCCGGCTCAGCCAGGGCCGCGATAACCACGGAGAACTCTCCCCTGGGCACCAGGGAAAAAGCCGCCCGGATTGCCCCCCTGAAGGACAGTCCATATATCCTTCCTCCCCAGAACCCCACTATCAGCTTGCCTATAATTGCCCAGAAAATAAGCACGACAAGAGACACCGGGGAAATAATGCCGGTGCCCAGGGTTATGGATGTACCGAACCAGAAAAAGAAAAACGGCAGACTAAGGTCTTTTATGGGGGCGACTATCCTGCCCAGTTCCTTGGAGGTGCCGGTTTCCGAGAGCATCACCCCGGCCAGAAAAGCCCCCAGAAGCTTGGAAAGCTCCAGGGCTTCGGCAATGCCTGCAAAGATCAGGGCTATGGAAACAGCAAAAAGGGGCATGAAATCCCTGGTCACATACCTGCGGACAAAAACGTCCAGTCTGCGGAAACCGTAGTAGGCAATGAGAATGGAGGCTGCAGTTATGAGTACCACTTTAATGAAAATCCAGACAATGGCATCCGGGGTAATTTCCCCATGCGTGGTCAGCCCCACCAGAAAAGAGACCATGATCGGTGCGGCCAGATCCTCAAATATCAAAAGCGCCAGCTTGAATTCGCCCTCGGGAGTGTTGGTCCGCCTGGTTTCCTCCAGCATCTTGACTGTGATGGAAGAACTCGTGGCATAGGCCACCCCGCCGATGATCAGCGCAGCCAGAAGATCAAAGCCGAAGAGGTAGGCCAGCAGAAAGCTGCCGCCGAAATTGATTCCGATGTCCATGGCTCCGACTTTCCACACCCGGCGCGATATATTTATAAGACGCTTCAAAGGAAAATGCAGACCCAGGAGAAAGAAAAGCAGTACAATGCCCACCCGGGCGATCTGATCCACTATATCCAGTTCCTGGCCGGTCAAAAGCCCGGCCAGGGCCGCTCCCAGGAAAATATAGGCCAGCAGTGACGGAAACTTGAGTCTTTGAAACAGGTAGCTGACCAGAAAAAAAAGCAGGAGCATTACCCCGCCAAGCAGAAACAAATGCTCAGAAAACTCCATGGATACTTTTCCTTATGCGATATCTGTTTAGCTTTGCATGTCGCATGGGGACTGGTCCTTAAAAGCGCCGAGCAGATACCCTATGCGCAAGACTTTTTCTGCTTATTCATGCATCATGCACCAGGACTTTATCCCTGACAGTGTTGCAAGGATGTTTATTCTTCGTAACTATTCACCGCCTGCTAAAGCTGAACAATTTAAGAGTCCAGTTGAAGACCCATGGTCCGGGACTTTGCAAACTGGGCGTAAACTGTCTGAATGACGTAGGAAGCGTTAATCAAAACCGTTAAACACCGGACTTGGTTCAAGGCATGTTATAGATGTCATTCTCGCTGACAAACACGTGTATAGGTTTTGATTTACGCTTCATTGGAGTGAGTTTTTACGTCCTGTTTGCAAAGCCCCGGACCATGGTGAATAGTTACTATTCTTCAAGAATTGCCCCTGCCAAGGATATATTGATGCAACCAACTGTCCGCAAATTAAAAATGCCCCTGCATTTTTCTTGCAGGGGCAAACGAGTGTGACTGAACCCATATATTCATCCCAGAAAAACAAATCACCTTTTTTTCTTTTCCATGGCTTTTTTAAGTTCAACCCCAAGGGACCCTAGACTGTTTTTCTGGTCAGGAGCGTAGGATTTCCACTCTTCAGACTGCACTGCATCAGCAGGCTCCAGAGAGATTCGCCGGTTTGCCTCGTCCACTGATTCTATGGTTACCTTCACTCTGTCTCCCGGCTTTTTTTTTGCCAGAGACGGGTCCTGAGAACGATTAAGGATGGAGCGGGGTACCAGGCCCACCACCCCGGGCTCCAGAACAACCAGCATGCCGAATTCTTCCTGCTTTTCCACCTTGCCTTCAACCAGGGTGCCTTTTTCGTAGCGGGCGGAGACTCCTTCCCATGGATCTCCCTGAGCGTCGCGCATACTCAAGGATATCCTTCTTTCATGAGAGTCTATCCCCTTGACCTTTACCCGGACTTTCTGCCCGGGCTGCACCTCTTCCT
>CAZNYT010000130.1:0-4344 GCA_964577315.1 uncultured Desulfovibrionales bacterium
TCTTCAAGCTCTTTTTCTCTGCTTTTTTCGGTGAGCAGCGCTCCTGTTAAGGAATCCTCCCCGGCAAGTTTCCCGAAAAGGGTATCCACAGGGTCATCGGGCTGGGGGGTAAGGACTATTCTGCCCTCAACTTCCTCGGCAATCATTTTCATGCCCGGCTTCAACCTGATTTTTTTGCGTAGAGAGGCGGGAATGACCACCCATCCCTTGGAAGAGACAGTGACTTTTGTTGAATGCGAAGCAGACATGGGAAATCCTATTGTTATACATTTTAGCTTATTATGTATAACACGGCAAAAAAGATGTCAAGACGTCAAGCAAAAGCATATTTTTCCAGTGGCAAATGGCTTTACCCAAACTCCCTGCCAAGCTCATGGGCTAGGGTGAAACGATATCTTACTGGAGTGGATGTCATTACTCCTTCCCGTTCGTCATGTCGACGACCCAGAAAATCTTCAGTTCCATAGCATGTCCAATTGTTCAGGGTTCATGGCTAAAACCAGTTATATCGTGGCTCATGTCATGGACAGTCAATGTAAACAACGAGCCCATTTTGCTTCTCTGCCCCGCCCTTATGAAGGATCCATTGCTTTACCCGCCGTTGCCAAGCCTATTCCTGTTTGCTGGCCGGGAGCTTCAGCGTAAAAACAATACGGATCCCGGTCCTGGGAAGGGTCCAAGCCCAGGCTGTAGGTAACGGCCTGGCATCCGCCACAGGCGGGCAAAAGCTTGCATCCATGGCAGGCAGCGCTGCCTAGGCGGTATCTTTCTCCGGCTTTTGAATCGTAAGCAGCCAGCAGACCCTGGTCAAATATATTGCCCAAGTAGGACGGGAACTTGCGGCAGGCGTGAATTTCGCCGTCCGAGAGCAGGGTGGCGAAGTTGAAGCCAGCCCCGCATCCGAAGCCAGTGCATCCTCCGAAGGGTTTACGTTCGTTTTCGTCCCTGATGATGTTCTTGAGGTTATCCTTGAGTCCCAGCACCGGATTGTTGCCCGCCTCTTGCATGTACTCCCGCAGAAATGCCTCATATTCCCTGGGCGAAGGCATGAGAAGATTGGCCCCTTCGCCCACTGCGGACAAACGGTTGGAGGCTATTTTTTAATAACTAATAGCTAATTGCAGGTAAAGGGTCAAACCATACTTGAGCGGAGGACATCGCAGTACCCAAAACCGGATGCGCATATAGGGCAGGCCATCAGGGTTGATTTGAGACCATACGCGCCCCCAGCTCCCGGGCCCGCTGGCAATCCTGGGGGAAGACCTGATAGTGACGTTGGTATTTGGCTTCCTTGTCAAACATTTTGGCCTCGTAGAGATCGTAGTCCGGATATTGCAGGGTATCAGTAGACCACAGCAATTCGCATGAGCCGAAGTGGAGCTGCAGAAACATCTTGGTCATATTGAAAATCTGATCAAAACCCATCTCCTGGATTTTGTCCTCGGGCACGTTCATGGTGTAGATTATGGCGGTGTTGATCCGCCCCGGGAAGAGCGAGATCCGGTCTGGATCGTATTTTATATAAGGGAAACATAGCCGCTCCAGAAAGGCGCGCGTGCCAGAGGACTCGGCGCCGTAGTATACAGGCGTGCCTATGATCAGGGCATCACAGTCTCGGATACGCTCCAGAACCGGGGAGAGATCGTCCTGTAGAGCGCAGACCCCGTCCTCCTCCCGGTCCAGTCGCTTGCATGCAAAACAGCTAATGCATCCCGAAAAATCAAGGCTGTAGAGCTGGACCAATTCGGTTTCTGCCCCAGCGGACTCGGCTCCCTGCAGGGCGTGCTCCAGCAGGGTTACGGTGTTCCATCCCTTTTGCCTGGGGCTGCCGTTGAAGGCCATTACTTTCATACATGTACCACCCCGACTCTTGAACAACAGGATATCTACTCAGCTCTGGGGGTAAGCAATGTACCTGTAAAGCCCAAAAAGGTTACCACTCAATAAAAGTAGTGCCCATAAATTTTATTTAATTTAAGATAACATCTTGAAATACTTGAATCTTTAGCTTGTAGTCGCGGAAATCGAGCCTAAGGACAAGGATAATCAAGGCCAATATGAATCTTCTTGACAAGCATATGAGCAAGCTTTAAAGTAAATAAGAAATCATCCCCAAGGGTAAAACCTTGGCCCCCGTCGGGTTGCGATCCGGCGGGTTTTTTTATTTTTATGCCCACCAAGAAAGTCACATACCTTGTGGACGGCTTCAATTTGTATCATTCCGTCCGGAAAGCAAGCAAGCAACTTAAGGCATCTACCAAGTGGCTTGATCTTAAAAGCCTTTGCATATCAATGATTCACAATTTCAAACCGACAGCAGATAAGCTTGAACTGGGAAACATCTACTATTTTTCAGCCTATGCTTATCATTTAAACGACCCAGATATTGTACAGCGACACAAATCCTTTGTGACTTGCCTTGAAGATACTGGAGTCAAGGTGGAATTAAATAGGTTTAAGTACAAAAGCATTGACTGTCCATTCTGTAATAAGACGATTTCCAAGTACGAAGAAAAGGAGACCGATGTTTCAATTGCCTTGAAATTACAGGAAATATTTTTCAAAGATGAATGCGATGTAGCCGTCCTGGTCAGTGGCGACACAGACCTAGCTCCTGCTGTTCGTTTGGCAAAAAAACTATTTCCGACAAAGCATACCTTTTTCGCCTTCCCCGCTTTTCGCAAAAATAATGAGCTGGCCAAGCTTTGTCCTGGATCGATAACCATCAAGCCCAAAGAGTATTCAAAACATCAATTACCCAACCCATATATCCTGCAGAACTCTACAAAGATTTTCAAGCCCGCTTCCTGGTGACCAGTTCACCAAATAAATTTTACAGATCGTCTTTTCCCCACATCATAGTCAACATCAGTCCACGGCGTTTTGCCGGTAAAAACATGCCAGGGCATCCGCAACCCACGGTGTTCTCATAGTAATGTTCATAACAGGTTGGAGTTCGTTCACAGTCAGGTCAGGACAATATACCCCCTCACCTTTCTCGTGAACTTGCAGGGAACAGTAAATTTACGCTTAGCCCAGCCTCTTCATGGAATAAATCTCCTCCACCCCACCTATGGGCGTAAAGCTGGAACGAGATAGTCTCGCCCAGGATCATACAGAACAAGGCGAGTCACCTGCAAAAAGTCAGCAAGAAAAATTTCAAGTCCTCGCTTGGATAGTCCTGGTGCGGGACCCTTTCCCGATTGCCGCTTTTGCCTTACAAAAAGATGCTGTCCGTACCCGGCATAATTATAATCCAAGAAAGAAAGAGGCTCGCTTAAAAAAGGGTCTCTTCAGCAATTCAGTCTGCCGGATTAAGAATCTGGATATCGAAATACCTTCCTATACCACTATCCCTGCTTATGAGAACAAACCCGGCCACTGCTGCATGGGATCCAATCAAAAAATCAGCCAGGATACGTCTGTTCTGCCCTCCAGCTCGTTTATATTTTGCCAGGGCCTTGCCCGCCAAAAAAGCTCCTTCCCACGGCAAGGGATCGCGGCGAAAAAGATCTTCAGGCAGGAGTGCATCCAGTTCTTCCAGGCTCTCCATCCAGGCCCCCACTTCGGAGAATATGACCGGATTGATGACCAGCATGCCTGTTTCCGCACAGTCGGCTAAAACTTTTTGGGAGAGGAATCCAAAGCTCTTATCTGCTCCCAATACATCCAGGATAACGTTTGTATCAACCAGCCATTCCCTCATTCCGTAGCAACCTCATCAATTCGTCAGTGCTGTAATTGAAGGCCTTGCGGCCGTACAAAGCGTCCACCTTTCCCCGCCTGCCTTCCTGGCTGGGCACTAGTTCCACCCTGCCTTCCCGGACTATAAATTCCACTTCGGTATTCTCCTTAAGCCCGAATTGCTCCCGGATATTTTTGGGAATGGTCACCTGTCCTCTTTCACTCACCTTCATTTCCACCTCCTGGCTTTGTCGCGTTTTCCTCATTTTTTGTAAACTCATGCTCCATACATGTCCCTGGCAAAAGGGATCCCGGATAAAAATAAGTATACATATTCTTATTTAGGTGTCAAATGATGGCAGACTGTGTCATTGACTACAGTAATCTCTCCCACTTCATGATCACCTAATGGGTCCGCCTCATTTAATCCAAAATAACACTCTTAATAATATTGCCTTGACGATCCATCACATAATCAACTTTATCCAGCAGATTATAACCTGTATTGTTCTGGTTATGCCCTTGCATGGCAGCTCTCCTTATCTCAAAAAAATTTATATATGATTCCGCTGTGCTTGGAAAAGCTTACATCTATTAATTATCTGCCCCGAAACAAAGATGCCACCGGCACCAGGGAGACATTATCCAGGGTGGCATAGC
>CAZNYT010000131.1:0-4231 GCA_964577315.1 uncultured Desulfovibrionales bacterium
CACTTTCATACTTTCAAACCTTCGGACCTTTAACTTTCGTACTTTCAAACCTTCAGACCTTTAACTTTCGCACCTTTAACCTTCTCACTTTCACACTTTAATACCTTTAACCTTCAAACTTTCGCACCTTTAACCTTCGCACTTTCTAACTTTTAACTACAACATACACAGGTCAACTTTCGAAGCTGTAACGGAGCTACTATGACACTTACCCTGGATAAAAATCCGGTCCAGCTCTACCCGGATAACCTCCTTGTTGAGGAATCCATGCCCGGCAGGTGGAGGGTGGCCAAGACCAAGAGCCGGCGGGAGAAGGCCCTGGCCGACTTTTTGGCAGAACGCGGCATCGGATACTATCTGCCCATGGTCAAGAAGCGCCAGCCTGGATCCAAAAGAGTGCGCTATTCCCTTGTGCCAGTTTTTTCCGGATACCTTTTCTTCAAATCCAACGATCTGGAGCGTTATCAGGCCTTTAGATCCAACCATACCGCCTGTGTTATTGACGTTATGGACGAAGCGCAGCTTCTCAGGGACCTGGACCAGGTGCACAGGGCTATAAGCCTGGACGCCCCAGTGTATCCATACGATTTTGTCCGTACCGGGGAACAGGTAGTGGTCAAGAGCGGACCGTTCAAGGGAGTGCAGGGAGTGGTGCACAGGAAAGGCAAGAACTATCGCCTGGTTCTGAATATTAATTGCTTGTCCCAGTCCCTGGCCCTGGATATCGAGGCCCATTGCGTGGAACCTGTGGGCAGGATCAGGCTGGCTGAGGATGGCCTGTCTCGCACTTGTTCTGCTTAAGTATTTTCTTTCACTCACTCTTT
Source organism: uncultured Desulfovibrionales bacterium (assembly GCA_964577315.1). Lineage (GTDB taxonomy): Bacteria > Desulfobacterota > Desulfovibrionia > Desulfovibrionales > Desulfonatronovibrionaceae > Desulfonatronospira. The sequence continues at coordinate 825 of CAZNYT010000131.1, forward strand.
CTTCGCTCTAAGTCTTTCTTATCACTCAGTCTCTCCGTCGCTAAGTCTTTCTTTTGTACTTTCAAACCTTCGTACTTACACACTCTCCTCCTTGTAAAACCTTTAACCTTTTACTTTTAACTTCTTATCACTCAGTCTCTTAGTCTCTAAGTCTCTTAGTCTTTCTTATCTCTAAGTCCCTGAGTCCCTCAGTCGCTAAGTCCCTGAGTCTTTCTTTCATACTTTCGAACCTTCCTACTTTTTACTTTCATACTTTTCACGACAGACACACCTTCCAGACACTGAAAAAAATGCAAATTAGACCATATACCTCAGCAGATTGCCGTAGCTGGAATGAGTATGTAGACTCTCATCCAGGTGGGACCATCTTTCACACCAGGTCCTGGCAGGATGCGGTTGCCACAGCATTCGGTCACAAGGAACAGTCCTTGCTGCTTATGGATACCAGCAATGGAAAAGAAAAGTTAGCCGGCATTCTCCCGCTGTTTCAGATCAACAGCTTTATTTTTGGCAAATACCTCCTCTCCACCCCTTTTGCCGAACAGTGCGGACCACTTGCTGACAGCGAAAAGTCGGCCCTGGAACTGGTCGGCTCCGCCGGGGAGTTTGCCCAAAAACAAGGCCAGGACTACCTGGAGCTTCGCAACCATCGTCCTTTGCCGGAACTGCCATCCAAGGATTTGTATTACGGTTTCCAGCGGGAGATACTCTCTTCCTTAGAGGAGAACCTCAAGGCCATACCCAGAAAATCCAGGCGCATGGTCAGGCTGGGAATAAAAAATGGGCTTCAGGCAAGCACTGGCCACCATCTTTTGCCCCGGTTTTACCACTTACTGGCCAGGAATTTCCGCCTTCTGGGTACACCTGTGTTTTCCTATGCCTGGTTTGAACATCTGCTAAACTCTTTTGGAAATAAGGCCTTGGTGATGCTGGTGCAGGACCGGGAAGGAATGGATATAGCCGGGGTATTAAGTTTTTTTTATCGGGACCGGGTACTGCCGTACTACGCAGGATCGTTGATAGAGTACCGCAACTTGGCTCCCAATGATTTCATGTACTGGAAGCTCATGGAATATGCATGGGAAAATGGATATAAGGTGTTTGATTTCGGAAGAAGCAAGCAGGGTACCGGCTCCTACAGTTTCAAAACCCACTGGGGCTTTGAGCCTGATCCTTTATTTTACCAGTATATTCTGCACAAAAAAAAGGAAATCCCCAATATCAGCCCCACCAATCCCAGGTATCAGCTGCAGATCAGAATCTGGCGCAGGATGCCCCTGAGCTTGACCAGGATTATTGGACCCAGGATTTCTAAATATCTTTGTTGACGATGAACAGTGTCTGTGCCTGTCGACAGTGCCTGTGTGATTGTGGTTTTTTTACAGACAGTTATAAAGTATGAAGGTAAAAAAGTACCCAGGTATGAAGGTGAGACGGAGAGACTCAGAGGCTTAGGGACAGAGAGATGGGTTGCGAGTTCTTACATTCAGCCTCTCAGTCTCTAGTCTTGTTGAACACTGAGTCTCTTAGTCGCTAAGTCTCTATAGTCTTTCTTAACAGACCAATGAACCTCATATACTTAAGCCACCGCATTCCCTATCCTCCCAATAAAGGGGACAAGATACGCTCTTTCAACCAGATTAAGTACCTGGCTGAATCCGGGCATGATATACATTTGGTCTGTCTGGCAGATAACAGGCAGGATCTGGATTACAGCCACAAGCTTAGGAAGTGGTGTAAGAGTGTGCATGTGGAGTACAGATCTCCTGTCAGGGCTAAAGCCCTTTCTTTTCCCTGGCTTTTGAGTACAAAACCCTTGTCTGTGCCGTATTTTTACAGCCCCAACCTGCAGAAGAAAGTGGACAGGCTCCTTGAACAGGGAAATATCAGCACCGTGTTCTGCTTTTCCTCGGTGATGGGAGAATATGTTTTGCGCAGCAGGCATCCGGATATGCAAAAAAAGCTCCTGGTTCTGGACTACTGCGACCTGGATTCGGACAAGTGGCTACAGTACAGCAGCCGCTCCTCATGGCCCATGTCCTGGATATATTCCAGGGAGTCCTCATGTCTTCTGCAATATGAGATCCAGCTGAACAGATTTTTTGATCACTGCATCTTTGTCTCTCAGGCAGAAGCGGATTTGTTCCATGCTCATGCGCCGAGGCCGGAAATAACAAGCGTTATTGCCAACGGTGTGGATCAAGAGTTTTTTTCCCCAGCACTTAACTCCAGAACAAACAATGCTCCTGTGCTTCTCTTTACCGGAGCCATGGACTATCAGGCCAATGTGGACGGGGTGGTTTGGTTCTGCACAAGTGTTCTTCCTGAGCTCATCAAGAATTTTCCGGGTCTCCGGATGTATGTTGTAGGAGGCAATCCTGCACCGGAAGTAAAGGCCCTGGATGGGGAGCACATTACGGTTACCGGCTACGTTAAGGATATCCGGGATTATTATAAGCTGGCAGACGTGTGCGTGGTGCCCCTGCGCCTGGCCAGGGGAGTGCAGAACAAGGTCCTGGAGGCTATGGCCATGTCCAGGCCTGTGGTGTCCACCTCCAGAGTTCTGCAGGGCGTCAGTGCCGTCCCTGGAAGAGAGATCCTGGTAGCGGACGATGGCTCCGAGTTTGTAGAGCAGATATCGAGAGTGCTCAAGAGTCCCGGATTGGGCCAGGAACTAGGGCGCAGAGGCAGGCGGTTTGTTCTGGATAATCATGACTGGCAGAGGACCCTTAGCAGCCTAGACACTCTTCTGGCCTCATCACCTCACCCAAAAAGGATTCCTCCTCCGGCCCGGGCCTTTTTAAGCCCGGCAGTTTTAGTGCTGTACGTGCTTTTCATGTTTGTAGCAGGACTGTGGCCCATGCAGGAGACTTCGCCCGGCGCAAGCGTAACTTATCTCATCAATCCCGGCCTGCAGAATTTCTTGCATCTGCCCATGTTTGGCCTGTTTGCCCTGCTTCTAATGGATTTTCTGCGCGGCTTCCGGCTGAGCCCAGGAATCAAGTATGGGTTGTTCGCCGCCTTCGGGCTGGGGATGTGCGTGCTTCTGGAAGTCCTGCAGGTCTTTGTCCCGGGCCGCTTTTTCTCCTTGGGCGATATCCTGGTCAATGTTCTGGGTTTGGGTATGGGATTGGGGCTGTACAGCCTATGGCAAAAGCGCCCGGCTTGTTTAAAAAGGTTCAGGCTAGGGCGGCATGAAGCCGAATGTTCAAGAAGTAAAATCCATTTTCTCTAAAGGGATAACCTGAAGCAGACACAGTCGACATACACAGACACGGAAACGAACACAGTTTTACATTCCAACCTTTAACTTTTTCACTTTCATACTTTCGCACTTTCATACTTTCAAACCTTCGCACTTTCATACTTTCAAACCTTCGCACTTTCATACTTTCGGACCTTTAACT
>CAZNYT010000132.1:0-4219 GCA_964577315.1 uncultured Desulfovibrionales bacterium
AGGATCTGGAGCGTATCTTTTCTGCGTTCGAGCAGGCAGAAGCCGGATACAAATCTGGCGGCACCGGATTGGGCCTGTCCATCAGCCGGAGGCTTGTGGAGATAATGGGCGGGAAGTTGACTGTGGAAAGTCAGGAAGGCAAGGGCAGTTGTTTCCGGTTCGGCATCCCGCTTGAGTCGGCCAAAGGCTCGTTAAAGGCGAAAGAGACCCGGCATCGCCAGATTGTTGGGCTGGAAACCGGCTCAAGGCCCTGGCGAATCCTGGTGGTGGATGATGTGCAAAGTAATCGTGATCTCCTGGGCTGCCTCCTGCAGCCCCTCGGCTTCGAGGTCCGGGAGGCGGTAGACGGTGCGAACGCCCTGGAAATTTTCCAGGAGTGGGCACCCCATGCCGTACTCATGGACTTGCGCATGCCGGGCATGGACGGCTACGAAGCTGCCAGGCGGATCAAGGCTATGGACTTGGGAGCAACGACTCCGGTCATTGCCTTAACAGCCAAAGACTTGAAAGATTTGGAGGAAGAAGGCCTGTGGACAGAGATATCCGCCTTTCTGAGTAAACCCTTGCGCATGGAAGAACTCTATGCGGCCCTGGGAAAATCCCTCGGGCTGGAATATGTCTATGCTGATGCACAGGATGAAACACCGGCCCATCCCAAAACGGCGGCCCTCTCACCGAAAGCACTGGCCGCCCTGCCGGGGTACCTGATCCAGGCCATGCGACAGGCGGTGGCCGAAGGTGACACAGCGCATCTGGACGAGTTGATCGGTCAGGTGGAAGTCCTTGACAGAGACGCAGCCCAAGGGCTGCAAGTCCTGGCCGATAGTTTCAACTACGCAAAACTCGAAGAATTGCTGAGCAAAAGCGGGAATGCCTATGAATAAAGGAATCGACCAAGCCACCGTCATGGTGGTGGATGATGTCCCCGGCAATCTGAAGATTCTGCAGGATAAGCTGCAAACCAGAGGCTACCGGGTGCTGGCCTTCCCCAACGGGAGGAGGGCCTTGGACGCCGCGGCCAAAAATCCGCCGGATCTGATCCTGTTGGACATAAAGATGCCGGATATGGATGGTTTCGAGGTATGCAGGCAGCTCAAGGCCGATGACACGCTTAAGGATATACCGGTGCTCTTCATCAGTGCCATGACCGAGACAAGGGAAAAGGTCAAGGCTTTATCCGTAGGGGGTGTGGATTATGTGACCAAGCCTATCCAGGAAGTGGAGCTCCACGCCCGGGTAGAAACCCATCTGCGTCTGCGAAAAATGCAACAAGATCTGGACACGTACAATAATTACCTGGAAGAGCTGGTCCAGGAAAAGGTGCGGGAGATCTCGGAGTCGCAACAGTCCACCATTGTCGCTATGGCAAATCTGGCGGAACACAGGGACGAAGAGACCGGACAGCACATTAAGCGCACCCAGAACTTTTGCAGGCTCTTGGCTGAACATCTTGGCACCCACTCTGATTACAAGGATGGTATTGATGAGGCGTTTATGGGAAGTATTTACCAGGCAGCTCCTTTGCATGATATCGGCAAGGTGGGTATTGCAGACAATATTTTGCTCAAGCCGGGTAAACTCACTGCAGAGGAATTCGAAATCATCAAAACCCATACCCTGATCGGGGCAAACACCTTGAAAGGGGTGCAGGAGGAGTACCCCAACAACGCCTTCATCAACATGGGGGTGGATATCGCCCGTTCACACCATGAAAAATGGGACGGGAGCGGTTACCCAGATGGATTAAAAGGCGAGGATGTCCCCTTGTGCGGACGGATTATGGCCCTGGCGGATGTCTATGACGCCCTGCGATCCAAACGCCCCTATAAGCCGGCCTTCTCCCACGAGAAGAGTTTCGGGATTATCATGGAAGGGGCGGGACAGCACTTTGACCCTCGGGTAGTCGAGGCATTTAAATCCCTGGAGGACGAATTTGCCCGGATCCGCAAACAACTTGATGACGGCTGAGAAACAATTTGGGCATCAAATGATGTACTACAGAACAAACCTGGTCGTTCTACTCATGCAGCCCCTTGAGCAGTGCGGATAATTCCTTCATGACCAAGGGTTTGACCAGAACATTGCGAGCCCCCCTGACCTGAGCCTCTTGATTCAGGACCTTGCTCTGTTGGGAGGAGATGATAAAAAAGGGGACACTGCTCTCCCGCAGTCGCTGGCAGCGCTGCCAGATGCTGGAATCGAATCCGGTGATATCCAGCAGGGCGGAGGTAAAGCATTCCTCCTGATCCAGGAGCCCGTCCAGTTCCTGCAGGGTGGCCGCACCTTGAGCAAAATACCCCTCCTTTTCCCGCAGGAACTGGATTAGAAGATCACGGTTGCGCCTATTCTGGGTCAGAACGAGTATATGCGGGGTCTTCTGGCTCATGGGCTTTTCCCGTGTTTATTCTTTGTCTGTGGTGGGGAGTCCGCTCAAAATGCCCTGCAACCCGGTAAAAGGCTCAGTGACCTCCACTCCGTAGGGAGTGATCTCGTACCCACGCAGGGTTTTCTCAAAATCGCTCCTGCGCTTCTTGAGGATGCCGATTGCCTTGCGCAGGGTCCCTTTCATTTCCAGGTAGCGAAGGACGATAATGGTATCCGCCAAGTAACTGACCCCTTTTTCCGTGACCCTGAAGTCGCCGGTAATGTACTCCACCTCATTGATCAGGAAAAAGGTCACCCCCATATTGCTCAAATAGCTGGACAGGGCGTGGATATAGGGAAGCAGTTGATCGTTGCCCAGGGCGATCTCATAGCCCGAGAGGCTGTCCAGCATGACGATCCTGGCCCCTTGCTTCTCTACCTCTTCTCTGACCTGATAGGCGAACTCGTCCGGATTATAGTGCAAGGGCTCTATGCTGTTCAAGGCAAAGCGCCCCTGCTCCATCATCTTGCGAAGCGGAATATTGATGGCTTCCGAGCGATTGAGCAGGGCATCCGGGCTCTCCTCGAAGCTGTAGACCACGGAGCGGTCTCCTCTGGCCGCGGCCTCCTTCATGAACAAAAGCCCCAGTGTGGTCTTGCCCACACCGCTGGGACCGGAAATAATGGCTGTCGTTCCCCGCTCCACGCCACCGTGCATGAGCTTGTCCAGCTCTGGCACCCCTGAGGAGAGAAGTTCTTTTTGAAACTCTTCACGGTGTTCTCCCGGGTCCAGAATGGGATAGACCACCATGCCCTGATCGCTCGAATGCAGATGGTGCACGCCGCTTTTAAAGTCCGAGCCCCGGAATTTGCTTATGGTGATGGACCTGCCTTTGGTTTTAAGATCCAAGCTCATCACCCCGTCGCTCATGAAGCGCAGGTCATGGTCCGGGGCATCCGGGCTGTCCTCGGAAAGAAACAGGACAGTCGCCCCATTGTCGCTCAGGAAGCGAAAGAAGGACAGGGATTGCTTGCGGAACTGGTGCTGATCGCTGGACAGATAACGGAACTGGGTCATGGCGTCGACAACCACCCGCCGGGGTTGCAGTTCCCCTATGGTATCCATGATCCTGTGGGTGACGGGATCGCTTTCCACCTCTGCGGAGGAAAAGATGTCATAGGACTCCATTTGGGCGAAATACTCCTGGTCCGGGCTGAGGTCCAGAAAATGGACCCCGGACAAGTCAATATTTCTATTGCTTGCATCAGTCCTGATCTGCTCCTCTGGCTCGCCCAGGGTGATAAACAGGGCCTTTTCTCCCTGGATCGCTCCCTGCTGCAGAAAATGCGCTCCCAGGGTGGTTTTCCCGGTCCCGGCACTACCACGGAGCATATAGATCCTGTTGGGGAGAAAACCGCCCCTGGTGATCTCGTCAAGTCCTTTAACTCCAGTGGAGACTCTCTCGGCTTGACTGTGCCCTTTCGAGGTCTGCATAGTAATCTCCTTTATTCGTGGAAATTTTCGGAGGTGAGGGGCAGCAGCCCTTTGTTTATCCAATAGAAAATACTCTGTATAATTTAAAATTATACATCTCGAGGAGATATGTCAATTATCTTCTGATAGCCTGGAGAATATTGCCTTATAACACCGGGAAAATTTTTGTTTGAAACAGGCGGAATTTTAGTTTGTGGCTTGCATTGTGACCTAGAATCAAGCTATAATTAGTATATATTTCAAATAGTTTTCGCGTATGGCTTTTAGCCTTGTAACCATATAGCATACATAGAGTTTTATTTATGGCCGATAAGGCAAACGGTTCTGCCAAGTTCGAAGAGCTGCGCAACAAAGCGGTAA
>CAZNYT010000133.1:0-4171 GCA_964577315.1 uncultured Desulfovibrionales bacterium
ACTGGAGTTCCAGGGTTATTCCCTTCCCAACACCCTCCTTATCTGGTTACTGCAGAGCTGGATTTCGCTTTCCAAATCCGGCAACAGGTTTTCCATATCTTCCTTTGCCCCTTCCTTCCCAGCATACTCCATTTTCCGGGCCAATTCAGCAACATCCGGGCATCCGGTATTGGAGGAGCTGCCCTTGATGGCGTGGGCTTGTTTTGAGGCTTGGGAGAGATCCCCCTGCTTTAAAGCGCTCTTAAGTTCATGCAGGTTTTTGGGGATGGAGTCCAGAAACAGGGACATGATCTCCTGGGCCAGTTCCTGGTCCTCGCCTACGCGCCCCCAAAGCTCCTGATAGTCGAAGCCCCGGGATGAAGAGGAAGATGCCTTGCTGGCGTCTGAAGGATCATGCCCCTCGGCTTCCCTTGCACTGCTTTCCGGCAGCCATTTATGTAGCACCCGGGCCATCTCCTCCCGGTTTACAGGCTTGGATATATAATCATCCATTCCAGCTTCCAGGCATCTGTCCCTGTCCTGCTGCATGGCCCCGGCAGTCATGGCGATAATTGGAATTCTGGAATCCAGGGATTCTGATCCCTCAGTCTCTCCATCTCTTAGTCTCTCCCTCGCCTTTTCGTCCTCTCGCTCTGCGACGCGAATGCGCCGGGTCGCCTCCAGGCCGTCCATTTCCGGCATCTGCACATCCATTAGTATCAAATCATAGGAAGCGGTTTCCATGGCGTTCAGAACTTCCTGGCCGTTGTTAACCACCTGGACATTCAGGCCCAGCTTTTCCAGAATGCTCCGGGCCACCTTCTGATTGACCTGATTATCCTCGGCAACCAGGATGCGGCCAGAGAGAGCGGGGGCGCTCTTTTCAAGCTGGGCCTCCCGGTCTTGTGCCTGTCCGCTCTGTTCCGGCTGTTTTTCAAACCAGGCAGTAAACCAGAACACCGACCCCTGGTCCTGCTGACTTTGCACTCCGATCTCGCCTCCCATCATTTCGGCCAGGTGCTTGGAGATGGTTAGGCCCAGACCCGTGCCGCCAGCGCTGCGCTGGGCAGAGGAGTCCACCTGGGAGAACTTGTCAAAAAGCAGGTCCAGCTTGTCCTGGGGAATACCTACTCCCGTGTCCCGCACCGAGAAAAGCAGGCACACCCGGTTTTCACCTTCCTGATGCAGGGAAACCCTGAGGGAAACCTCCCCGGAGTGAGTGAACTTGATGCCGTTACTGGTCAGGTTGAGCAGGATCTGGCGCAGTCGCACCGGATCACCGCGAAGCTTATTTGGCACCTCGGCATCTGTGCTGCAGCTCAAGTTCAAGCCCTTTTCCCGGGCCTGATGCTCCATAATGGCCAGACAATCATCCAGCAAGGGGGCAAGATCAAAATCCTGGATCTCTAGATCCATTTTGCCGGCCTCGATCTTGGAGAAATCCAGAATGTCGTTGATCACTGTAAGCAGGGACTCTCCGCTGCTGCGGATGGTCCGGGCATATCTCTTCTGTTCCTGGGTGAGCTCCGTGTCCAGCAGTAGATCGGTCATACCTATAACCCCGTTCATGGGGGTGCGGATCTCGTGGCTCATATTGGCTACAAACTCGCTCTTGGCCCGGGTGGCTGCCTCGGCCTGTTCCTTGGCCTTGCGCAGCTCTTCCTCCGCTTCCTTGCGGCTGGAAATATCCCGCATCAGGCCTACGAACCGCCGATGCTGATCAATCCAGACCTCGGTTACGGACATCTCCATGGGAAAGGTGGTTCCATCGGCCCGTTTCCCGGGCAATTCTAGCTGCTGGTCCAATACACCTGCCTTACGCCCGTGGAGATAATTCCTGATGTATTGCCCATGCTCGCTGTAATAGGGCTCGGGCATGAGTATGTTTACTTTTTCCCCGATCACTGAAGATGGCTCCCATCCAAATATATTGGAGGCAGCTGGGTTGAAGGACTGGATGATACCCTGTTCATCTATGGTGATCACACCGTCCACTACCGAATCAAAAATGTGTTTGTATACCACCAGCTTGGCCTGGGTCTCCTGGAGGCTTCTGGTACGTTCTGCCACCAAGTCTTCCAGGTGGTTCTGATAACGGGTAAGCTCTTTTTCAGCCTGGATCCGGTCCTCAATGTTCCGGCGGAAAGCCAATACAGATGAGGCCAGCTGACGCAGTTCCTGTAGTCCCTTTTGCTGCATTTTTTCCACAGCGGGCAGGACCGGAGGGGGTTCGTTCCATTGTCGGGACAGTTTCATAAGGGTGCCACTCAGGAACTGAATCCTTTGGGCGAGGTAACGTCCAAAAGCTATGGCTAAAAAGGTAATCAACAATAATCCCAGGATGGTAAATGTAAGAACCTGGTAAAAGGTGGATTGCAGGGCCTGTCCATGGGCGATGCTCTCTTCCGCCGCATGCGAGGTTAGATAATGGTTTGCGGCTTGAAGCTCATGGACATAATCCAGGAAATGGTCCTGGGCAGCCATCATGTGCTCATCCGCTTCTTGAGGAGCAATACTGACTATGTCCGTGGTCATGATCATGAAGCTCATGTATTCCTGGAAGTCATGGGCCATGATCTCGGTATCAATGGCCTCAATCTCCTTTATTTCCGGCCGGTTCAGGAGCTTTTGACTGCGTTCCTGAAGCTGGTGCAATCGGTCTACGCTCTGGGAATGGATCCGGTACATTTCCCCGTAGCTTAGCTCCCCGGCCGCAGCATGGCGAAGGGATTCGGCCACCATTAAGTGGTTTTCGGTAATCTCTTGCTCAAACTCGTTGATTTCCTGGGTTATTTCCAGGTTTTGGAGGGTATCCTGGTACTGAGCTTGGCTGGTTTCCTTGAAGCTCCATAGGGACCATACCGAGAGAAGCGCGGCTCCCAGAAAGGCTAAAAGGACAAACAGGAGTAAAAAGGTGGTTATGGTGCTCTGATACTTCATGGGGAGTACTTTTGGGGTGAATAATTGTCAGCTCAGGAGGCAATTTGCACTAAGGCAAGAGATTCTCCCAATCTCCGGGTGCTATAGTGGCCAGGTACTCGAACTCCTGGTCCCCCTCGGGCTGAAAAACCACTACCGCCCCTTCAGGGCTTACAAAGTACTCCATCAGATCCATCATGTTAGGCCCGTGTCCTACCAATATGCGGTTTTGGCCTTTAGGCACGGGTTGGGAAAGAAATTCCCGCAAGGCCCTGGACTTGGGTTCTTTTTCCTCCTCGGTAAGATGGGCGGTATACATGAGGTGCTCATCAGTGCTAAAATCTGTGTGGAACGCGGCCTCGGCTGTATTTTTGCATCTGCACATGGGGCTGGAGATTATTTCTCCTAAAGGGATGTCCGCTTTGCGGATAGCTTCTCCCACCCGGGCGGCAACTTCCCTTCCTTCCTGGGTAAGCTGGCGCTGGGTGGAGCAATCATCCAGATCCAGTCCGGGATACTGATCCGCCTGGCTCTGGTCCGTGGGGCCGTGGCGCATATACAGGACAAAACCCCCGTCCTGCAGTTCCTGGATCAGCTCCGGGGTAGCGGGTTGGGTGTCAAAATCAGTTTCCTGGGCGCTTGTGGCATAAGGACCCCAGATTACCAGGAACCAGGATAAAATTACCAATACAAGTAATCTTTTCATGGTGGTCTCCTCGGGACTTAAGTTTGGGTTGAGGAAATCAGCTGAATAAATTGAATTGAGTAATGATTATTTACTCTTAAGCCAGTTTTGCAGTCAAGTTTTAAGTTCTTGAGCTTATCTGTCCCATGCTTGTGCCGGGAGGCTCACCGATTTTCTTGGCGAAACCACGATAAGAATCAGAAAATTTTAAATTACAAATTCCAACTGTTTTGGTAAATACGAACAAGGGTTGTAGTTCAAGGCCCTGAAAACTCCCTGGAATCTATGGAGTCGGCATAGGTAAGGGGAGCCTTGGGGAGAGATTTCAACAGCACTTTCTACGGCCACCCCTAATTTTCGAATAAATTCACAATGATAACAGTAAATTACAGCTACAACTTCTGTGAGACCCCACTGGTTATTTCGTAACCATATATACCTCCTTAGAGGTGATGGGTGTCCCATGTGGTGGGAGATGTGGACCAGGTCCTGGATGGAATGGAAGCGCCACCTGGATACAGCCTGCAAATCACCGGGGAGCAAAAGGACCTGGAGGAGGCCAGGTCCCGAATGATGCAAACCCTGGCC
>CAZNYT010000134.1:0-4144 GCA_964577315.1 uncultured Desulfovibrionales bacterium
CCCGAGAGCTAACCGCATCAGTGCCTGGATTTTTCTGAACAGGGATTTCAAGTGTTGCCAGCGGGACTCAACTCGTTTAAGATGCACCTAATTTCATGCTTGGACAGAGTTCCCAGCTAAACAGGGCCGTAAGTATTGATCCAGACCTTTAACCAACCATAGGGTAACTGAACATGGCAAGAGCTATAAAAATACTTCTGGGCATCATAGCCTTTCTACTGGTTCTGATCATATTAACCATAATCGCCCTGCCCCACATTATTGATTTCAACGAGCACAAGGAGGAAATCCAGGCGGGCATCAAACAAACTACCGGTTACGAAGTACAGATAGAGGGGGATATTGAGCTTTCCTTTATCCCTTGGCTGGGGATTAACTTGGGTGAAACAACCGTGGCCAATCCCCCGGATTTCGAGCCGAAGCATTTAGCCTCGGTACAGGAGCTGCAAGCCAGGCTAAAAGTATGGCCCCTGCTCTTGGGCCGGGTGGAGATGGACAAGATTGTCCTGAACGGGTTGAATCTGGATCTGATAAAGGATGAAGAGGGGCGCACCAATTGGCAGCCCCAGGAGATAGAGCAGGACCTGCAAGAGGAAGCCGCCCTGATCCGGACTGCAGAGGCAAATCAGGGCCAGGACCAAACCAATAGACTTTTCATTCCTGCCCTGGATATTGCCGGATTGGAAGTAAGCAATTCCCATGTCTCGTACAGGGACCTGGGACTGGGCCAAAAATTTCAGATCAGCGATCTCAACCTGAAAAGCGAGCGCATCACCCAGGACGAACCCTTCCAACTGGAAGCCTCCATGGCCATGGACAGCAGTGAACCCAACCTCAGCTGCATTTTCAAGCTGGACGCTAGAGCCCTGGTTTCCGGGGAACAACCCGCAATAGAGCTTAGGGACACGGTCCTGGAAATGGATGTCCAGGGAGACCCTCTGCCTGAACCCATCCGGGAAGGGAAATTCCAGGGAGATATGGCATATGACCTCCAAGCCCAGTCCCTAAACATATCCCGCATGGATTTGCACGCCTGGGACGCGAATCTCAAGGGGGAAATCCAGGCCCTGGACCTGGATGCCAGGCCCCGGATCGTTTTTGATCTGGAGGGGGACAATCTGGACCTGGATATATTCCTGGCCCAAAACAACGCTCCGGATGCAGGCCACCCTAAACCAAACCCGGAAAATTCCGATAACGGTGATATAGACTTGGCCTTTTTGCACGATTACCAAGTGGAGGGCAAGATCAAGCTCAATGACACCACCCTGCATAATGCCCGCATTGATGTCCTGGAAACAGAATTGACTTCCGGCAACGGGGAACTGATCCTGGACCCGGTCCAGGCCGAGCTTTACCAGGGAACTCTTCAGGGCTGGATAAACGTCCGCGATGTCCGGGACGAAGCCCACGTGGAGATGGAGCACGCCTTGAAGGATGTCCAGGTGGGTCCCCTGCTTGAGGATACCACTGACATGGGTTTTCTGGAGGGTAAAGCCCGGATGGATGCAGATCTGAACACCTTTGGGACCCATGCGGACGCCTTTGTGAAGAATTTGTTCGGAGATGCCCAAATCAGCGTGCAGGAAGGCAGTATCAGGGGAATGGACCTGGCTCAAACCATACGCGAGGTTTTTGCCGCGATTCACAGGGATGAAGCGCCTGACGTGGACCCGGAAGGCGAAACCGAGTTCTCCAGCCTGCAAGGCAGTTTTTCCGTTGGCTCCGGTGTAGCCGTTTCCGAGGACTTGACTCTGGAGTCCCCGGTACTGGGAGCGGCAGGCGAAATGACTCTGGATCTGCCCCAGTCCCGTTTGGATTCCAGGGTTAATGTCTTTCTGGAAGGTGCCTTGAAGGAGGAAATGACCTCCAGGTACGATCTTCCTGATGTGGGGATCCCTTTGCGGATACAAGGGCCTTTTGAGGATGTCCAGGTCAGGGTGGACGTGGAGAGCATAGTACAAAGGATGCTCCAGGAGGAAGGAGAGCGTTTCATGCAGGAAATGCTGGATCAACTGATCCCTAGCCCCAGGGATCCGGAAAATCTCGAGGATGCCCCGGAAAACGGGGCCAGGGAATTCATGCAGCAGTTCATGCGTTAAATACAGGATACATGCAGAGACAACAAGAGAAGCGGGTTGCTCCCACTGCTATTCTGCTCATTTCCGCTCAATAAAGTTTAGAAAATGGCCCAAGACACCTCCAGGATAGAACTTTCTGTTTCCCAGGACTCTCTGAGCGTGATTGTCAAAAGCTTCAATCCGCCTCAGGGCAGGGAGGGTGAGCTGTATCCCGAAGACATCACCTCTGAGCTTAACCGGCTGGGGGTCCAGATCCAGCCGGACCAGAAACAGATCAACAATATCCTCCTGCGGGCCTGGTCCGGCTCGCCCATCCAGAACATCCCGGTACTCACCAGTGAATTGCCCCGCAAAAAAGGCAAAAACTATCTCCAACTGCTGGGAAACCCGGCTTACCCCGTGTTCAAGGGTACTGTGATAGGGGAGCTGACCCGGGCGAGCAAGGATGCCCCGGGCTGGGACGTATTCGGGCGCAAGGTTAAGCCGGACAAGCTGGGTCCGGAATACTTCCGGGAACCTACCCTGGGTTCCGGGTGCGTCCAGGAGCAGGGCACCAGTAGGATCGTGGCCAAGGGTTACGGCTTGGTACAGATGGAGCCCGCCAAAGTGGACGTGAAACCCTTGTTCCGCATAATCCGGGATAAGAGCCGCATAGTATGCATAGTTTTTCATCTGGACTACCAGGAGCAAACCATTCTCAAGGAACATATCCAGCAGGCCCTCCTGGCCATGAAGGTGGAGGAGAGCATGGTGGATATGCGGGCCATAACCACGGCCCTGGACGAGGCCAAGGAAAAGCAGTCCCCCCAGATCGCAGTGGCAGCCAGGGGGCGTCCCCCCCAGCACGGCAGGGACGGTTATTTCGAGCCCTCGCCAGCCGTGAAATCCGAGGAAATAGAAATCGAGGAAACTGAGGAGAGAATAGACTTCAAGGACCGCAGCGTTTTCAAGTCTGTACCCGAGGGTACGGTCCTGGGAAGTATCCAGCCCCCTACCCAGGGCCAACCCGGTAGAGACGTGTTCGGCAACCACATTCCTGCCCAGGACGGTCAATCCTATAATCTGAATCCCGGGGAAAACGTGCGCTACGATGAGTCCACCGGAGCTCTTATAGCGGAAGCCTCCGGGATAGTTATCTTTGAAAAAAACCAGATCTCCGTTCGGGAATCCCTGCGCATTCAAGGAGATGTGGATTATTCCACTGGCAATATCAAGCTGGACAAGGGCTCCGTGGAGATAATGGGCACCGTGAAGGAGGGTTTCCAGGTCAAATGCCCGGAGCACGTTGTAGTCAACAAGAACGTGGAGGAAGCCCGGATAATAGCAGGAAAAAACGTAGAGATCCGCGGCGGGATTGTAATGAAGAATTCCGGGCAGATCCTGACCAAGGGCAACCTGAACTGCAAATTCGCGGAAAACGCCACCCTCCAGGTCCAGGGAACCCTGACCTTTGCCAGCAACCTCATAAACTGCCGCGTCATCTGCAGGGCAAAAGTCCTTGCCAAGGGCAAGGGCATCGTCATGGGCGGAACCATCAATGCGGAAAAGGGCATGGAAGTCAAGCAGCTGGGCTCGGATTACGGGGTGCAGACCGAGGTGCATTTAGGGCTGGTCCCGGAAAAGATCCAGAGCCTCTTAGAGAAGAAGCAGGAGCTTGTCAGGCACAAAAAGGAGATTCAGTCCAAGCTGAACACCGAGGACATGAGCGTTCTCTCCAAGAAAAATGCCCCCCAGGAAGAAAAGGATCGCATCCAGGAGCTTTTGAACACAAATACCAACCTCCAGGAAAGGATAGAGAATACCAACAGGCTCCTGGAAGAAAGGCGGGAAGAATTCAAAAAGGCCCAGGAAATGGTGCTCAAGGTGAAAAACACCGTCTATCCCGGGACTATAGTGCATATTTCCGGCAAGACCCTGCGGGTGGATAAGGAAATCAAATCCTGCACCATTTTCTACGACCCCTCCCAGGACAAGGTTACCTGGAAATAGTTGCTTGCCTCCTAACACAACAACGAAACTTATTATCCAGAGGTCCGAGAATTCTGCAAACAGGCCGTAAAAAC
>CAZNYT010000135.1:0-3941 GCA_964577315.1 uncultured Desulfovibrionales bacterium
AAGTTTTTCAGAAGAGGTCCCTGCCCTACCTGGACATTGAAACTCCGGATAATACCGTTTTTCCTGTGCTCGTCACCTGTACACTTCCTTCCGGTGACCCAGGCGAACCACAAGGATCAGCAGCTCCTGGTCGCGCAATTCGCAAATCACCCAGTAAGCACCCACACGATACCGCCACAGGCTGGCTAACTGGCCTTTCAGCGGCTCCCCGAGCTGTCTCGGATCCTCCAACCTAGCGATCCGCTGCTCCAAATAATGGCGGATCCGCTCACGGGCCTGAGGATCAATTTTTTGTGCCTCTTTCTGCGCGGACTTAAGATACCTGATCGTCCAACCCACCCCAGAACTCCTCGCCGCTTACCATCTCGTCCTTTCCCTCTCGCAGTTGTTCCAACCTGTGCTCGGCAAGGTAAGCGTCTTCCAGGTCCTCAAGGTGATCCATGATGATCTTTTTCACGTAAAAGGCCTTGGAGCGGCCGGTCTGGCTGGCCAGGTAACTAAGTCTCTCCTCATATTCCTTGGGTAACCGGACAGAGGTAGGCATAGAGCCCTCCTTTTTGAATACCTGTATTCAATACATAGGTCACAAAAGAATTTAGTCAAGCTTAACAATTTTTAGGCGGGTGCCGGGAGCTAAAAGAATATTCCCGGCATTTTTCTATGACAGCGGTGTAATATTTTATTGTGTAAAGATAGCCTGTTTAAATGCATAAGAAGGCCAGGTTGCCTGGTATGGAAAGCAAAGCCCTCCGTGGTACTGATGGTTTAGCAAACTGCTGGGACGAGATGGTCTCGCCCAGGATTATACAGAACAAGGCGAGTCACCTGCAAAAAGTCAGCAAGAAAAATTTCAAGAAAAAAAAGAGCTATCTTAACTCTGTGTTTTTACTGACCACTGATTACTGCCTACTGTCACTGCAAAAAGGACTTTTTGCAGTGACATCAGGGAGGGCTTGTGGAGAGTATGCACCATGTCGGGCTCGATGTCCACAAAAGAGCTTTGCTAAGTACCGCGGTACTGCGGATGCAGCAAATGGATGTCTGGCCACAATACTCTAGCCGGCCCCAAAAAAGATGCTAAAAACCCGCAAGTGCGGGATAAATCAGACCACTGGGAGGTAGCATCCAGGCAGGCCAAGGGAAATCTCCGCTTTTCCCTTTGACTTTCTTGTTATGGATGTCCCATTGTTCTCTGCTGGAATTTCGCGCTTGACGCAAAATGTGAAGAATTGCCGTGCGCTGACTCCCGTCTTTGCTGGAAGTTTATATTTTTGTGACAAGGTTTGCGGGATAGGTAGGTCATTAACCGATAAAAAACTTGCTTGAGTGGTAAAAATTATTATTATTGATAGCAGGATCATGGGTTATGGACTATGGATCAGGCGTGCATCATTCAAAGCGATTGTATTTCACCCATAATCCATATTTACAGAAATAAACCTTAAACCTGTCACAAGGAAAACCATATGTTTAGATTTGATAATAGTTATGCCGGGTTGCCGGAAAATTTTTATGCCAGGGTGGCAGCGGCCAAAGTCCCCGCTCCCCGGCTCATCAAGTGGAACAGTGAACTGGCTGATGAATTAGGCTGGGAGAACTTGCAATATTCGGAAGAGGAACTTGCTGATTATTTTGCCGGCAACAGGCATTTGCCGGGTGCTGATCCCATTGCCCTGGCTTATGCCGGACATCAGTTCGGAAACTTTGTGCCCAGCCTGGGAGACGGCAGGGCGCTTCTGCTGGGGGAAGTGGTAAATTCCAGGGGACAGCGTTTTGATCTGCAGCTTAAAGGCTCAGGCCGGACCCCTTTTTCCCGGGGCGGGGACGGCAAAGCCCCCCTGGGTCCTGTTTTGCGGGAATACCTGGTAAGTGAGGCCATGCATCACCTGGGGCTGCCCACATCCAGGTCCCTGGCGGCTGTTCTGACCGGCGAGCAGGTCTACCGGGACAAAGCCTTGCCCGGAGCGGTCCTGACCCGGGTTGCTTCAAGCCATATCCGCATCGGCACCTTTGAGTATTTTGCTTCCAGGCAGGACCATGAAAGCCTGAAAACCCTTCTGGATTATACCATTCAAAGGCACTATCCCGAAATCAAAGGTGAACCAGATGCCCCTGTACTTTTTCTTGCAAAAGCAGGGCGGCTGCAGGCTGAACTGGTGAGCGGGTGGATGGCCCTGGGATTTATCCATGGAGTTATGAATACGGACAACATGTCCGTGGCCGGAGAAACCATAGACTACGGACCGTGCGCCTTTATGGATGAGTTCAGCCATGACCGGGTGTACAGTTTTATCGACCAGGGCGGGCGTTATGCATATTCCAACCAGATGCCCATAGTACTCTGGAATCTTTCCAGGCTGGGGGAATGTCTTCTGCCGCTCATGCCCCATGAGAGTAAAGAAGCTGTGCGCATTCTGGAAAATGAGCTGATGAGCACTCAGGAATTTCTGGAGCGCAGGGCCCATGAGAAAATGTGCTGCAAGCTGGGTATATTTGACCATCCCGGGGAGCAGGACAAAGAACTGGTCAAAGACTGGCTGCACTACCTGGAGAGGGAAAAGCTGGACTATACGCAAAGCTTCAGAAATCTTGCAGAGCTTGTAAACCCAGGCAGTTATCCAGAGTGGTTCAGTCCAGGTTATGAATTAAATGATTTCTGTGACAGGTGGCGCAGAAGGATTATGCAGCAGGGACTGGACCCGGAAGAGATAAAAAACAGGATGAATGAGCACAATCCGGTGTTCATTCCTCGCAATCACAAGATTGAGGAGATAATTGAGGCCGCCAATCAGGGCGATTTCAGCCTTTTTCATGAAATGTGTGAGCTTCTGAAGAATCCTTACCTGGAGCAGGAGGGGTTTAAAAGCTATACTCTGCCTCCCCGGCCTGAAGAGGTGGTGGCCAACACTTTTTGCGGAACCTGAATCTGTGGGCTTTACTTTTTGCTTCGAGGTAACAGTTTGGCCATTTGCATGTGGCATGTAGCTATTTGCTTTTCTTACTGCGCCAGAGCTAAAGACTTGAGCGGTAACCATTCAGGGGGCACGGTGGTGACCAATGGCACAAGGCCAGGGGCAGTCCCCGCGTAACCCTTCAGGGGGGAGATATGCCAATTTGCCTGTCTGCCAGGCGGGTAATGCCCTGCTGGGGATCTTTATTTTTCAAAACCGTGTGTGCGGAGCACCTGCCTGCCCGCTAAAATTCCGAAGGACAGCGAAGCGTATTTTAGTCGGGTGTACGCCTGAAGGCTTCCAGAAAAATATTGGTATCTACAAGATACATCATCTCCACTCCGAGGCTTTATGTTGAAGCTCGACAGAAGTATAATCGTCTTTTAGCTCTGACAAGCCATTCTCCCAATCAAATTTCAGAGCACCCGTCTCTCGCTGGGTTTGATACTTATGCAACAAAAATTCTATGTAATGCAAAACTTCTTTCTTTAAATCTTCAGGCAATTTATCCAGTTTCGCACTTATCAATTCCTTGTCCATAACTTACGTCTCCTGTTTGCTTTCTAGTTCTCCCGCATCCGGGACAACATTCTGCCCACGGCTGGATCTCCGGGCTGGCCTCCAAGCATGATGCGCAGGCCAGCGAGTGCCCAGCGGTTGGCGTCCGATCCATAGGTAGTAGTCCGAGACAGCCAATAAACAGCCTCCTCCCGGAAAAAAACAGGCAATACGCCTGGCCATGAGCTCTATACGGTCCAACTCCCGCACCCGGACCTGGAGCCTGCACAAAAGCCCCAGCTTGGCCCCGGCCTCCTCTTTTCTTTATTGAGTAGGTAATCAAGAATTTTCCGCTCTTCTATCCGCATGGCAGCTGTTTCTCATAATAAGACAGAAAAAGAAAGGTCTTCTCCATCAGACAATGAAAAATTATAGCTGGTCAGGTTCCGAGTTCAATCTCTTCATGGAATAAACCCCCTCCACCCAACCTAT
>CAZNYT010000136.1:0-3889 GCA_964577315.1 uncultured Desulfovibrionales bacterium
GGGGCATTCCTGCCCCCACCGGACTCTTAGCTATTTGCACCTTATTAAGTTAGGTGCAAAATAAAGGCTTTTGCTCTATTTTTATTCCGTGCTTTTGGTGCGGTCCGGCTTCCCCCATAAGCCTCGCCAAGAAAACCGGTGAGCCTCCCGGCAAATGCACGCAAAAAGATCCGGTGAATAGATTGGATAAAACATGGTGAATAGTTGCGCGCAACAAAAGATTTTCCCTGACAAAGCAGCTATCGTCCGGATTGGAATGCAAGGCTTGCTTCCGGAAACGCAGATTTTTTGTATGTAGATAGATGATTACTTACGAGAGCTCCCAGCGGGCTCTCGTAGCTTGGAAGATTTGCGTAGAGGCAGGTATAGGTAAGTATAAAAGGGACCGGAAAGGACATAGATCATAAAGACCACAAATATGATGAACTTGGGTTCCGAGGCCACCAGCACAAAAAGCATGATGGCAGTGACTGTGGAGGAAAACGGATGCAGCCTGACCATTTCCAGTTCCTTGAAGGAGGCGAATTTGACCTTGCTTACCATGAGCAGGCTGAGGATAAAAATCAGGCCTAAAGCCACCTGGGGCAGGATATGGTTGGTAAAGCCGGATGGCAGATAGGTGCTGAACAGGACCAGGGCAGCCAGGGTGCAGGCGGCCGCTGGGATGGGGAGTCCCACAAAGAATTTCTTGGGCAGATTTTTGGTCTGCAGGTTGAAGCGGCCCAGCCTCAAAGCCCCGCAAGCCATGAACATGAAGGAAATCGCCAATCCCAGCTGTCCGAACTGGTGGGTTTGCCACAGATAAAGCATTATTGCCGGGCAGACTCCAAAGGAAACCAGGTCCGAGAGGGAGTCGAACTGGATGCCGAAGTCCGAGGCAGCCTTGGTCAATCTGGCGATCTTGCCGTCCAGGCCGTCCAGGATGCAAGCAGCCAAGATGGCCAGGGCACTGAATTCGAATTTACCCTCAATAGCCCAGACTATGCCCATGAAACCAGCGAACAAGGCCGCAGTGGTCAAAAGATTGGGCAGAATATAGAATCCCTTGTGTTTGGGCCCAGATGTTTGTTGGGTCATAAGTCGAGACCGCTTAACTTGCTTTGCGGGCTACAATGGATTGTCCGGCAAAGGTTTTTTCTCCTACATTGACTACACTTTCATACTCTTGGGGAAGATAAAGGTCAACCCTGGATCCGAACTTGATTATCCCGAACCTCTTACCTCGGCTCAAAAAATCTCCGGGTTGAGCCAGACATACGATCCTGCGGGCTACGAGCCCGGCTATCTGCACAACTGTCCAGTTTTTTTGCTCCTGGTCAGTGATGAGCAGGGCGCATCTTTCATTGTCTGTAGAGGCCTTGTCCAGGGAAGCCTTTATGAATTTGCCCGGGTAATACTTGATGGATGTGACCTGGCCGGCAATGGGGAAGCGGTTCACGTGTACATTGAATATATTCATGAAAATGCCAATGCATTTTTTTTGCTCCCCGGTGAAAGGATCCTGCCTGGCTTGCACCAGCACAACCCGGCCGTCCGCCGGGGCTACTGCCACGTCCGGATCGTTGGGTATTACCCGGTCCGGATCCCGGAAAAAGTTCAGGGTCAGGGCAGTTGCCACCAAGCCGAGCAGTGCCGGGACTGCCCAGCCCAGAAAAGCAAATACCAGGGTGGCAAGAATCGCCAGGAGGATGACTTTGAAACCTTCAGGTCGGAGTTGGATATGGGGCTTAGGATCCAAGACAGTATTCCTTTGCTGTTATCGAGTTCTGCAACTGGTCAACAAGATGGTCCATTTCCGGGCCATGGTCCTGTCCGGTCAAGTGTAGAAGGCCGTGGCCCAACAGTAGAAGCAAGTGATCCAAAACGGGTTGTCCATACAAGAGGCTTTCTCGTTTCAGGGCCTGAACGCTGATAAAGATTTCTCCCAAAAAGCCTGCATCAGTTTCCGGACTTTCCGGAAAGGCCAGAACATTGGTGGGACCGTTGCAGTGCAGGAACTTTCGGTTCAGTTCCTGCATCCGGAAGTCGTGGACGAAAATCACTCCTACTCCCAAGTCCTGCAATTCCAGAGCATTCAGCATGTTCCGGATGATGCTGCTGATTTCCCTGCGGCTTAGGCAAACAGCCGGGAGAAGAAAAGCGTTGAAATGCACGTAAACCTGCATCTTTTTTGCCTCTGCTTGGTTAATACAACGAAATTTGTTCGTAACTATTCACCAAATCTTTTTGCGTGACGTGCCTCCCGGCTCGCGCTTTTCTAGGCTCGACTTACGGGGGCATTCCTGCCCCCACCGGACTTTTGACTCTGTGCATCTTCTCAAGTTTGGTGCAATATCACGGCTTTTGCTTCTATCTCATTCTGCGTTTTTAATGCGGTCCGGTTTCCCCCATAAGCCTCGCCAAGAAAACCGGTGAGCCTTCCGGCGAATGCACGCAAAAAGATCCGGTGAATATTTTGGTGAATAGTTGCCTTAGTTCTATAAGCATGGCTTTATAAGCAGCCTTAGAACTATGGCAGCAACCCTTATTCTCGGACCTCGTAGTACTAGGATTTAGTGCTTTTTCTCTTGCTTTTGTCGAATTCTTCATAGGCCTTGATGATCCGGGCAACCAAGCTGTGCCGGATAACATCGTGCTCGTCAAAGTAGATGTATTCGATCCCTTCTACTCCCTTGAGGATTTCCTGGCTTTGAATCAAGCCTGATACCGCCCCCTCGGGCAGATCTACCTGGGTAATGTCCCCGGTAACCACACCTTTGGAGCCCAGGCCCATGCGGGTAAGAAACATTTTCATCTGCTCCGGGGTGGTGTTCTGGGCTTCATCCAGGATGATAAAGGACTCGTTCAGGGTCCGACCGCGCATGAAAGCCAGGGGAGCCACCTCGATCATGCCGCTTTCTATAAGCTCCTGCACTTTTTGAAATTCCAGCATGTCGTGCAAAGCGTCATACAAGGGGCGTAGATAGGGATTGACCTTTTCCAGCATGTCTCCGGGCAAAAAACCTAGTTTCTCTCCAGCCTCCACTGCGGGGCGGGCCAAAACAATCCTTTTCACTTCCCTTTGGAGCAGGTAGGAAATGGCCAGGGCCACAGCAAGATAGGTCTTGCCGGTTCCTGCGGGGCCAATGCCGAAAACCAGGTCCTTGCTCTTGATTGCCTGCAGATATTCCCGTTGAGAAGGGCTCTTGGGTGCAATGGACTTTTTGTTGGAGACAGCGAATACTTCCTTCTTGAAGATCCTTTTCAGGTCCGCGTTTTTATCCTGGTCCAGGATTCTCAGGGCAGCCTGAACATCCTCGGGATAGATCTTGTAGCCGGACTCGATCAAGGCATAGAGCTGAAGCAGGCAGTTTTTGGTCAAAGACAGGTGGTCCGGTTCCGCGCTTTTAAGGATTATTTCGCTGCCCCGGGTTTCAAACAGCACTCCAGTACGGTCGTGGATTATCTCCAGGTTGCGGCCCTGGGGGCCGTAAAGCTCCTGAACATAGGCGGAATTGCTGAATTCCAGGTTTTCTGTCAAATGCTCCGACATACGCCTCCTTGAAGCTGTTTTTGGGTTTCAAAGCGGGATTTTGGATGTTGAGCCCAGTTTAAACATGAAGTATGAAGCAAAGGGCTGCTCATTATAAGTATCTTTGAAATCTTGTGACTATTCCCCAAATCCTTTTGGCTCTTTCAGCTCAAGTGTGCGCCAAGCCTGAAATGTTTTTACCTCTCGCCCGCTTCGCTAGAGGCACCCGGTTAAATACCCTAAAGGCTTGCCCGGTTAACCTTCTTCCGGTTAACTGGGGGATTCCGATTTAACCCGGCAGGCAGAGGACGCAGAGATAAGAGGGATTTTTCATTGCCCTGAGCCGGGGCAATGAAAAAGGCTCTCGCCCCCTGCGGG
>CAZNYT010000137.1:0-3833 GCA_964577315.1 uncultured Desulfovibrionales bacterium
AAGCACGCAAAAAGATCCGGTGAATATTTTGGGTTAAATATGGTGAATAGTTGCTATTTTTTTCCTTTCCACTCCTCTTTGATTTTATTCCCACTGCTTGCCAGCCTTGTCCCGAAAATATTTGACTAGCGCCCCAATGTAAGTAAAACTAAATAAATCACGTAAGTGTGATTTGTACAGGAACTGCACAGGTAGCCGTGCTTGGCTAATCGTGGAAAAGAGGAGAAGCTGAAATGCACAGCACTGCCATGGGAAAAGTTTTGTTGGTGACAGAGGAACCCTTAAGTGAATCCTGCGAAAGAGGAATCCTGGAAAAGCACGGCTACCAGGTGGAAAAAGCCCGGACGGTGCAGGAAGGGCTGGAAATCCTGGAGCAGAGCCCTGGAGTGGACCTGATTCTCCTGGACACCGGTTCCAAAGGCATGAGCGAGGTGGAGTTTGGCAAAAAAATCCTGGAGCGGTTTGATCTTCCCCTGGTGTTCATGGTTTCTTCTTCATCCCCGAAGCTTTTGGAGAAAATCCAGGATATCACCCCATACGGCTGCTTCAGCCAAGGCTTGGATGAAACCACGCTTATCTCCTATATAAGGATGGTTTTAAGGTTCTGGCAGTCCCAAAGGGCAGCCCGGGAGAAAGAATTGGAGCTTAAAGAGAGCGAGGAGCGCTTTGCTCAGGCCTTCAAGTCCAGCCCCGCCCCTCAGGTGATCTCGGATATCCATACCGGGAGAATTATAGATGTAAATGACCGTTGGCTGAAAATGCTGGGATACAGCCGGCAAGAGATTGTGGGCAGGACTTCCAAGGAGATCGGGATATGGGCTGAGCCCGGGGAAAGGGACCGTATAGTCCAGAAGGTTAAGGACTATGGGTATTTCCAGGATGAATACATAGAGTTCCGGACCAAGGATAATCAACCGGTACTGGGCTTGTGGTCCGCAGTAGCAATCAATCTGGGCGGCAGACAGGTCATGTTGTCCATGATCTACGATATTACCGAGCGCAAGCGGGCGGAACAGGAGCTGCAGGAGAGTGAATCCCTGCTGCGCAGCATCACGGACGCGGCCCTGGACGCCATCCTCATGATGGATTCCCAAGGCAGGATTTCCTTCTGGAACCCGGCTGCGGAAAGCATATTCGGCTACCAGGCCCAGGAGGTTATGGGCAGGGACCTGCATTTTAAGCTGGCTCCGGAGAGATATCTCCCAGATTATCAGCGGAACTTCCCGGAATTTCAGCGTACCGGCAGGGGCAATGTGGTGGGCAAGACCCTGGAGCTGGAAGCAGTCCGCAAGGACGGGGAGGAAATACCTGTATCCCTTTCAGTTTCCGCTTTCCAGAGAAAAGGTCATTGGAACGCTTTGGGCATACTCCGGGATGTTACTGAGCGCAAAAGGGCGGAAGAGGTGCTTGTCCGGGCCAAGGAGGAGGCAGAAAGCGCCAACAAGGCCAAGTCCGAGTTTTTGGCCAACATGAGCCACGAGATCCGCACTCCCTTGAACGGTATAATGGGCATGATGCAGCTCTTGCAGATGAGTTCCATGGACAGTGAACAGGAAGAGTACGTGAGTCAGGCCCTGACCTCGGCCTACAGGCTTTCTCAGCTCCTTTCCGATATCCTGGATATTTCCCGGATGGAGTCCGGGGGGATGGATGTCTATGAAACCGAATTCAGCGTCAAGGAACTCTGCGACTCCATCTCGGAGCTGTTCATGAATACAGCCCGGGAAAAGGGTCTTACCCTGGAGTGTTCCCTGGATCCGAATATGCCCGAGGAGCTCATCGGGGATAAGGCCCGGGTGCGCCAGATCCTGTACAACCTGGTGGGGAATGCCTTGAAATTCACGGAAGAGGGCGGGGTGAAGCTGGAGATCTCCCCCCTGTCCTCGAGCAGGAACCAGGAGCAGAGGGTGCTTTTTACTGTTGAGGATACCGGCACAGGGATCTCGGAAGATATTCAGGACAGCTTGTTCCAGCCCTTTACCCAGGTGGATGGCTCCTACACCCGCAAATACCAGGGAGCCGGCCTGGGATTATCCATTGTAAGGCGCCTGGTGGAACTAATGCAGGGCAACATCTCCCTGGAGAGCGCCCCGGGTCAGGGAACAGCAGTACACGTGGTTCTGCCCTTCCAAAGTTCCAGCAAGACCCTGCGGAGAGAGCCCCGGGTGGAATTGGCTGGTCCGGCCCGAGCTACAAATGGTTTGCATGTCCTGTATGCCGAGGATGAGCCCACTCATAGGTTGATGGTGGAGAGGATGTTAGGAAAGCTGGGTTACGAAGTCACCTTGGTGGAGAACGGAAAACAGGTCCTGGAGGCCCTGGCAGAGCAGGATTTCGACTGTATCCTCATGGATATTCAGATGCCGGTCATGGACGGAGTGGAGACTACTCGGCGCATTCGCGGCGCAGAGCGAGAGGGCGGTGTAGCGAGGGAGAGACTAAGCGATGGAGAGACTGAGGGATCAGAATCCCTGGATTCCTCAATCCCTGAATCCCCCAATCCTCGAATCCCCATAATCGCCCTGACTGCTTACGCCCAGTCCGGGGACCGGGAAAAGCTCCTGGAAGCCGGAATGAACGACTACCTCTCCAAGCCGGTGGGCATGGAGGAATTGAAACAGGTCCTGGAAAAGTACAGAAGGCAAGGGTAGGATTTGTCCTTTTCAAAACCAGGCTGGTAAATTCTGCAGGGGATATAACCACAGCTCCAGCATCCAGCTTTCCAGTATTCAGCAAGTTTCCACCTATTCCCAGCAGCAATAACACTACAGTGCAACTTATTATCCAAAGGTCCGAGAATTCTGCAAACAGGCCTACGTCGCTCACACAGTTTACGCCCAGTTTGCAGAACCCTCGGACCTCAAACACGAGTTGTTGCCATAATTGTAAGGCTGTTTATAGAGTCAGGGTTATAGAACTAAGTTTCGTTGTAGAAATGATGAAAGGAAAGGAACTATGCTATCGGAAGATTATCAGGAAAATCTGAGCAGTAAGGAAATAGTCCAGGCTTACGAGAGCATTGCCAGCCGAATGAATGGGTTCATGTTTCGGTGCCGAAGCGATGAAAATTATACCATGCTGGTCCTGGCCGGAACGGTTAAGGCCATTACCGGGTACGATGACAGGGATTTGATTAATAACCGGCGTGTGTCCTACGTTTCCCTGATTCACCCCGAGGATACGCCCCGGGTGGATGCGGAGATCGAGCGGGGCATCGCGAGCAAGTCCAACTGGGACATTGATTACCGCATAAAATGCGCGGACCGCAGTATACGTTGGGTGAACGAGCATGGAGGGGCGGTCTTTGACGAACAGGACCAGGTTATCTACCTGGAAGGCGTGGTGGTGGACATCAGCGAACGGATCCAGGAAGCGGAGCGACGCAAGAAAATGGAGGAAGTGGGCACCTTGAGCCAGCAGATCATCAAGGAAACCCGCTATATCCTGCAGCAGCTCCAGGCCCTGAAGACCCTGGGGCTTAACGCCAGGATCGAGGCGGGGAGGGCTGGAGAGTCTGGCCGAGGCTTTTCAGTGATAGCGGATCAGGTGAAGGAGTTAGCCAACGAAACCGGAAAGTCCGCCCAGTCCATTACCGATATTATGACCCAGCTGGAAAACAAGCTCAAGAAAACCAATGAATAGGTATTTGTTGCCGCGGCCCGGGAGTATTTTGACAAGCAGGGACTGGGCTTGAGCCCGGATGCTGAGTAAACTTTTATTGCAGGAAGAAGAGGGCTAAACTCTTACCACGCTCTGAAGATATGGGATGGGTTACAGAAATAAAGGCAGGGAGGCATAGTGATGCCTGAATCAAATTCCAATATACGCAGCTC
>CAZNYT010000138.1:0-3818 GCA_964577315.1 uncultured Desulfovibrionales bacterium
CCTGGGTCCGAGGGTTCTGCAAACTGGGCGTAAACTGTGTGAGCGACGGCCTGTTTGCAGAATTCTCGGACCTCTGGACAATAAGTTTCGTTGAATAGTTGCAATTTTTTAAGTCAAATCTTTACTCGAGGTGAAAAAGTGTCTCTCTTGATCGATCTGCACGTTCATTCCATGATATCTCCGTGCAGTATACTCACCATTGACAAAATTCTTCAACGGGCAAAATCCATGGGTTTATACGGTATTTGCATTACCGACCACGACAGCATGGAGGCCAGGAAATATATCCGCGAAGGCATCCAGGAAGACGGGCTGTGCGTAATCATTGGACAGGAATATTCCACACCTCAGGGACATTTCCTCCTCTTTGGACCTTTGGAGGATTTGCCTCATTATCTCTCTGCAGGTGAAATGCTGCGCCGGGTCCGGGATATGGGAGGGGTTGCCATAGCCTCGCATCCCTTCCGCAAATTGCAAAGTGTTGATGAAAAACTTGTATCTTCCGGGCTTGTTCAATACGCAGAAGGCATAAATGCACGTAATTCCAACAAGGAAAACTCCCTGGCCCAAAACTGGCAAGAAAAGTATCAAGTCACCCTGACCGGGGGAAGTGATGCCCATGCCCTGGATGAGCTGGGCTTGGCAGCCACCCGTTTCCTGGAACCCGTGACCTCCCGGGAAGAATTGGTCCAGGCCTTGCAAGAAAAAAAGTTTGAACCCTGCTATAATCCCTACTATAAAAATTCAAGAGCTGGCAGGTAATCCTGGTTTTACATATAACCTTACCAATTTCTATGAATTCGTCCCAAGACAACACTTCAAGGTATCTCGGTGCTCATTGCTCTGCAGCCGGAGGTGTGCACAGGGCGATTGAACGGATAATGGCACTTGACGGAACCGCCCTACAATTGTTCACCAAGAACCAGCGCCAGTGGACTGCCCCGCCCTTGAGTGAACAAACCATTGCTGCCTTCAAGCAAGCCTGGCATAGATGGGGATATTATCCAATTATCTCCCATGACAGCTATCTCACCAATCTGGCTTCGCCTGATGCATCCGTGCGGGAAAAATCCATTCAAGCCTTTGCCCAAGAAATTATTCGTTGCTCCCTGTTGGACATCACCTTGCTGGTAACCCACCCTGGGGCATACAAGGAACAAACCCTGGAGCAAGGAATCCGCACCTATGTTCAGTCCCTGGACCAGGCCCTGGATAAGGCAGGAGCTCAAGATCCCGAGAGCTCCAAGGTCAAAGTGCTCTTGGAAACCACAGCTGGCCAGGGTACCTGCCTAGGGGCTACGTTTCAAGAATTGGCGGCTATCATGGACTCCAGCAACTACCCTGAACGGCTGGGCATCTGCTTGGATACCTGTCACATGTTCGCTGCCGGATACGATCTGAGCACAAGAGATGCCTTTCAAAACAGCTTGCAACAACTGGACAGGATACTGGGTATAGACCGGGTGCATGCCATCCACCTAAACGACTGCAAATCCGGCTGGGGCAGCCGCAAGGACCGTCATGAGCACATCGGACAAGGGGAATTGGGACTGGACGCCTTCAGGTTGATACTAAACGAGCCCGGGTTTCTACGCATTCCCATGATTATCGAAACCCCTAAGGATAAGGCTGGCAAATGGGACAGGGAAAACCTACTCGCCCTGAGCAACCTTATCAGTTCTGTAAACTCAGGCCAAGCAGAGTGATAATGACCGATACCAAAAAACTATCACTTCTTTTCTACTAGAGAGTCAAAAGCGCTTTGACAACCCATTGTTTTTATCGAGAATCTTTAGCCTTCTCTATACCATTAACATCTCTAGCTTAACGTACTGATTTTTTTCTCTTACTTTTTACCTTTTACTTTTAACTCTCGAGTTTTCTATTAGGATCCGAACAATGAAATACCTTCTGATTTTAATCCCTTTGAAACTCTTGCTGGCCGGAAACATTTTCGCCCAGCCCGATGACCAGGACCCTTTGACAGATGAACGCGGGACAAGGCTCATAGAACTTGAAGACGAGGTGGAATCCTTAAGACGCGAACTTACCAGGGAGCTATCCCGGCTCGAGGACGATTTCTCCCGGGAACATTCTGTTCTCAAGGAATACATGGACATGTTTGAGGCGGATTTATCCAGTCTGGAAGCAAGGATGGAGGAAAACGAAAAAGAGCGGGAGCAGATAAGAGAGCAAAACCAAGAATTACAAGAGGCTATTTCCGGCATCCGTGAGGCTCAGGATGAATTGCAGGAAACCATAGCCGGGCTCCAGCAGTCCCAGGAAGAGATTGTCTCGGATTACCAGGAGACCTTGAATGCCCTGGCCGATATAGAGAGGCAGCAAGAACAGCACTCGGATGTAATCCGGGATTTTGGAGATCTGGAAGCAGACCTTTCCGGATTCAACGAAACCATATCCCAAGTCGAATCCAGTTTGGAGGAGCTCTCTTCAAGAATGGAAACTGAACTTGAAAAACAGCAGGAACAGGTGGATCAAACCCAGCAGGATCTGGAAAACAGGCTCCAGGATTTGTCCCAGAAAATAGGGCATACAGATCAGGATATTGTAACCAGGCTGGACCGAACAGATTCCAGGCTGGAAACATTTGAAGACCTAGTGGAAGAGCGAACGCTTTACCTGGGCGCAACAACCCTGGGCGCAGTCCTGCTGGGCTTGAGCGGATTTGTTCTGGGTATCTTTTCCCGG
Organism: uncultured Desulfovibrionales bacterium; assembly: GCA_964577315.1. Classification (GTDB taxonomy): domain Bacteria; phylum Desulfobacterota; class Desulfovibrionia; order Desulfovibrionales; family Desulfonatronovibrionaceae; genus Desulfonatronospira. The sequence goes on from CAZNYT010000138.1 coordinate 2,710, forward strand.
CGCAGAGCCAAGAAATTGGATCAAAAAAGTGAAGAGAAAAACCAGGAGCTTCGGGAAGAATTCCAGCAACAGCAAGCCATGTTGGACTCCAGGCTGGCAGAGCTTTTGGAAATGCAAACCGCTCTCATACCTGAACCCGGTCAACATCCCCCGGACCAGGAAAGGCAGAAGGAAGCGGAAGCAATGGATCACTCCTTGGCCATCCACCTGGGAGAAGAATTGTACAAAATGATTCAGAGGGTGCGCAAACTACCACCGGAAGATCAAGCTACCAAGGAGCTAAAATCCTACATTTCCCGGTTGTACAAGTTTTTCAAGCAGAAGGGCTACGATATCGTGGATCTGGAAGGAAAGCACTATACAGAGGACATGGAAGCCAAACCTGAATTCGTGCTCACCCATGAAATGCTACCAGGAGAACAGGTTGTTAGCAGGGTCAAGAAACCCTTGATACAATATAGAGGGGAAACCATTCAGGAAGCCGAAATCGAGGTGCTGATGGGGGAATAGCACCAATCTTCTGTATTTCTCCTCTATAAAAAATTAGAATGCAATTTGCTGACTGGATTGAAGTTCATCTTCATCCTTTGCTGACTCCAAACTAAGAGAGGAAGTTATGTTAAAAGTCTCCCCTGAAGAGATACTTAGAAAAGTATACAACAATACCCACGATGCTATAATCATTCATGATCTCCAAGGAAGTATCCTGGATGTGAACTCCAGGATGTGCCAAATATATGGCCTGGAAAAGGAAGAAGCCCTCTCGTGCACCATCGGGGATATTTCTGGGCCCAACATGTATTTAGAAACTCTCTCTGAAAAATGGGAAAAGGTAATTGATAACCACGGGGAGTTTTTTGAATGGGAGGCTTTTAGACCCAAAGATAGGGAATCCTTTTATGTGGAGGTCTCGCTGACAAGGATAGACTTCGCAGAGGAATCTTTAATCGTGGCTAATATCAGGGATATTACAGAACGTAAGCGATATGAAAAAGAGTTGGTTCAGGCCAAGGAGCAAGCTGAAGCTGCTAGTCAAGCCAAATCAGAGTTTCTCGCCAACATGAGCCACGAGATCCGCACCCCCTTGAACGGGATCATGGGCATGATGC
>CAZNYT010000139.1:0-3719 GCA_964577315.1 uncultured Desulfovibrionales bacterium
GCGAGTCCACCACGAACAGGACCTCATCGTCCTGGATGCGCATGGTATAGGCAAACAGGAAGTCGTCGTTGGTCAGGGCTATCTGGTGGAGGATCTGCTGGATCCTGGCGTAGGCGCTGGAATCCATGTCTTCAGGAGATTTGAGGGCTTCCAGGTCGTCTCCGGAAATGAGCCCGGAAAAGGATTTGGCCGCGGTAAGCAACTGGCTCTGGATGGATTCCATCAAGGTTTGCCTGGCCTGATAATAGAAATAGGACCCGGTGGCCCCGGAAATGGTGAAGGCGGCCACGAACAGAAGCAGAAAGATTTTCAACCCCAGGCGCATTTTAAGCCTCCCTGCGCAGGAGTATCGCCCGCTTGCAAAACGCCCTGACCTGGCCGCATTATCGGCCGGAGTCTGCAGTAGTCAAACTGGACATATTTTTCCTGCAGTTAGGGTTTGTAAAAAAGTCCCTTGGCGCACAACAGGTTTTTACAAGCTTTAGCCTAACTTAAGCCGGCCGGCAGGGCAAGAAAGTTTTTACCCCTGAAAAATGCTTCTTGACAAGCTGAAGAAGGAAATATATTTATCTAAAGTTTGCAGGGGGCTGTAGCTCAGTTGGGAGAGCGCCTGAATGGCATTCAGGAGGTCCGGGGTTCAATTCCCCGCAGCTCCACCACATATTTCAATGGGTTGGACGAAAGTCCAACCCATTTTTATTTAGGGCGACCAACAGAGGTGACCTGCAAATCAGTGCAGCCTGTTTCTACACTTGCGTCGGGAAGGGAAAATCAGGGTCATCGATCAGCCTGGCCATCCTCTGCTTCCTGGGGGTGCGCTCCTGGTGAAAGTCCACCACTTTCTCTATGGCCTGCAAAAGCTCTTCTTCATCCACTCCCTTGAGAATCCGCCGGCCGGCCTGCGGCTGAACACCTGCCTTTCCGCCCACGTAAAGCTCGAATCCGCTTCTGGCGGAGACCACTCCAATATCCTTGACTGTTGCACCTGAACAACTGAATATGCAGGCGGAAACGCCGATTTTGAGCTTTGGCTTTATCTCTCTGCCGGCAAACCTGCCCACCATGCGGTCTGCTATATCCTGGGGATTTATGAGGCCCAGTTTGCAGTTGCCCTGGCCAACGCACACTTTGGGCAGGGGAAACCTGCCCGGGGCCTTGAGCTGCATTCCCAGGTCGGTAAACTCCTTTCTTATCTCTTTATCCATCTCTTCTGGTACATCCAGAAGCCTCAAGTTCTGCTCATTGGTAAGATATACGCAGAAGCCATTTTCCCGGGCCAGGACATGGGCCCGGCTCATTATTTCCAGGGGCAGACGCCCTGCAGGCAGAAGTATGGTAATATTTGTCGTACTCATTTTTCTTCCTTCCTTTTTTTGCAGGCATACCGCCTTTTTTACAGATAACTGTCCAGCAGCTGGAATGGAGTATCCCATCAGTGCGAGGGCCCGCTCACTGCTGCCTCGCATATCACCGCGGGGATATCAGGTAAGCAGGACATATAACGGTTTGCAGTACTAGAGTCTATGTCCTGATGGCTTCTCTCGTCAAGAAGTCCGGCAGGGGTTGCAAGAACGCCCGTGCATACAGCCTTTTGTCCTGGTCAGGCGGAACTGAACCGGTTCAGGCTGAAAATGGCTGTCAGCGCTGCAAGATTCACATGGTATTCTTGCCTTTGCTCCCAGTAATAATTATGATATTACTTATGTTGAAAAAACTGTGAAGTACTCTTTGTCATCACAGACACAAGCTTCACCCGGGAAAAAGACTCATGAAAAAATACTTATTTTTTGCACTGCTTATTATGGCTGTTCTTACAGCCTATGCGGAAAACATTTTTACCAGGGAGAAAAGCATGCTGAGCGAGCCTCAAGCCATCATCCCGCCCATTGACCTGAACAAGCCGGTTCAACTTGAAACAGCAACCTTTGCTCTGGGCTGATTCTGGGGACCGGACGCCAGGTTCGGCGTCGAGAACGGAGTGTACGAGACGGTTGCAGGATATTCCGGGGGTACAACCAAAAACCCCAATTATCACAAGATCGGGGATCATATGGAAACCATACAGATCAGGTTTGACCCCGAAATCCTGTCTTTCGAGGAACTGCTCAAAATATTCTGGAATGAACACGATTACTCCAGGCAGTCAGCGTCCAGGCAATACATGAATGCAATTTTCTATCACTCCCTGGAACAAAAGGAGATGATAGAAAAAAGCCTGAAAAAACTGCCCGGAAGGGTTGAAACAAAAACCGCCCCTTATGAGAGCTTTTATCCGGCAGAAGATTATCATCAGAAATTCTATCTCCAGCGCTATCCTGAAATCAAAAAAGAGTACCTGTCCTTTTATGTGGCATTCGATGCCTTTGTGGCCTCCACCTCGGCAGCCAGGGTCAATGGTTTCCTGGGAGGATACGGCAACAGATCCCAAGTGGACAGGATTCTCCCGGAGCTTGGTCTTTCTTCAAAGTCCGGGGAACTTCTTCTTAAAAAAAAGGGTAATGTTATGTGAACACCTGCTCTGATTTGACTGCAGTAAATATTCACCACACCGTCCCGATCCAATGGAAGAGGAACTTTTCTTTAACCTAATGAATAATGACTGGAGGCTGGCATATGCAGATACTGGTTCTTTACTATTCCAAGTCGGGAAATACGAGAAAGCTGGCCGAGGCTGTGGCTCAAGGCGTGGATTCCGTGGATGGAGCTCAGGCAGTAATTAAAAGCACTGCAGAGGTGACCAAAGAGGACTTTCTCAATTGCAGCGGAGTTATCGCCGGGTCTCCGGTTTACTTCGGGGTTATGGCTGCAGACCTGAAGAAAATTATAGAGGAATTCATAAGCCTCAGGAAAAAGATGGAAGGCAAGGTTGGTGCGGCCTTTGCCACTTCGGGCGATCCTACAGGCGGCAAGGAGACCACCATGTTTTCCATTATCCAGGCCCTGATGATCTACGGCATGATAATTATGGGCGATCCCCTGAGTGCTACGGGACATTACGGTACTGCCTGCGTGGGAGAACCCGATGACAAGGCCAGGGAAAACGGATCCAGGCTTGGCGCCCGGGTGGCCGAAACCGCCCTTAAGCTGGGAGTGTAGCTGTCCGTGCTCGGAATATTCCGTCTAGCCGGTATGCGGGCGCATCCGGTCAGCCTGCGGAACCGGCCCCGAATCCTGATATTGTCTTGATCTGTTTTTTATTTTTCTGTTCAGATGAAGTATAAACAGCACAAAGGCCTGTGCTACGTGGTGGATTATGGAGAGCTTTCAGTCGATGAGGCCAAAGATTATTATCAATCCTTGACGCAGAATGTAAAAAGTTGAATACAGGAAGAGCTTTTTGAAAAAGCTTGCCGAGCTCCCTCTCCATGTTCAAGCCAGGGCTGAAAGGGTGGTCTTTGAGGAGCTTGCAGGAAACCCTTTCGTACTTGAGTTGCTCGAACATATGAAAGGCTACACAGGCAAATATAAAAAATCCTTTCTGTGAACTGGCCGCTCTGGACAGGGAGCATGCCGTCCTGATGGTGATTGAAGCTGATTTTGGATACTTAAAACAATGCCCGTCTTTATCTCTTTAAAATTTGGTAACTATTCACCATGGTCCGGGGACTTTGCAAACAGGACGTAAAAACTCACTCCAAGGAAGCGTAAATCAAAACCTATACACGTGTTTGTCAGCCAGAATAACATCTATAACATGCCTTGAATCAAGTTCGGTGTTT
>CAZNYT010000140.1:0-3435 GCA_964577315.1 uncultured Desulfovibrionales bacterium
TTCAGGGCATTGCCCACCAGGTTGAACAGGATCTGCTGCAGCCTGGCCTCATCTCCTACCATCTGAGAGGGAAGGGAGGGATCCAGAGAGTATTCCAGGGGAACTCCTTTTTCGCTGGCCTGAATTTTAAACAGCTCATACACGGAATCGCACAGCTCCTGGACATTGAACTCCCCCTCCCGCAGCTCCATCTGACCCGCCTCAACCCTGGAAAGGTCCAAGATATCCGAAAGCAGCCTGGTTAGCCTGTGGGCCGAGGACAGGGCCAGGTCCACGTATTCCTTTTGGTCCTGGTTTAGGCCGGTAGTCTGCAACAGTTGCATCATGCCCACAATCCCGTTCAAGGGAGTCCGGATCTCGTGGCTCATGTTGGCCAGAAACTCCGACTTGGCCCGGTTGGCAGCCTCGGACTGCTCCTTGGCACTGATAAGCGCCTCCTCGGCCTGCCTGTGCTCCTCCCACTGCTCAATGGCTGAGGCTATTATCCCGATTACCCGTTTGTCCTCCTCCGCAGGCTGGACATCTTGTTGAAAGACCGCGCAAAGTGAACCTACACTCCGTTCTCCCAGTCTAACCGGATGCCCTATGTAGGTCTCCAGGCCGTACCTGGTAACGTTGGGATCGGTCTGTGCGTAACGGGTTTCCTGGAGATTCCGGACCACAAAGGTTTCATTGGCCTGGCTATGCATGACATCGTAACAGATATGTCCCTCGGGACGGTCCCAGGGATCGTAGTCCGACGGGGCTTGCCACTGTCCCCGGGAATAGAGCATATTGCCCTCCAGCCGGTTGTAGAGGGCGCAGGTAGCGCCCAGCAGCCTGCCGCAAAGCTCCGTAAGCCTCTGAAGGTTGGCATCGTAATCCCTTCCCAAGCTCAAAAGACAGTTGTTGATTTCAGCTAAGCGGTTTTCGCTTTGGCGCAACTTTTCCTCTGCCTGCTTGCGGGCGGTAATATCCGTATGCGCCCCGATCATGCGCAGGGCCTTGCCGAAGTTGTCCCTTTTAACTGCGCTGCCCCGCCCTAGAACCCAGACCCATTCTCCGCTTTTGGCTTGCATGCGAAACTCGACCACAAAAGAATCCACCAGGTTATCTATACAATCCTTGTTAGCCTGGTAGGCTAAATGTTTATCCTCAGGGTGAATCAAATTCAGCCATGTCTGCACATGCCCAGGCACTTCAGTGGAATCATACCCAAGCATCCTGGCATATCCCGGACTGAAATATACCTCGCCAGTGGTTACATCCCAATCCCAAAGCCCATCCCTTGTTGCCTGCATTGCCAGTGAAAAGCGCTCTTCGCTCTCCCGTAGCTCGCGTTCCATCCGCTTACGCTCTGTGATGTCCCGGATAAGCTCCACTACATATTCCACCTCACCATTTTCGGAGATTATGGGGTTGGCCCGGCAGCTAAAATACTTCTTTAATTCAGGCACGTACTTTTCCCTGGCCGCCGGCTCCTTGCTGCTTACTGCCTCCAGGCTTACGCAGCTTTCGCAAGGATTTTGTCTGCCAAGCAGGTTAAAACATTTTTGCCCCTGAACCTGTTCCGGGCTCATGCCCAAAAACTCCAGTCCGGTTTTATTGTAGCGAACCACGCTTAAATCCGGGCGCTTGATACTCATGATATCCGGGGTGTTGTCCAAGAATGCTTCCAGTAGCGCCGTTTTTTCCTTGAGTGCCTTTTCGGTTTTTTTGTGCTCGGTAATGTTCTCCCGGATCAGTATCCCTCCGGCTATCTGGCCGGACTTGTACATGGGCACTCCCCTGATGCTGATCCAGGCCGGCCTGCCCTCTGCTAGGGCAGGAAAATAGACCTCATCAAATTCCACTGTTTCTCCCTGGAATATCCTGGCCACCTCGTCCGCTATCCCGGCATTAACCAAGCCCGGCAGCTCATGAACGGTTTTGCCCAGGAAAAACTCCTTGTCCAGCTTGTTGAAGGCGAAATTGGTTATATGCCAGTCATTAACAAAATCCACCCGCCCCTGGGAGTCGAAGCGCATAATGGATACCGGGGCCTTCTGGGCCAAGGTCCCGAAGATATCCTCTCCCTCCCTGGGCTCAGATTCTGCTTCTTTTTGATGGGTAATGTCCGTGACAAACCCCTGATAATGGGAGATATGTCCAGCTTGATCCCGCAGAACCCAGACATTCATGCATACCCAGAAGATGGATGCCTCCCGCCGGGTAAAACGGCACTCAAACCTCTCTACTTGGCCGTAATTTTCAAGCTGATCAAAAAAATTTTCCCTGTCCCGGGCATAAGCAAATACCTGGGCTGGAAAATCTGGTACTTGTTCCATCATTTCCCCGGGGGACTCATAGCCCAGCATCCCTGCCATGGAGGGATTGGCCGAGAGCAGTCCCTCCCCGGGAGCAGAAGTAAAGATTCCCAGGGGTGCGTTTTTAAGGACTTCCAGGCATTCTTGCGGGTCACTCTGAACCAAGAAACCGGATTCTTTGAATGAGAGGTGGACGCCTGACACATTTTCCTCCCTTGAAGGGTGTTAAAGATAGGGGTTCAATGAGGTTCTTAGATGCATGGAGGGCAGGTTGGGGTGGAGCAGCGAAAAAACGTGCTTGAGAGTCCAAACTGAAAAGAGCTCCAAATCTCCAGCAAGTTAAATCTACGAGGCCTATGCTGCATCCTCTATTGATTGCGCTGTTCTTTCGTAGGCAACTCGTACATTCACTCCCGGCCCCCGAGGCTGGGTTAAGTCATCTGTGCCTGGACAGCTTCCCCTCACACCCCAAGTCAATTTTAGATGGATTCCTGAACTCTATTATAACATTTGCTGATTTGTAAAAGCTTTTTTTCTATAAGGGATAAAATTAGCTGTGCTCACAAGATTCATTTGAAATCAGTTGTTCTGAGGGGTTATGAAGCAAAGCGAATAGTGCTCCAAACACTTTGCACATGGGATAAACTCAAAGTTCCCATGTTGACTGTTTCAAAAAAGGGATATTAAATTACAGACAGCTGATCTTGTTCTGAAAAAAAATCCACCCGTAATTTTTAACCAGAATCGGCTATAGTTTACCGGATACAAGCTTTATATATGGGTCTGGCTCTCATTTTGTTCCTGCTCAGGATACTGTCTGTCCTCGTCTTTATCCGCAAAAAACAGGTGATCCGCCCAAACCCTGGAGGAAAAAGAGAATGTCCAGCCTTTACATCTACGCCCCTACTGCTGTGCTGTTCAGCATTGGACTCTTGGGGCTGATATACTATCCCCAGCTCCTTAGAAAAATAATCGCCCTGAATGTAATGGCCGGGGGAGTCTTTCTATTTTTCATTGCCATTTCCTACCAAACACCAGGACCGAAGCCGGACCTGGTTCCCCTGGTCATGGTCCTGACGGGTATCGTGGTCACCATCAGCACCACTGCCTTTGCCTTGTACCTTATCCGGCGGATTTATGAAAAGACCGG